>JAFWCK010000072.1 GCA_017536965.1 Lachnospiraceae bacterium | reverse complement strand
TGATATGTACCCAGAATCCTGGACACATTGATTGGACCTTTAGGTGAAACACATGGATGCTTCCCTGTACTTTACAGGGGGCATCCATTTTGTTTTAGCCTGGATCCGCTCATTGTTGTAATAGTATATATATTCACGGACTGCGTCCGAGAACTTCTCAAATGTTGTATATTCTTTTTCGTGTCCATAGAACATCTCATTTTTTAATCTTCCGAAGAACGTTTCCATGATACAGTTATCATAGCAGTTGCCTTTACGAGACATCGACTGGATGATTCCGTGTTCCTTTAGGGTGTTCCGGAAGTATTCATGCTGGTACTGCCAACCCTGGTCACTGTGGAATATAAGGCCAGATACATCTGGGAACTTTTTAAACGCCATGTCCAGCATCCGGTGAATCTGATCTAAAGTCGGATGACGGGATAAATCATATGATATGACTTCGTTGGTGTTCATATCAAGAACCGGAGACAGGTAGCACTTCCCCCAGGAAAAACTGAACTGCGACACATCCGTTGTCCATTTCTCAAGTGGGGCCGTCGCGCTGAAGTTCCTGTCAATGATGTTGGCTGCAACTTTTCCAACTTCTCCCTTGTAGGAGTGGTATTTCTCCTTTGGACGTTTTCCTTTCAGTCCCATGACATTCATCAACCGTTGAACACGTTTATGGTTGACTGCTTGTCCGCGGTTTACCAGTTCTGCGTGAATCCTGCGAACTCCGTACCTGCCTTTATGGTGAACAAAGATATCGTTGATCTCCTTCATCAGATCCCGGTTCCTTTCTTCTACGATATCTGTTTTAGATATCTCGAAGTAATAGGTGGACCGGGCAAGTCCCATGGCTTTTAAGAGGTAGTTCAGTTTGTATCCTTCTTCCCGGAGCTCTTTGACGATCGCTGCTTTTTCGCCTTGAGTCGCGCAGCTTCTTTTTCTTCTCTCAAGGCGATCTCTTTTTTTATTATGGCATTCTCCGCCTTGATATATTCATTCTCTGCCCGCAGGCGTATGAGTTCCTCATACTCCGACTCTTCCAGTTTTCTCGGATTGTTAAAGTTTATCTTTTTCATTTCAGGATCCTTTTGCCGTCTGCTTTTTTTCATATCGACAAGACCATTGTATCCCATTGTTTTATATTTGCGAACCCATTGATATAACAATCCGGAGTTGATACCAGCTTCTATTGCAACACTCCTGATTGACTTTCCTGACAGAACCTGAACTACCAGTTCATATCTGCTTTCTGGCGTCCAGTTTTTCTGGCGGCTATGGTGCTTTAGTGCTTCTGGGCCATTGGCATCCTCAATACGTACCCAGTCCCTGATTTCCTTGTGGAAACGGCGGGTGGTGATGCCGTCAGGAGTATCTGGCCATCTTCCCTCTCGGTATAGTTCGACACATTTTCTTTTAAATTCATATGAGTAACGCATAATAAAACCCCCTTCCCTGGATGTCCAGGAAAGGGGGTACATATCAAAATGAGGGCCTTTTTTTATTGCGTAAAATAATTATTCTTTGCTGTCTTCAGCATTGTCCTCCCGCAGTGAGACCATATTTCGCGCCATACGGCGTCTTTCATCTTCCATGGCAGCGTAATGCTTTTTAGTTGTATTTACGTCGGAATGGCCTAATACGTCTGCGACAAGATAAATATCACCGGTTTGTTTATAGAGCTGTGTGCCGTATGTACTGCGCAGTTTATGCGGAGTGATCTTTTTGACCTGTGTTACTAAACCTGCATATTTTTTTACAAGACGTTCCACACTTTTTACAGTGATACGACGTTTCTGAATTGATAAGAATAGTGCGTTTTCATGACCGCTTAAAGGGATGACGGCACTGCGTTCCTGCAGATAAGAGAGAAGAGCGGATTCCACTTCATCACCAAAATAAACGACTACCTGATTGCCGCCTTTCCGCGTAATACGGATGCCATGATTTTTAAAATCGACATCATTCAGATCCAGTCCAACACACTCAGAAACACGGATACCGGTTCCCAGCAAAAGTGTCACGATTGCCAGATCACGGACTTTAGTGATGTCGTGAAAATTCTGCTGCTGCTTTGTGAGTTTGTTCCCGGATTCCACTTCATCCAGCAATTCTTCCACCTCGTCTTTATCCAGACGAACGATTTCTTTATCATGCAGTTTAGGCATCTGAATGATAGAAGCAGGATTGCTTTTTATCATTTCCATCCGGTAAAAATATTTATACATGGAACGAAGGGAGGAGAGCTTACGCATTAAACCACGTTCGGAATTGGTGCATTCGACATCCTGTTCATTATTATAGACTTTCAGATAGTCCATATAGTCCTGAATGATCGTCGGGGTAACTTTATCCAGAATAGAAATGTGATACTGCGTGATCTCTTTATTTCCGCCCAGACCGGTTTCATTTTTTAGATAAGTAAAAAAAATCTTGAGATCAAAAGCATATGCCATACGTGTCCTGGCGGATGTAGTAGCCTCGATCCCACGGAAAAAAGTCGAAACAAAAGCTGGAAGCTCTTTGCATTTTTCCCGTAATTTCATATCTGTATCAATTCGAAACTGGTCATGATAACTTCTATTTGCCATAAGAATAACCTCAATGCTGTAATGGATAGCGGTCTTTCTGATAGGATTCTACAGATTCAAGAATCGCATTGAACATACGGTCTTTTGCACCAGGATGATCGCGCTGTATCTGATTAGCGAGTTCTTTTGCATACTGACGCTTTGTTTCACCATCGACCGGGCAAGGATTCTTTAATACTGGAATCTCGTATTTATTTGCAAACCCAATGATATCGGCTTCTTCTACATACATAAATGGACGAATCAATGTCAGATCCATACGGTCCAGATAAGTGACGGGAGAAAAAGAGTAGAAGCGTCCTTCAAAAATCAGAGAGAGAAGCATGGTGTCAATGATATCATCTTTATGATGACCGAATGCCGTTTTATTGCATCCATGTTCCTTTGCCAGCGTATTAAAAGCACCTTTTCGCATTTTGGCACATAAAGAACAAGGACTTTTCTCTTTTCGTTCATCAAAAACGATGGAAGAAATATCAGTGGAGGCAATAGAGAAGGGGACCTCTACTATCTTACAGAACTCCTCTATTTTCTGGAAATCAATATTTCCAAAGCCAAGATCGACACTGATTGCTTCTAACTCAAAGTGATTTGGATAAAACCTCTGCAATCCTTTCAGACAATATACAAGAGCCATCGAATCCTTACCGCCGGAAACTCCGACAGCAATTTTGTCTCCCTCCTGTATCATGGAGTAGTCATCGATCGCCCTTCTGGCATAACTCATTAACTGCTGCAGCTTCATAATTTCTCCTGAAAATACGTCAACACAACTTGTCTTCAAAGAATACTTTAACGACATCATTGTATCATATTTCCAGAATCAATTGCAAGTATAAAAATCCTGAAAAACCTTTATTTTGAAAGGGTTTGAAGCAATTCTTCAAAATATTCAGGTCTTTGTGCAGTAAATTCCATATATTCATTTGTACGCGGATGTTTAAATCCGAGAATTTTTGCATGCAGCGTTTGTCCCTGCAATGGTTCACCATGTAATTTGAATTCTGCGTTTTTACCACCATAAACGACATCTCCTAATAACGGATGATGTTTATATGCCATGTGTACGCGAATCTGATGCGTTCTGCCGGTTTCCAATTGACAAGCGATAAATGCGGTTTTTGCAAATTGATTTAAGACTTTATAATGCGTAACTGCAGGTTTTCCATTTTTAGCAACAACAGCCATTTTCAGACGGTCTTTTGGATTCCGGCCGATATCTCCGGTAATGGTTCCTTCCAGATCCTGGAAATTTCCCAATACAATGGCTTCATATTGTCTTGTTATGGAATGTTCTTTCAGCTGATCGGCAAGATTTTTATGGGAAAAATCATTTTTAGCACAAATTATGACACCAGATGTATCTTTATCGATCCGATGTACGATGCCTGGACGTAAAATACCATTAATTCCAGACAAGTCTTTACAATGATGTAGTAAAGCGTTTACTACAGTTCCTGTGTAGTGACCAGCTCCTGGATGTACAACCATGCCTTTTGGCTTGTTGATCACGATCACATCTTCATCTTCGAATAAAATATCCAGTGGAATATCTTCCGCTTCAATCTGCAGTGCAGTATTTTCCGGTACATCAAAAGAAATCACATCGTCTTCTTTGACTTTGTAACTGGAACGGCACAGTTGATCGTTAACATACAAGTGCCCTTCTTTAATTAATTTTTGGATATAGCTTCTGGATAACTGTTCAGACTGCTCTGTCAGATATTTATCGATCCGAAGATCTTCCCATTCTGGTGAAACCTGGTAAACGATCTTTCCCATTATTTTTTCTTTCCGCCCAGCAGAACAAATTCCGGATCTTCTTTGAATACAAAAATAAAGAAAACAACCAGAATGACTGCGCTTAATGAAACACAGATATCAGCAAAATTGAAGATCGGGAAATTGATCAGTTTGAAATAAATAAAATCAACAACATATGTATGTGCGATACGATCGATCAGATTTCCAACTGCACCGGCCGCTAAAAACACCAGGATATAATTAAGAAAACTACGGTCCATAAATGTTTTTTTATGGAATTTTTCTGGTTCTATTGATATATAGCTTTTGGAAAGATGGATGATACGGATCCAAAAATATACAATAACAGCAAGCACAAATGCCGTTATGATATAGAAAAGCCATTGCTGATTCTGCAGGAACCCAAATGCAGCTCCCTTGTTTTCCAGATAACGGAATTCCAGAATATTCGGGATCAGAACAATGGATGTTTTTGCTTTTAAAACCTGCACGGCCCAGTATTTGGTCAACCGGTCGATCACAAGTAATATGATAAATAAAAGGATCTGGATGATAATGTTTTGTCGAATGATTTTTTTGTAATCCAAAATAGTATGTTTCCTTAAGAAAAGTTCTGATTAAAAAATTCAGCTGCCTATCGAATCCGGTAGGCAGCTGAGAAAGGTCAAGCTCTTTTATAACAATGGAGATTTGAATCCTGCAATATCAAAGGAACTATCACCACCGCCGAACAGATCCTGAAAATCTCCGGAAATATCGACTGAATTAGGTGTCGCAATAAAAATGTAGTTGGAGATCTTCTGCAGATTTCCGTCCAATGCATAGCAGGAACCGGAAATGAAATCAATGATCCTCTGAGAGATTTCCACATGCAATCCTTCGAAATTAATGATCACAGCTTTGCCAAGAAGCAGAGTTTCTGTGATTTCTCTGGAGTCTTCGATGGAAGAAGGTTTAAAAACGCATACCTCCTGCTGTCCGACTTTTCCTGAATGATAAGAAGTTTTAGCAGGTCTTGCAAATGATCTTGCCGGTTTCTCTTCCGGTACTGCTCTTTCTTTTTTCTTTGGAGCCTGAGCCGGAACTTCCTCAAAATCATCTTCCGGAAAGTATTCATCCTCATCCAGGATATCATCGTACTCATCGAAATCGTCGTCGTACTCGTCGTCGCCTTTCATAAATGCATTTAAAAACTTATCGCTGAATTTTCCCATGATATCTCCTTTTTTATTACATATTTGAATAGTCTCTTGCACCGAAAATTTTGGTTCCGATACGGACTAAATTCGAGCCCTCATTGATTGCCACAACAAAATCTCCGCTCATACCCATAGAGAGGAAATTCATAAAAATATTATCAATGTTTAAAGCATCAATGTCAAGTGATAACTTTTTCAGCATACGGAAATAACAGCGTACATTTTCCGGATTTTCATCTTCTGGAGCAATGGTCATCAAGCCTTCCACCTGGACATGTTTCATTTCAGAAATTGCACGGATCAAGTCGATCGCCTGTTCTGTTTCTATGCCGGATTTGCTCTCTTCTTTGGAAACATTGACCTGGACCAGAATATGCGTTACGACCTGATGTTTTGCTGATTCTTTCTCGATTTCTTCAGCAAGACGAAGCGAATCAACAGAATGGATCAAGTAGGTTCTGCCGATAATATATTTCACTTTGTTGCGCTGCAGATGTCCGATCAGATGCCAGCGGATATCCTGCGGGAGGACATCGATTTTGTTCATCAATTCCTGCACCTTGTTTTCTCCGAAGTCACGGATCCCAGCGTCATACGCTTCTTGTATATCTTCGGCAGGATGTGTTTTGCTGACTGCTACTAATGTAACATCCTGATGATACGGGCTGTCTTTCTTTGCTTCTTCAATAATAGATAATACTTGTTTCAGATTTTCTTTAATCATGGTTTAGCGGTTAATAATATCGTTTTCTTTCACTTTTGAACTGTTACGTACGATCTGATCAAATAAGCTGACCTGGCTGGTTGCAGGATTCAGAATATAAAAACTGTTGTTTTCGCCAATGATATCAATAGTCTTAAATACAGCGTATCCGCCGTTTGAAACGAAAACACCTTTCAGGTTTTCTTTTGTTCCAACCTGGTAACGGCTGTCACTTTCGTTCATCACAAGAACATCTCCATCAGAAAAATCATCTGTGCTGACATAGCAGGTGTCATCCGTGATCCGGGCAAATGTTACCGGAACAAATTGAATACTGGTTGACCCGTCTTCCAAAAAGATTTCTTTATTAAAACCGCGGTTGGATGAATTACCGCCCTGCGACAAGTAGGAAGTTGGAATGGTGTAAAACTGTTTCTCAGTGAGAGCTGTTTTTGGAACTTTAATACCTTCCTGCGTATGGTCGATCAATGAGATCTGTACAAAACGGTCTGTTACATAGCGGATCAGATATTTATCTAAAGATAATACGCCATACGTATTTCCGGATTTTGTAAACATCGAAAAATCAGCATTCGCAATGACATTGTCTTTTAAGAATTCAATATCAATATTTGAAATACCTTCAAAAGCATCCGGATGTGAAATCTGGAAAACAAGATTCCATTTTTCGGATGTAATGATTTTGTATACCGGATCACCTTCTGCCAACAGGTCATTTGTTTTAATGATCTTTTTCTGATACTCGGATTTGTTAAACGCGGATGAATCGACGTCTTCCGGCTTTGTGGCTTCAAAACCGTCGATATAATGCAGCAGGATTCCGGAAATATCAGAAGAAACAATCTGATAAGTGTTTTCACCGATAGAAGCCAGATCTGCATTAATACTCTCAAACACAGAACTGTTGATCAGTTCCAGGATCTGTGATTCGATCTTATATTTAAAATTATAGATTTCGTAAAAGTGATCTGCGCGGAAGGAAGAATCGAAATCGAACAGACTGCTTCTGATCTTTGCCAGGTTATCCGCACTTAAAATAGATTGATCTCTGGACGCCTTTTCTAACCGGGATGAAATCTCTCCTGTTCCGTCAACCACATAGGTCTGCTGTCCAACGTGGATCGGTGTTGCATCACCGACAAAAAAGTTTACATAGCCTGAACCGACAGATGGAACAACCGTTTCGTCCCTGAGAATAAGCGCATTATACTGCCCTTCAAATCTGCTGGCTGTGGAACCGGAAGTTACTTCATAAACCGCGATACGGTTAGTGAAAAAATAGATGCAAAAATTAACAACTAAATACAGGATAATCACAATACATATGATGATCCCGATATTTAGTTGTTTTTTTCTTTTTTTATTGGTTCTGACTGTACTGCTCTGCTTTGCCATTTACAGTGAAAGAACGACGTACTCCTTGAAAGTATCGGAAAGATCCGACTCGTCCATGGAAAGGCTGACGATAAAGTCAACGTTCAGCTTATCGGATAAGATGATCAGTTTGTTAATAGAGTCTGTTACATCTTTCCCTTCCAGGTTTGTAAGAGTGAGAAAACTGTCAAAATAAATAGCTTCTATATCATTATTGCCGGCAATCAGCCCGCAGATGAATCCCATTAATACATCAAAATCAGGGACAGGATATTCATTTACATTGACCAAGCGGATACTGCGGTCCAGCTCAAACATATGCTTGGTATTTTTATCAAGATAAATGACAACGCCGTCTGAGCTCTTTGCTTCAGAATTTGCATTATCCAGTAAATACTTTGTTTTTCCTTTTCCTTTTGTCCCTACAACAAGCTTAACCATGGGTCAACCACCTCCGTGTTCTGTAAATTATTTATATGCATTACGCCAATCTAGATCACCGCGGTCAATAGCCATAACCAGGATTTCCGCGGAAGCAACATTCGTAGCAATCGGAATATTGTGCATGTCACATAAATCATATACCCTGGCATAATCCAACTCGTTCTGACGCTGTTTTACCGGATCACGAAGAAAGATCACGGCATCGATCTGGTTGCATTCGATCTGAGCGCTCATTTGTCGACCTCCCCCAAGGTGACCAGCTAAAAACTTATGAATACTCAGATTCGTTACATCTTCGATCAGGCGTCCGGTTGTGCCGGTTGCATACAATTCATGTTTCCCCAAAATACCTTTATAAGCGATACAGAAATTCTGCATAAGCGCTTTTTTGGAATCATGCGCGATAAGCCCGATATTCATACTATTATTTTAACAAACTTTATTGATTAATCAATCCTGATTCTTGAAAACTTGTATATTTTCTGTCTCCGATAATAATATGGTCCAGCAAAGCAATGCCCAGCAGATCTCCAGCCATTTTGATCCTTTTTGTACCTTCAATATCGTTTTTGCTTGGACGTACGGAACCGCTGGGATGATTATGTACGATAATGATATTGACGGCTTCATTTTTCAATGCCTCCAGAAAGATCTCCCTGGGCGAAAACAGCGCAGAATTAACCGTTCCTTGTGAAATGACCTCATCTTTGATCAGTTCACAGGCGGAATTCAGCATTAATAGAACAACTACTTCTCTCTTGTTATGACGCAGCTGTTCCATATAGTATTGCGCAATGGAGTTTGGATCAGACATCAGGAGAGATTTTCTTTTACTGGTAGTGGCAATGCGGAGTGATAATTCCGCAACGGCTTTGATCTGTAAAGCTTTTACAATGCCTACACCTTTGATCTTCAGAAGATCCTCCAGATCCAGATTCAGGATATTTAATATATCCTGATAAGACAGTTCATTCTTACATAAGATTTCTTCAGCGAGCTGGACAGAATGTTCCTCTTTGGTACCTGTCCGCAGAATGATTGCAAGAAGTTCTGCTTCTGTCAGTGCAGCCGGTCCCAAATGCAGGAATTTCTCATCTGGCCGGTTATCCGGCTGCAGTTCTTTCATTTTTTTATTCATAAGTGCCTCCTTTCTTCGCCAATAGTGTGGCGGTCAGAAGACACCCCCGTTGTTTATTTCATAATTTCCGTGAGCGCACGCATGATGGCGTATTTGCCATGCTCATAAGTCAGTCCGCCCTGATAATAGACTGTGTAAGGCTCTCTTAACGGTCCATCAGCAGACAACTCAATGGAGGATCCGTTCATAAAAGCACCGCTGGCCATTATGACGGGATCATTGTATCCTGGCATCTCCCATGGTTCCGGCGTCACGTAGCTGTCTACATAGGAGGAATGCTGAATTGCCCTGCAAAAAGCAATGACTTTCTCCGGATCATAGAAATCGATGGCTTCCACGATACAATGATGCACATCCTGTGAAGAAGGACTTGCATGAAAACCGTATGCCTCACACATAGCAGCCAGAAAATGTGCATTTTTTAATGCTTCTGATACCACCTTTGGAGCCAGGGATAATCCCTGATAGAAAGATTTTAAAGTTCCTAAGGCGCCGCCGATTTCTTTCCCCAATCCTGGAGCAGTTAATCGAAAAGCACAGCGCTCGATCAAGTCTGCTCTGCCGGCAATATATCCGCCCATTGGGGCGAGTCCGCCGCCAGGGTTCTTGATCAGGGAACCAACACAAATATCAGCGCCAGCATCTGTAGGTTCCTTATCTTCTACAAATTCACCATAGCAGTTATCTACAAAAAGAATAATGTCATCACGTATGGATCTGACAAAGTCAACGGCTTCTTTGATCTGCTCGCAGGAAAGAGACGGCCGGTTTACATATCCCTTGGAACGTTGAATATAGGCTATCTTAGTATTTTCCCGGATGTTGCTTCTGATCGCTTCAAAATCAAAATGAGCACCTTCCAGCATAGGAACAATGCGATAAGAAATGCCATGTTCTTTTAAAGAGCCAGGACTGTCTGTAATGCCAATTGATTTTTCCAAACTGTCATAAGGCGCACCGGACAGAAAGAGGATTTCATCACCCGGAAGAAGAATGGCGCTAAGCGCAAGAAAAAGTGCATGTGTTCCACAGGTGATCTGTGGTCGAACCAGAGCATCCTCAGTATGGAAGATATCGGCATAAACGCTTTCCAGCTTTTCCCGGCCGACTTCATTATATCCGTAGCCGGATCCGGAATTAAAATCTGCTTCACAGACTTTGTGTTTGATGAAAGCAGACAGTACTTTATACTGATTTGCCTCCGAGATCTCATCGATCCGGTGGAATACTTCTTTCAGTTCTTCTTCAATTTGGGCAGCTTTTGTGATGATCGCATCATCAATGTCAGGATAATGAAACAATGTTAGCCTCCTTCAAGTAGTTGATCATATATTCCAGCATCGCTTCTTCCGATGCAAAGTCTTCATAGTTGATCCAGCAGACATCTTTCTCTCTCTTAAACCAGGTGATCTGTCGTTTTGCAAAATGACGGGTATTCTTTTTCAATAGATCGGCGGCTTCTTCCAAAGAACATTTTCCATGGATATACGGAACGATTTCCTTATATCCTAATCCCTGCATAGAAAGGTAATCTTCTTTGCAGCCTTCTTTCAAAAGACGATCCACTTCTTCAACCAATCCATCCTTCATCATCAGATCGACTCTTTGATTGATCCGATCGTATAAAACATCTCTTTTACGGTTCAATACAAAATAAGCAAACTGGTATGGAGATTCTTTTTGCTGCTGGATGCGGTTATGGTCAGAGATTTTATCTCCTGTCTCGTGAAAGAACTCTAACGCCCGAATGACACGTTTCTGGTTGTTTGGGTGAATGGCAGCGGCTGCATCCGGATCGATCTCTTTTAATTTCTCATGAAGGAAAGGACTCCCCTTTTCTTCAGCCAGCTGTTCCAATTGATGTCTGTATGAGCGATCGGCAGGTTCCTGTGAAAAATCAATATCATATAAAACAGACTGGATATAAAATCCGGTACCGCCAACGATCATCGGAATCTTACCGCGGTTTTGGATTTCATCAATATAATGTTTGGCGAGGCTTTGGAATTCAAATACGTTGCATTCTTCATCCGGATCCATTTCATCGATCAGATAGTGAGGAACACCCTGCATTTCTTCTTTCGTCACTTTAGCTGTTCCGATGTCAAACCCTTTATAAACCTGCATAGAATCCGCACTTATGATCTCTGCATTGATCCGTTTTGCAAGAGAGATAGAAAGTGCTGTTTTTCCGCAGGCGGTAGGTCCGGAAAGAATGACTAATGGCTTTTTCATGAAAGGGTCCTCTTGAACTTGCGTTCCAGTTCCGTTTTGGACATCTGAATGATGGTAGGTCTGCCATGCGGACAGTTATATGGGTTATCCAGAGAAAGCAGCTGATCGATCAATGCGTTAGCTTCTGTAAAAGTGAGACGGTTTCCGCCCTTCACTGCCGCTTTGCATGCAGCAGTTGCAATCCTGGATAACAGAAGTTCAGAGGAAACAGAAGGTAAAAGCATAGTAAGTTCTTCCAGAAAACTTAAGAACAGGTCTGCTTCATCCAAGGTATAAAGATCTGCTGGAACAGCAGAAATGGCATATTCACTCCCGCCATAGGAGGAAACCTCAAAGCCTAATTCTGACAGCTGTTCGTGGAATCTGTCTAATACCTCAACTTCTTTTGGCGTTAACGTAACTATGAGAGCAGGCATTAGTTTCTGTGAATAGTGAGTGCCGTTTTTGATATTTTCCAGAAACTTTTCATATAGAACTTTTTCATGTGCTGCATGCTGATCAATAATAAACAGAGAATCCTGATACTCTGCGATCCAGTAAGTATCAAAGATCACACCGATCAGGCGGTGTTTCTCTCTTGCTTCTTCACTGATGAACGGAGCGAACGTTGTCTGCTCAAAAGAAACTGGTTCTTCTTTCTTAACAGAATAAACAGATTCTTCTGAAAAGGTTGAAGTCTGACGAACGCGATTTTCCTCAAAAGGTTCCGGAACAAATTGCTTTGCAATGACAGGTTCATTGTCTGCTTCATCCTTAGGACCGACTGTAAAAGAAGGAATATTTTCTCTCTTATAGAGTACAGAGGATACAGCATCTCTTACTGCATGGAAGATCTGTTCATTATCGTAAAAACGGATCTCAAGCTTGGCAGGATGAACATTTACGTCCATTAATTCCGGTTCAATCCGAAGGTTCAAAATGATAAACGGGAACGTGCCCTTCATCTGATACCCGCGGAATGCTTCTTCCACAGCACTGCTCAGAACAGGATCTTTAACATATCTTCCATTTACGAAGAATAGTTCAAAATTGCGGTTGGATCTGGCAATTTCAGGCGCAGCAATATAACCGCTTACAGATAAAGTATCATATACACCATCAACAGCTAACAAATGAGATGTAATATCACGGCCAAATACAGCGTAGATAGTACTCTTTAAATCACCATTCCCACTGGTTGATAAACGGACAGCACCGTTACTGGTCAATTTAATAGCAATTTCCGGATGAGACAAAGCAATCTTATTGACCATATCCTGAATATATCCTGCTTCCGTCTGTGCCGTTTTTAAGAATTTTAAACGAGCAGGTGTATTGTAGAAAAGATCTCTGACAATGACGGTCGTTCCATCTGGAAGTCCCGCATCTTCCATTGAGATTTCTTTTCCACCGCTGATCTTATATATAGTACCGGTCATGGAATCCTTTGTTTTCGTACATAGCTCTACTTTAGAAACAGCAGCGATACTGGAAAGAGCTTCTCCTCGGAATCCTAAAGATGTTACAAACGACAGATCATCCGCACTGCTGATCTTACTAGTAGAATGACGGTAAAAAGCTTTTTGAATCTGCTCTTTATCGATCCCAGCGCCATTATCAGTGATACGGATCAAAGAAGTGCCGCCATCCCTTATCTCTACGGATAGACTGGTCGCATTTGCATCAATCGCGTTTTCCATCAGTTCCTTGACAACGTTCAATGGACGTTCCACTACTTCACCGGCCGCGATTTTATCGATTGTTAATTGATCTAAAATATGTATTTCCGTCATAATCTGTTTTTCAAATCATATAAGATGTTGATTGCTTCAATTGGAGAAAGCTTATCCAGATCCAGGGAACGGATATAGTTCTCTGTTTCATTTTCTTCCGGAAGGATCACTTCTTCCTCTGCTCTCTCTGTATGAATGATCTGATTATCTTTATTGATCGTAATATCAGCATATGAAAGCTGATTCACGATCTCTTTTGCCCGTTTGATAATTGGTTCAGGAACACCGGCTAAAGCCGCCACCTGAACACCATAGCTTTTATCAGCGCCTCCACGAATGATCTTTCGCAGGAAGATAATGTTATCCCCTTGTTCTTTTACGCTTATGCAGTAATTCTTAACACCGTCAATATGGCCTTCCAGCTCTGTCAGTTCGTGATAATGTGTGGAGAAAAATGTTTTCGCCCCGCATTTTTTCTTGTCAGCAATATACTCGATCACGGCCCAGGCAATACTCAGACCGTCATATGTAGATGTGCCTCTTCCGATCTCATCCAGGATGACTAACGATTTTTCAGTAGCATTACGAAGAATATTGGCGACCTCGGTCATCTCAACCATAAAAGTACTTTGTCCGGATGCCAGATCATCAGATGCTCCGACACGGGTAAAGATGCGGTCGCACGTACAGATAGAAGCCCAGGATGCTGGTACAAAAGAGCCGATACTTGCCATTAAAACAATTAATGCAAGCTGACGCATATAAGTGGATTTTCCAGCCATATTCGGACCGGTGATGACGCAGACTCGGTTTTCATCCTGATCAGAATATGTATCATTTGGAATAAAAGTACCCTCCTCCATCATCTTTTCAACGACAGGATGACGTCCATCCTTGATATGGATGATTCCGCTGTCATTGATCTCCGGGCGTACATAATGGTTTTGCTCTGCGACATATGCCAGAGAAGCAAAAGCATCGATCCTTGCGATGACAGAAGCACTTTTCTGAATCCGCTGGATCTCTCCGTAGATTTGATCACGGATATCGCTGAACAGATCATATTCCAAAGCAAATAATTTTTCTTCTGCGCCAAGGATCGTATCTTCCAGTTCTTTTAATTCTTCTGTAATATAACGCTCTGCATTGACCAACGTTTGTTTTCTGATGTAACGGTCAGGCACTTTATCTTTAAAAGAATTCGTGACTTCAATATAGTATCCAAATACTTTATTAAATTTGATCTTCAGAGTTTTGATGCCGGTCGCATTGCGTTCCTTCTCTTCAATCTCCGAAAGCCATGATTTTCCTTCGTATTTAGACTTACGCAATGTGTCGATCTGTTCGGAATACCCTTCTTTAATGATTCCGCCATCTTTAATAGAAAGAGGCGGCTCTTCTACGATCGCATCATCGATCAGCTTTTCCAGATCTTCCAGACAATCCAGATCCTGATACAGCTGTGCTAATAAACGGCTGTGGTATTTCTGCATGCAGTATTTAACCGCCGGGAGCATTTTAAGAGAACTCTTAAATGCAACCAGATCCCGCGGGTTGGCAGAATGATAAGATATTTTCGCAAGGAGACGCTCCAGATCGTAGATTGGATTTAGATATTCTCTTAATTCATCACGGTCGATCAGAGATTCATTCAGCTCTCCCACAGCATCCTGACGCATCAGGATCTCTTCTTTATCTACCAAAGGCTGTTCGATAAAATAACGCAGTGCCCTGGCGCCCATTGCTGTTTTTGTTTTATCCAAAACCCATAACAGAGAACCTTTTTTATTCTTCTCCCGCATTGTTTCAGTCAATTCCAGATTTCTGCGGGCAGCAGAATCGACGATCATATATTTCCCTGTAGAATAAACAGTCAGCTTATTTAAAAACTCTAAACCGTTTTTCTGTGTCTCATATAAATAACGTAACGTTGCACCAATACAAGGGATGCAAAGTGGATAGTCATTTAATCCCAGACCGGAAAGATCGATCACATGAAAATGCTGTTTGATCAGGTCGACACTTTCTTTCTGATCAAAGTAAGAATCATTGACAGTATAAAAAGTAATGCCAAGTTTGTCTTTGATATAACCGAAATCAGCACCAGACATTGCAAAAGAATGATTGGAAATGATTTCAGCTACCGGAAACTTATTGATCTCATCCATCAACGATGACAGCGAAGATATTGTGGTGGTTAGAAAATCACCCGTTGTAATATCGACAAATGAAACCGCAAAATATTCGGATGCATAGTAGATACACATCAGATAATTGTTTTTATCTTCGTCTAAAGAAAGCGGGTTGATGTTGGTACCGGGAGTGACCACACGGATCACCTCTCTTTTTACCAGTCCTTTTGCCAGCTTCGGGTCTTCAACTTGTTCCGCAATGGCTACTTTATAACCTTTTGAGACCAGTTTGTTCAGATAAGCGTCTACAGCATGATAAGGAACGCCGCACATTGGCGCACGCTCTTCCAGACCGCAGTCCTTTCCCGTCAATGTGATCTCCAGTTCTTTGGATGCTGTCAATGCATCATCAAAAAACATTTCATAAAAATCACCAAGGCGATAAAAAAGAATACAGTCAGGATACTGCTCTTTTGTCTCCAGATATTTTGTCATCATTGGCGATAAAGCCATTACATACTCCTTATAAGTGTTCCCAGATAATAAAAACCTTTTGCTTCATCCAGATGGACTTTTGCCATCGTTCCGATAAGGTCGTTGGAACCTTTAAAATGTACTAACGAGTTATTTGACATACGCCCCGTTAAAAGAGACGGATCTTTTTGATTGATCTCTTCCACGAGAACCTCTACTGATTGTCCGGTATAACGCATTGTCTGTTTTGTAGCGCCTTCTGTTACCAATGCAAGCAAACGGTTAAAACGATCATTCACAATATCCCGTGGAATCTGGTCCGGCATCAATGCAGCTTTCGTACCGCTTCTTTTGGAATAGATAAAAGTAAAAGCACTCTCAAATTTAGCTTTACGGACAACGTCAAGAGTATCTTGAAAATCTTCTTCCGTTTCTCCAGGAAAACCGACAATGATATCCGTCGTTATGGAAATATCCTTGATCTCGCTGCGGATCTTATCTACCAGCTCCAGATAGCCTTCTTTGGTATAATGCCGATTCATTTCTTTTAACACCCTGGTGCTGCCGGACTGCAGCGGCAGGTGGATATGGCGTGCAATTTTCGGATTGTCTTTGATCACCCGGATCAGATCATCAGACAGATCTTTTGGATGGGATGTCATAAAACGGATCCGTTTGATTTCCGGAATCTGTGCAGCTTCTGCTAACAATTGCGGGAAACCATAGGCATAGGAATTGACATTCTGTCCAAGCAGCATGATTTCAATGACACCATCTGCAGCCAGGTTTCTTATTTCCCTTAATATATCTTCTTTTTCTCTGCTCCGTTCTCTTCCACGAACATAAGGAACGATGCAGTAGCTGCAGAAGTTATTGCAGCCATACATAATATTGACGCCAGACTTAAACTTGAATTTCCGTTCTGATGGAAGATCTTCAACAATCTCCTGCGGAGATTCATATATTTCGATCTGCATCTTTTTCTGCGTGAAATGCAGGAACAGTAGTTCAGCCAGCTTGTAAATATTGTAAGTGCCGAAAATAATATCGACATGTTTATAGCTTTGTTTGATCTTTTCTACAACCGCATTCTCCTGCATCATGCATCCACACAATGCAATGATCATATCCGGGTTTTTATCTTTGGAATTCTTTAAAACACCTAAACGTCCGTAAACGCGCACATTTGCATGTTCCCGGACGGTACAGGTATTATAAAGAACGAAATCGGAATCCTCGCTATCGCTCTCCACGTAACCAATCTCTTCCATGATTCCGAGAAGCTTCTCAGAATCTTTTGCATTCATCTGACAGCCGAAGGTATTGATACAGACCGTCAGTTTCCGCCCTTTTTTTTCTTCCAACGCAGAAATGATCTTTCGGCACTGGTCAACAAAATAGAACTGCCGCTGCGGTTCCATTACAGGTGCCTTATTTAAGATTTCGTCAATCTCTAAGGAAGTATAAACCATTTTATTCTGTGTATAAGAAATACTGTTCTTTGTTATGAATACCGGCTATATAGGAATATTTAGCATCCAGGACGATATCCATTTTAGGGTAATTGTATAATTTCAGATTGGAATGCCGTTTGTTTTTGGATTCCAGTACAAACAATTTTCCAAGAACGGTAATAAATGTATCATCCACAAATGAAATATCATTTTCTGCCGTTCGAACATTCACGAAAGCACTTCTTCCATCTTTTGTGCGGCGAATATAAGGATCATTATTGATCACATAAGCTACGCGCAGGTCTGTCAGATCGATATTATTATTCTGGACCGTAAATTTCTCATCGGTAACATAATTAATAAACAAACTTTCTGATGTTTTGGATGCGACATCAACCACATTAAATACAATAAATTCGTCTATAATTTCCGGCCGGAGAATATACTTATCAAAATACGCGGTCGTGATCAGGTACATATCAATATTGCCAAGAGAGAGTTTTAAATCTCCGATCAATTTTTGTGATGTAGTGCGATAAACACTTTCTATCAGCGCATCGTTTTTAGATGCAACAGACAATCTGGAGTCTTCCAGAAAAGAAAAACCGGTTTTCACCAGGATCTCAGATTCATTCATAGGAATGATGGCATTGATCCCGTTGTTGTTAAAGTTCTCTTCAATAACTGGTAATGGTGCAGGCAGATCAGCAGAATACATTGTTTGGGTAAACACAATGGAACCCATCAGATTACTGGATTCTCTCTTATTCACGATTTCTGTCTGAATTAAAACATCAGATGGAGAAAGAATAAAAGCCCGGATGATTTTCTGTGATGTCAGAACACTCCTGCTTTCCGGAAAAGAACAAACGATCCGTGTCTTTCTGGTTTTCAGATGATAAGCATACAGCCGGATCTCAATCATTTTATCTTCTGTTTCATGATATGTGGCGTAGTAGACTTCCACACATGGTTTATAAGAAACATTGATGTTCATGAAAGCGACTTTTTTTACGTCAGGCTGAATTTCTTCCAGTGTATTAGAAGCAGGATCATAAACACAAAGCTTCAGCAGATCAGCTGGTTTATGATCCATATGATAAATCTCCAGGATCTGATCCCCTTTCCAGGACAGATCGTACAGGTCTCCGTTTTTCTGTAAAATATTGATCAACATGATTTATGCTTTAAACCTGCTGTAGATCTCTTCAAAAACTTTAATACCGTCCATTGCAGCGCTTGTAATTCCTCCAGCATATCCGGCACCTTCGCCACATGGGAAGATTCCCTTGATATTACTTTCAAAATGCTCATCTCTAAGAATACGTACAGGTGAAGACGTACGGCTTTCTACTGCAGAAAGGACTGCTTCCGGATTTGCGAACCCCGGAATCTTATGATCAAAAGCTTCAATCCCTTCTTTAATTGCTTCACAGATAAAATCCGGGAGGATGGTATTGATATCAGCAAAATCACAATTACCAAGACAGTTTGGATATACAGAATCAAAATGGTCTGAAACGTTTCCTTCCATGAAGTCTTTCAGTAGCTGCACAGGTATTTTTCCGTTCTTTGCTTTATAAGCGTTTTCTTCCAGCATTCTCTGGAATTCGATGCCCTCCAGCGGATGATCTGAGGAAGCATAATCATCCGGCGTTACAGCAGCAACGATTGCAGAATTGGCGTTTTCTCCATCACGCTGTGAAAAACTCATACCATTCACACAAAGCCGGTTTTCTTCAGAAGAAGAATTGATCACATATCCCCCAGGACACATACAGAAGGTATAAACACTTCTTCCATCCTTTGTCTTAGCAGTGAGCTTGTAATCAGCAACAGGGAGAAGGTCTCCGTATTTTTCCAGATAGTTCTCTCCATATTGTGCTTTATTGACAGCTTCCTGGGAGTGCTCGATCCGAACACCGACAGCAAAAGGTTTCTGCTCCATGTGGATGTTCTGATCATATAGATCGCGGAATGTATCACGAGCAGAATGACCGATCGCAAGGACCAGATGATTGCAGTCAACCTCCATAATGTGAGTCCGGCCTTTGAAATTGGATTCCAGTTTGATACTGTCCAAATGTCCGTTGCTTGCAGTAAATCCGACAAATTTTGTGTTAAAGACCACTTCTCCGCCGTTCTGAATGATCTTTTTGCGCATATTCTTAACGATACGGCAAAGCATATCAGTTCCAAGATGCGGTTTATTTAAATACAGGATCTCTTCCGGAGCACCATTATCGATGAATGTTTGTAAAACAAGACGGTTTCTTCCCTGCGGGTCGTTTACACCGGTTGTTAATTTGCCATCAGAAAAGGTGCCTGCTCCGCCTTCACCGAACTGAACATTAGAGTCTGGATGAAGCGGCTTTTCAGCATCCAGAAATTCATGGATCCGAACGGTTCTCTTTTCTACACTTTCGCCTCGCTCGATCAGAATAGGCTTATATCCATGTTCAGCCAGAAAATAAGCAGCAAAAAGACCGGCAGGGCCGGATCCAACAACATACGGCCGGATCTTCATTAACTCCTGCCCGCGGACAGGCAGGGAGTAACGTTTTTCCTGTACATGAGTGATCGTTTTGCTCTTTTTGCAGGCTTCCAGGATATTTTTTTCATTATCCACAGAAACATCGATCACATAGTTGTATGTGATGTTATTCTTATTTCTAGCGTCTAAAGAACGTTTGACAATGGAATATTTGATCGATTCGATCGCATTGTCGTTGACACGGAGCTTCTTACAGATGCTCGATTCCAGCTGTGCTTTGGTATGATCTACCGGTAATTGAATTTGACTGATCCGAATCATAGTTATTGATTAAGAATCCTTTCTATATTTTTTTGTGTTAGTTATTTTATCATATTCCCCAAAATAAACAAATGGAAAAAAATAATACTATTTGGAGTCTTCTTTTAAAGCTTTGGACGCACAATAAGCGCTTGCCCATGCCCAATGCAGATTATAACCGCCGCAAATGCCGTTAATATCCATGATTTCCCCGGTAAAGTATAAATTGTCGACTAATTTGGATTCGCACGTATCAGGCCGGATTTCGTCGACGGATACGCCGCCGGCAGTTACCTGGGACTGTGCAAATGAGGTGATATCGATTGGATGAACTTTGAAGCGTTTGATCATACAGGCTCTTAGATAACCGTTAGAAACGTTTTTACAGCCTTTTTTTCTGCTGATTTCTTTTTCTATAACCTGAGAAAGCTTTTTATTTAAAACCCCAAGAAGATAGTTTTCCGTTTTGCTGTCTATAAAATCAGCCAGCTCATTAAAAGATACTTCCGGAAGGAGGTCGATCCTAAGGATCAGCCGCTTCCCTTCTTTTAATAAACGTCCAGCAACAGAAGAAATTTGAAATACTGGTATGCCGGATACACCATAATCATTGAACTGCAGATTACCCTGCGCTTCTATCAGCAGGTTTTTCTGATCATCATAAAGTGATAGTTTGCTGTCATTGCGAACACCAGCTAATGCTTTAAAGAAAGGATCACTGCACTTTAAACCGCAAAGAGACGGAATGGGTTCAACAATATGATGCCCCAGACTTTTGGCGAATTCATACCCACTGCCGTCTGAACCGGTATTTGGTGCACTCATACCGCCCGTCGCAAGTACCAGTTTTTTGCAGGAATATTCATCATCAATATAAAACAGGTCGTCCCTCTTAGTGATCTTCATCGGCTGATAACCGAGAGCCATATCGATCCCTAATGTTTCACAGCGGAAACGAAGACAATCTAAAACAGTAGAAGCCTGTTCACTCCGTGGATAGATATAACCGTTTTTATCTTCCGTCAGAATACCTAATCCTTGAAAGAATTGAATGGCCTGGTCAACATCAAATAATGAGATAACCGTTTCTGCAAAAGCTCTGTTAGCTTCCGGAAAATATGGATAGATTCCTTCCGGATTCGATGAGAAAAGCTCCGTACGGCAGTAACGGTTAGTCAGATTGCATTTTCCATTCCCTGTAGACAGGATCTTTTTCCCGACACGGTCCTCATGGTCAATGATCAATATAGAATTTGTTTCTGTTTTAGACATTATGGCGGTGCATAAACCAGATGCACCGCCACCAATGATTACAATATCGTATTTCATAAAAAGGAATTATTCCTCGTCGTCTGTATGTCTGCTTGCGACTTCTCTTTCCTGAACATCTGCAGGAGCCTGCTCATAACGGGAGAATTCATACTCGAAATCGCCGAATCCACCAGTCATGGACCGAAGTGTTGTGCCATAGCCGAATAATTCAGACTGAGGAACATCAGCTTCAATACAGGTCTTGCCAAGACCAGCCGGATTTGAACCAAGTACGCGGCCACGTCTCTTGTTCAGGTCGCCCATAACATCACCGGTAAAACGATCCGGAACAGTAACTTTCAGGCTTGCGATAGGCTCTAAGAGCACAGGACCTGCCTCCATGAAACCTTTCTTGAATGCCAGAATGGTTGCCATCTTGAAGGACATTTCGTTCGAGTCAACCGGATGGTAAGATCCATCGTACAGAGTCGCTTTTACACCAACAACAGGATAATTAGCCAGGGGTCCCTTCTGGACACATTCCTGTAACCCTTTTTCTACAGCCGGGAAGTAGTTCTTCGGTACGGAACCACCGACAACTTCTTCTGCGAATTCATATGCTTTTGTTGTATCGCCTAAAGGCTCAAAACGCATTCTGACATCGCCGTACTGTCCATGTCCGCCGGACTGTTTCTTATGTTTGCCCTGTACATCGGATGACTTCTTGATGGTCTCACGGAAAGCAAATGCAGGTTTTTCCAGAACAACATCAACTTTATATTTTTCTTTCATCTTGGAAACAACAACATCAAGCTGCTGATCGCCAATGCCGTACAGAAGAGCCTGTTTGTTTTCTTCATCAGAAACAACTCTCAGTGTCTGATCTTCTGCACATAATTTCTGCAGAGCCTGCTGGATCTTATCTTCCTCACCTTTATTAACGGCACGGTATTTCATATAAGTATACGGTTTTGCTGTTTCGAACTTATCAAGGATGATTGGATTATCTTTCTTGGATAAGGTATCGCCGGTCTTTGCAAGATCCAGTTTGCTGATCGCACCGATATCACCAGGGTTCAGCATGTTGATCTCTTCAAAGTTCTTGCCGCGCATGATATAAAGTTTTGATAATTTTTCACTTTCATCTGTTGCAGCATTGAAGACCTGATCATCATTCTTCAATACGCCGGAGCAAACCTTAACCAGAGAATATTTACCGATAAACGGGTCCACGATCGTCTTAAATACATAAGCAGCAAGAGGACCGTCTTCTTTATACTCTGCAGTAAAATCTTCATCTGTCTTAGTGAATTTACCGGTTTTCTTAACCGGGCTGTGATCCGGAGATGGGAAATAACGTTCAATTGCTTCAAGAACGGCTTTTGGTCCAAGGTTTTTCGTTGTAGCACCAACTAAAACAGGAACGATATCGCCTTCTGTAGCAGCAGAATTCAGAGCGGAAAGAATTTCATCCATGGTGAATTCTTCGCCACCGAAATATTTCTCCATAAATTCTTCACTGGTCTCAGCTACGTGCTCCATAACCTCTTCTCTGGTAGAAGCAACAACAGCAGAAAGATCAGCAGGGACATCACACTCATCATAGGATCCGTCTGCTTTATATTTTCTTCCTGCTTCACGAATAACATTGACATAACCAGTGAAAGCACCGCCTTCTTTGATAGGGATCTGCAGCGGAGCGATCTTATTGCCAAACTCTTCTTTCAGGGATTCTACGACACCAGAAAAATCTGCATTCGCATCATCCATACCAGAAATATAAATAATACGTGGAATATGGAATCTCTCACAGAAACCCCAAGCCTTATGTGTACCAACTTCAATACCGCTCTTTGCATTGACAACAATAACAGCTGCATCTGCAACACTAAGACCCTCTTCCGTTGCGCCAATAAAATCGAAATAACCCGGAGTATCCAGGACGTTGATCTTAATTTTATTAAATTCGATTGGAATTACCGTCGTGCTGATAGAAAATTGTCTTTTCTGCTCTTCTTTATCAAAATCACTGATGGTGTTGCCGTCAGCAATATTGCCCATTCTGGTCGTGATCCCGGTTGTAAAAGCAAAAGCTTCTGCTAACGTGGATTTACCAGAACCGCCATGCCCCAAAAGAACGACATTTCTGAGTTGTTCTGTCTTATAAACATTCATATGAAATACCTCCAATAGTTATTCTAAACCGTATTATATAGTTTACTAAAGGAAACCTTTATTGACAAGTTATTTTTCCTTTATTATATGATAATCTCAATTAATTATAAAAGGGGAATCGCACTGCAATTCCCCTTTTTTGCATAAATGGAATAATGGATCATTCAACATCCAGTTCCAGGTCATCCGGATTGAATTCTGCCATTTGAGGTTCTTCTTGAACAGGAGCTGTATCCGGTAAAGGTTCTCCATCGCCAAATCCGAGTTTATTACGGACAGCGGCATCTAACATAGCGAAGAATGCAGGATCATTTTTGATGTAATTTTTGGCATTTTCTCTTCCCTGACCGATCTTTTCGCCGTTATAAGAGTACCATGCACCGCTCTTTTCGATGATCTTAAACTCCACTGCCTGATCCAGAATATCTCCAACAGCAGAAATACCTTCGCCGAAAATGATATCAAACTCTGCCTCACGGAATGGCGGGGCCACTTTATTTTTGACAACTTTGGCGCGAACACGGTTGCCGATGACTTCTCCGCTCTGCTTGAGAGATTCTACACGGCGGATATCAATACGGACAGATGCATAAAATTTAAGGGCACGGCCGCCTGTTGTGGTTTCTGAAGGACCGTAAAAGACACCGATCTTCTCTCTCAACTGATTGATAAAGATAATGGAACATCCTGTTTTATTTGTTACAGCAGTCAGTTTTCTTAAAGCCTGGCTCATCAGACGTGCCTGTGCACCAACCGTAGCATCTCCCATTTCCCCTTCAATCTCATGTTTTGGAACTAAAGCAGCAACAGAGTCTACAACGATGATATCGATCGCGCCGGAACGTACCATGGTCTCACAGATCTCCAGCCCCTGCTCACCATAATCAGGCTGTGAAATATATAAATTGTCTACATCTACACCAATATCATGTGCATACTTTGGATCCAGAGCATGCTCAGCATCAATAAAGCCTGCGATTCCACCGTTTTTCTGTACTTCTGCAACGATATGTAACGCAAGCGTTGTTTTACCGGAAGCTTCCGGACCATAGATCTCTATGATCCTTCCGCGTGGAATGCCGCCAACGCCTAATGCTTTATCCAGACTGATGGAACCGGTATGGATCACATCTACATCCAGCGCTGTTTTATCTCCTAATTTCATGACGGAGCCTTTTCCGTAATCTTTTTCAATTTTGGAAATTGCTGCGTCTAATGCTTTTAATTTCTCTTTATTATCCATTTTTATCTCCTTCATTCGAATACGAACTTATGTTCGCTTTTATATTATTCTACTTTCAGACATTTGTCAATCACATTCCGATGAAAAACAAAAAAAGAGACACGCTTTTTGCGTATCTCTATCATATCATAGCCGATTCTTTTACACTATTTCAGAAATGTTAAGAATTTGTAACCGAACCGTTTCATTTCATTGTTTATGTTTCTTTCAGGATCTGATGAACAAGAGCAAGGACACGGATCACCGCTGCCTCCCTTACCAGATTACGGTCAAATGCCAGATTCATTTCTTTCACAACTGTTTTATCTTTAAAACTTACAGCAAAGAAGATATGTCCTGCTTCTTCTCCATCCGGCCCGGCATATCCTGTCGTTGCCACCCCAACATCACAGCCTGTTGCCCGTATGACACCTTCTGCCATCTCTTTTGCACATTCAAAACTGACAGCGCTGTGTTTTTTTATGGTTTCCGGATCAACAAATAAACGATTCATCTTAGCCTCGTCACAATATGTAACAAGGCTTTCTTTCAGCACATTGCTGGCACCCGGAACATTGATCAGACGGGATGCGACCATTCCACCGGTAAAAGATTCTGCACAGGAGATATACAGGTGTTTCTCTTCCAGATCCCGGACAACAACGTCTTCTATATCATCATTTTCATCCATGGAATAAATATATTCGCCTAATTTCGCCTGGATCTGTTCCAGTACAGGCTTTATAAGAGCTCTTCCGGCTTCTTCGTTTTCTGCCATTGCAGTGACACGCAGATGAACCTGCGTTGTTTTTGCGTAAGGAGCAACGGTAGGATTTGTGCTGTTTAAGATCAGATCTTCAATTCTTGCAGCCGCTTCGCTTTCCCCAATCCCGATCAGCTTTACCATAACGGACACTATTTTTTGATTTGATCTGGACTCAAAATATGGAATGCAGTATTCCTCAAACATGGGGACCAGTTCTCCAGGCGGGCCAGGCAGTAAGATAGCAGTTTTCCCATCCTTTTCAATTAAGATACCAGGTGCTGTGCCGTGATGATTATAAAGGGCTTTCTGTCCTTCCGGGATCAAAGCCTGTTTAAAATTATTCTTAGTGATCTTGCGCCCGTAATGGTTCATACGAGCAAGTAATTCTTCTTTCGCTCTGGCGTCTTCCACCAGTTTTAACCCAAATGCTTTCGCAACGGTCTCTTTTGTCAGGTCGTCGGTAGTTGGCCCCAAACCGCCTGAAAAAATAATGCAGTCCGATCTGGATAATGCCAGGTGGACCGTTTCTTCCAATCTTTCCGGGTTATCGCCTACAACTGTCTGATAAAAAACAGAAATACCTAATTCCGCACATTTTTCGGACAGGTATTTCGCGTTTGTATTCAGGATATTGCCAAGTAAAAGTTCAGTACCTACACAAATAAATTCACAGGTCATTTCACTTGAAATCCTTTCCTGTTTTTATAGAAATAGTCGATCATGGATATAATGGTCAGTGCCAGTGCAATATACATTACGACGATCGTTACGATATGATAGACATTCCAGATTACAGGCGGGAAACCTTTTTCTGTAACAAGTCTTTCCAGGTCGAAGGACATCATGATCAGCATGATCATCTGGAACGTTGTCTTCAATTTTCCCCACATACTGGCTGCTAAAACTGTGCCGTTTGCAGCAACGACAAGACGGAAACCGCTGATAGCAAATTCTCTGGCAAGGATGATGATGCAGATCCAGACAGGAAGCCTGCCAAGCGCGACAAAACAAACCATACCAGAAACAACAAGGATCTTGTCAGCTAAAGGATCAGCAAATTTCCCAAAGTCTGTGACCAAATTGTATTTTCTCGCGATCTTTCCGTCCAGGGAATCTGTAATAGATGCCAGGATAAAAATGACCATAGCAATATGACTGCTGAAGGAAAAGAAATCCGTCATCAGAAAGAAAACATAAAACGGGATAAAAATTAATCTTAAAATGGTAAGTTTATTCGGCAGATTCATATCGTTTTATCATCTCCCCGTAAAGGTCATAAGCATTGGCTGTCTGCACATGAGCAATGATCAAGTCTCCGCTATTAAGGGTCTCCTCCGTTTTTACATAAAAGAACCCATCCACATCTGGTGCATCCATCCTGGTTCTTCCAATATATACATTTTCATCCGGAAGATATCCGTCGATCAGGACCTGTAATTCTTTTCCAATTTTATTATTCATGAGCTCAAGGGATATTTGCTCCTGCAGACGCATCAGGTCATCTCTTCTTTGTTCCTTAAGCGCTTCATCAATCTGATCCGGCATTTTTGCCGCAGGGGTACCTTCTTCCTGGGAATAAGTAAAAACTCCCAAATGGTCAAATCTGGCCTCTTTAACAAAGGACATCAAAAGCTGATGGTCTTCCTCCGACTCAGACGGGAATCCTGTGATCAAAGAAGTTCTCAGAGCTGCATCCGGCATGATCTCGCGAACCCGCTTGATCGTCGAAAGAATGGAAGCACGGTCAGTTTTTCTCCCCATTTTCTTAAGGATCCGATCTGAAGCATGCTGGATCGGCATGTCTATGTAATGACAGATTTTTTCTTCATGTGCCATGACCTGCAGGAATTCTTCTGTAATATCTTCCGGGTAACAATACAGCAGGCGTATCCATTCGATGCCATCGATCCGACACAATTTTTGCAGGAATTCCGGAAGCATCTCTTTCCCATAAAGGTCCTTTCCGTAAATGGATGTTTCCTGTGCCACGATGATAAGTTCTTTCACGCCTTGCGCCGCAAGAGACTTAGCTTCCTGCAGCAGGTTTTCCATCGGATAGCTGGTATATTTCCCTCGAATATAGGGAATAATACAATAGGAACAGTACTTATTGCAACCTTCTGCAATTTTCAAAAACTCATAATGACCAGGGGTCGTAATGATCCGTCTCCCGGACAGATCTGGTGTTGCTGTTTCTTCTTCCTGAAGACTGCATGCAGAGACAATTGCTCTCAGTTCCTTCGTACCGATACAGGCATCAACTTCCGGAAGTTCTTTCATAACTTCATCCCGGTACCGCTCCGAAAGGCACCCGGCTACAACCAGCTTTTTGCATTTTCCTTCTGTTTTCATGGATGCCATTTCTAAAATTGTTTCGATGGATTCCGTTTTGGCAGCATCAATAAAACAGCAGGTATTGATCAGGATCACATCTGCATCATATTCATCGTCAGTAAAAGAAAAGCCGGCGTCTTCAAGAAACCCCAGCATTCTTTCAGAATCAACTCTATTCTTATCACATCCCAGTGATATCAGGAAAAGTTTATTCTTCCTCATCGTCATTATTTAAGATACGTACTTTCTGAGAATAGATCTCTTCGATTGCCGTAGATAATGGCTTAGCAGACGGATTATCTACCAGAGGCTCTGCACCGTCAACCAGCTGGCGGGCACGTTTGGAAGCAGCCATCACGATGGAATACCTGCTCTGGACAACCGGCTGTTCTCCATTTTCCACTTCGCTGTTTAAAGCATCCATTAAATCAGTGTAAGACGGATGTAACATGTTTTCACTCTCCTTTGTTTTTTTCAGAACGAACTATATTATGCAACATGTCAACAGATTTTTCAACATCTTCATTAATGATCACATAATCGTATTCTGGAACAAATTCCATTTCCTCCAGGGCCCTTTGAATTCGCCTGTCAATTTCTTCCATTGTTTCTGTTCCACGATTGACCAGACGGCGTTTTAATTCCTCCATATCCGGAGGCAGAACAAAGATTAAAACCGCTTCCGGAATCTTTTTGCGTACTTGAAAAGCACCCTGCAGTTCAATTTCCAGGACAATATCTTTCCCTGCATTCAATTGCTCATCGACCCAGTCTTTTGGTGTGCCGTAATAATTTCCAACATACTGAGCAAATTCAAGCAGTTTTCCCTGATTGATACGGTCTTCAAACTCTTCTTTTGTAATGAAGAAGTATTCCCTTCCATGTTCTTCCCCTTCCCGTGGTTTACGGCTGGTTACAGATACAGAAAGAACATAATCAGGATATTTCTCTAAAAGTCTCTTACATATGGTTCCTTTGCCGGCTCCGGATAACCCAGATACAACTACAAGTACAC
The DNA here is from genome assembly GCA_017536965.1 of Lachnospiraceae bacterium. Taxonomy (GTDB): domain Bacteria; phylum Bacillota; class Clostridia; order Lachnospirales; family Lachnospiraceae; genus RGIG5612. The sequence goes on along the minus strand of JAFWCK010000072.1, from coordinate 80,783 downwards.
CTTTATCCATAACTTCTCCTTTTTGTATTTTATTCGGCTATGGTCATATATATTGTCGAGCGAAAATGCGAAGCATCCTGAGCTCTGAGATATCTGTGAAATATGAATGATTGAATGAGCTATGGTCACACATATTCCCGAGCGAATATGCGAAGCATCCTGAGCGCAGGGGATATGTGTGACCATAGCTCATAATAATTATTCTATATTTTGAACTTGCTCCCTGATCTTTTCGATACAGGTCTTGAGCTCGATGCCCCGGTTAGTAATATCGATATCGTTAGATTTGGAAAGAATCGTATTGGACTCCCGATTCATTTCCTGAGCGATAAAATCCAGGTTTCGGCCGCTTTCTCCGCCTTTTTCGAGAATATCTTTCATATGTCGGATATGTGTAGATAGACGGACAAGTTCTTCATCAATCGCTATTTTATCTGCATACATGGTAACTTCTGCAGCAATCCTGCCTTCATCAATCTGGCTGTTCTCCAGAAGTTCTTTTACCCGTTCCGTTAATTTTTCACGGTATTCAGAAATGATCTGTGGGAGACGTTCTTCGATGAACGCGGCATGTCCCTGCATTTCATCCAGCTTGCCGAGAATGTTCTGTTTTAATGCTTCCCCTTCTTTTTCTCTTGCGGAACGAAAAGCCGAAAAAGCTTCTTTCAGCGGACGTTCCAGAAGAGACCACATTTCTTCTTCATTGATCTCCTGCTCTTCCAGAACCAGAACATCTGTAGATCTGGCAATGGTTGATGTCCGGATATCATCATCAATATTAAAATCTTCCTGGATCTGTTTATAGAAATGATAATATTCCTGTGCTAAAGCTTTGTTGTACTTCAGACTTGTTCCGCTTTCCGAAAGATCCTCATAAGAGATATATAGATCGATCTTTCCGCGTGAAGCATATTCTTTTAAGAGATTCCGGATATTGCTTTCAAAAAGATTAAATTTACGCGGCATCCGGATATTCAGATCAAAGTATTTGTGATTAACGGATTTGATCTCGACTGTAAACTTCTTGTCAGATTCAGAGAGCTCTGCTCTGCCGAACCCTGTCATACTGTAAATCATAAAGCTCTACCTCTGTCAAAAATATTTATATCCATTGCCTTATCTCAGCGGAAAATTGGCAATAATATATTTAAGTAATCGAACTAATAAAAGTAATAATTAAATATCTCATGAGCGAAATCCACAGCGCTCATCCAAGTTCTTGTCGTGTCTTCAATATTGACACAAATAACCAGTTTTTGTCCATCTTTTTCTGCAAATCCAACAAAGAAGGACAGGTCAATATTTTGTTCTTTATCGCTTTTCGTTTCAGCCGTACCTGTCTTACCATAGGCTGTATAATCCTCGTATGCCATACAGAATGCTGTTCCTTCTGTCACAACAGAACGCAGATAACGGTTCATAGCATCAGCTTCAGAACTGGTGCACAGACGCTCTTCTTCTTTATCTTTAAATGTTTTTACAACAGAGCCGGAAGGGCTGGTTATCTTAGTGACATAATGCGGCCGCATCAAAACTCCCTCATTTGCGAAAGCACACATGACAAGCGATAAATGCAGTGGATTAGTCAGTGTTTTGCCCTGCCCAAATGCAGTCTGCATCTTCATAAAATCAGAATCCGTCTTCTGAAGGGAAAAGATTGCTTTATTGCTTGCAATATCCACATTCAGATCACGATTGAATAAAAGGTTCGAATTAGAAGCTATAAACTGATCAATATCCAGCTTCAATCCAATATCAGCAAATGCCAGATTACAAGACCAGGCGAAAGCATCTTCCAGAGTCTCTCCACCGTGAGCAGTCTGGTCAATACAGCTCATCGTATAGCCATCACCTTCTAAAACGCCCTCGCAATTATAATAGTAGTTATCATAATCCGGGTGTTCGCGCATATACTCTAATAAGGTGAAAATTTTGAATGTGGACCCCGGTGTATAACTGCCCTGCGTTGCGCGGTTGACTAATGGAGAATTTTCTTCATCAGAAATAATATCATCCCAGATATATTGGATATCATTCGGATCAAAATCAGGTTTTGAGACAGTCGCTTTGATCTGTCCGGTTGTCGGATCAATACAAATGGCGGATGCTTTCTGTCCCTCTAATAGATCACTGATATACATTTGCAGATCACGGTCAAGAGACGTATGGATGGAATCGCCAGGATTTTTCTGCCCTTTAAATTCATTTGCAATCTTTTCAAACATATTTGTGTGAGAAGTGAGCAAATAATAGTTATAGGATGCTTCCAGTCCCAAAGCTCCATTCGTCTCGTATCCAACAACCTGAGCAAAAATATTCCCGTATGGATAGATCCTGACTTCTACCCCATCCCTGTTTTCACTGTAAGCTATAGGCGTACCATCCGAACTGTAAATACTTCCTCTTTCAATGACTTTTTTAAAGCTTTCGGACCGTTTATTGTAAGTATTATTAATGATAGATCCGGATTCAAAGGTCAGAAAAACACACAAATATACGATCAAAGCAGCCGCCAGAACGCAGAAAAACACGGATATCTTTAAGATATCCTGATTGATGACCCGCCCGCGGCTGATCTTTTTACGTACTTTATTAATTTTTCTTCGTTCACGATTAGGATTCATTACTTACCACGACGGAACGTCGGGGGAGCCTGAGCGGCTTTGAGCGGTTCAAAGAAACTCCCCAGAGTTTCCTCCTCTAAAAGTCATCCGGATCGATATGCCGGATCTTATCCTCCACATCCACTTTTTTGATTCTTTCTTCTGCCGGAATATGTGTCACTGTGTCCACGGTTTCTTCCGTTTTCAGCTGATGATGCGGCTGTCTTTTTATATGCTCAAATCCGGAAAAATCAGCAAGATCTGCACCTTGGGCGATCATTTCCCTTTCATGCTCAACATCTGCTTCAGAAATGACATATAGAGCCTGAATAATACCGATAAAGACCATCGATGCCAGCATGGAACTGCCTCCGCTGGAAATAAACGGGAGATTCACTCCTGTCAATGGTATAAATTTTATCGCACCGCCGATCGTAAGAAATACCTGAACGCCATATGCAGTTCCTAATCCAAAAGCAAGCAGTTTATAAAATGAATTATTGACCCGGATAGCTACCCGCATCATCATCAGGACAAAACATAAGCACAAAAGGATCAGAAGAATAGCAAAAATAGCACCCATCTCTTCTGCAATTGCAGAAAATACCATATCATTTGAAACTACCGGTATATGATTTGGCGATCCGCGGAAGATTCCGGATCCCAGCCATCCTCCGGTTCCTACTGCAAATAAGGATTGGGCAATCTGATAACCTTTATTGTCGATATCAGCCCAAGGATCAAGCCAGACCTGTACACGTACGCGGACATGGCTGAACAAGTGATAGGCAGCAAAGGCGGCAGCGGCAAAGCCTCCAGCTCCAATAAAAAGATATCGGACTTTCCTGGTTGCAACATAAAGCATTAATACATAGATAATACTTAAGATCAATCCGGACCCCAGGTCTCGGCAAAATACAACGATCAGAACATGGATCGCTGCAGCAGCTGCCGTGATGATAACAGTTTTTAAATTGTTGGCTTTATGGAATGCCGATGCCACAAACATGACAAAAAGGATCTTTACAAATTCCATTGGCTGGAAGGAAAAGAATCCCAGATCAATCGCAAGCTTCGCACCTTTTGTAACGCGGGACAGGATCAATACCAGCAGTAATAATGCCATACCAACGATGCAGTAGATCCACGTCAGATTTCTTAAGAATTTTGCGCGTTTGCAGAAAAAAACGAACACCAGAAATGCAGCAGTTCCAAATAATACAATAAAAAACTGACGCACAGAAGTATCAAAATCCAGCCTGGTCTGAAAAATAAAACCAATTGCAAGAAACATACACAGGACATTATTAATGCCTTTACTCAAGGAAATAAAAGATGGGATCAGAATAGACATGATCACTAAATAAACAAGCTGTCCTGCATAGAATCCAAGTACTTTTGGAATAGTCAGCCCGATATCCGGGTTTTGGATGATATTTACGCAGATGCAAAGATAAGCCAATGCATGAATCAAAAGCAGAAACACTCTCTGAAGAATATAACTGCCTTTCTTTTTTTCCTCTGGCGCATCTCTTTGCACGCGAAAAGATATATAGGTAAAATAGGCAAACAAAATAATGATAAGATATTTTGAGCCTGTTAATAAGATCTCAGTCATAGGATCACGGTTCGATCTTGGTCATGTTTAAATGGGAATAGGCATAATCCGTGGCCATACGACCACGCGGCGTCCGATTGATAAATCCGCATTTTACAAGATATGGTTCATAGACATCTTCGATCGTGCCTGGGTCTTCTCCAATAGCAGCAGCAAGTGTATCAAGGCCTACCGGGCCGCCATTGAATTTACTGATCATCGTCAGAAGAATATTTCTGTCTGTCAGATCCAGTCCCTTTTGATCGATATCTAAAAGTGCAAGTGTTTCGTCAACAACTTCTTTCGTTATATTCCCGTCAGCTTTCACCTGTGCATAATCTCTGACACGGCGCAAAATACGGTTTGCGATACGAGGTGTCCCTCTGGAACAGTTTCCAATCTCTATTGCACCGGATGGATCAACTTTATCAATAGCCAGTTTTTTCGCAGAGTTGATAACGATTTTGGCCAATTCCTCCGGTTCGTAATACTCCATTCTATGAATAATACCAAAACGGTCACGCAATGGAGCTGATAAGAGCCCAGCTCTTGTTGTGGCTCCGATCAAAGTAAACCGGTCAACAGAGATCCTCCGGACTGTAGTCTGCTCTCCATTTTCAATTACAGCATCAAAAGCAAAGTCCTCCATTACAGAATACAATGCTTCTTCAACCGGCTTACTTAAACGATGTATTTCGTCTACGAAAAGGACACCACCTTTTGGCAACTGTTTTATGATAGCCAGGATCTCACCCGGATATTCAATGGCAGGACCGGATACAATCTTCATACTTCTGCCCATGGAATTAGCAATGATCCCGGCCAAAGTTGTTTTGCCGAGTCCCGGAGGACCGTAAAGAAGAACATGATCGATCGGCTCATTTCTCTCGTTAGCCGCCTGAATATAGATCTTCAGATTATTTTTGATCTTTTCCTGACCAATATAAGAATCAAAATCCTGAGGTCTGAGATTATTCTCGACCTCTTTTTCCTCCATGATCAGATTTGTATTGATTGCATCTTTTGCCATAACAGTTTCCGATTGTATCTTTTGAATGTGATTTTTTTGTTAAAAGGTAATATTTGCAAAGATCAGGTCAATGATCTCATCGACAGTCATCTGATCACTGATCTGTATATTTGCAAGTGCCCTGACACAGCTGGTCCGGTCAAATCCGGTTGCAACAACTGCATTGATCGCCTCGTTCACGCGGTCATCGTCTTTTGAAGCAGCTTTACGAACATCCGTCCCAACGGAAAGGAGTTCTTTACTCATTTTGCCCTTAAGTTCCACGATGATCTTCTGCGCCGTTTTCGCACTAATCCCCTTGGATGCTGCGATCAATTTATCATCACCGGAAGCAATGGCCATTTTCAGAGTATCAACACTGACCCCTGATAAAATGTTTAAAGCACCTTTCGGACCGATTCCGCTGACTTTCAGAAGCATTTTGAACATCTCCAGTTCGCTTCCGGAAGTAAATCCGCAAAGGGAAACATCCTCTTTTCCAAATGCCATATAAGTATAAATTGTCACCTCATCCCCCTCTGTCAGGGAAACCATAGAAGATAACGGCATTTGGATAATGTAGCCAATGCCATGGTTATCTAAAACAATATGGTTATCATTGATTTGGGCAACAATGCCTTTGATGTATCCGATCATTACTTTTTATAATTTACAATTCCAGCAAAATCTTTCTTTAAGGAAGCTCCGCCGACTAATCCGCCGTCAATATCCGGCATTGCAAATAATTCACATGCATTATCAGCATTAACAGAACCGCCATACTGGATACGGATCTGATTCGCCACCTCTGCACCATAAAGATCATTGATCGTCATCCGGATATAAGCACAGACTTCCTGAGCCTGCTCTTTTGTAGCGACTTTCCCGGTGCCAATTGCCCAGATTGGCTCATAAGCAATAATTATGCCTTCTGCATCTTCTGCAGAAATATTTTCAAATGCTTTTTCAATCTGACCTTTAACCAGATCCAGAGTCTCTCCGTTTTCCCGCTGTTCCAGAGTTTCTCCACAGCAGACGATCGGTATCAATTCATGAGCTAAAGCGGCATGTATTTTTTTATTAACGGTTTCATCGGTTTCTGCAAAATACTGTCTTCTCTCAGAATGACCAATGATCACATATTCCACTCCAAGTTCATATAACATATCAGCAGAGATTTCGCCTGTAAAAGCTCCCTTTTCTTCCCAATGCATATTTTGGGCGCCAACAGCAATATTGGTACCTTTCAGCGCATCGATAGCAGCCGGAATATCTACAAATGGAACGCAGAAAACGACATCATCTTCGCTGTCATTAACCAAAGGAGCCAATTCTTTGATCAACTCTTTTGCTTCCTGCGGGGTCTTGTTCATTTTCCAGTTGCCGGCAATTATTTTATTTCTCATTTTTTAAAAATTCTCCTTTATTTCGCGCCGGGACGGCAAATGGCTTCTCGAGAAAAACATTGCGAATGCAGTTTTTCGAGAGAACGCCGCTGCAGAGGTTCACGGCGCGGAATCATATAATTTATTTATCCTGAATAGCAGTAATTCCCGGAAGCTCTTTTCCTTCAAGAAATTCTAAAGAAGCACCGCCGCCAGTGGAGATAAGCGTCATTTTATCGCCGTAGCCTAATTCATTTACAGCTGCCGCACTGTCACCACCACCGATGATCGTAATCGCATCATCCATGTCTGCCAATGTCTTTGCAATTTGCTTGGTTCCTTCAGCAAAATGAGGAACTTCAAACACTCCCATTGGTCCGTTCCAGATGACAGTCTTCACATCTTTTAAAGCATCTTCAAAAAGCTGGATGGATTTTTCACCAATATCAACACCCATTTTGTCATCTGGGATATTCATGATATCGACAGTTTCATAAGGGACATCGTTGGAAAGCTCTGAAGCGATCACTGTATCAACTGGAAGAAGCAGTTTAACACCTTTCTCAGCTGCTTTCTTTTCCATGTTTACAGCATATTCCAGATAATCTTCTTCTACCAGTGATTTGCCGATCTTCCCACCTTTTGCTTTGATAAAGGTATAAGCCATACCGCCACCGATGATCAGGATATCAACTTTTTCAAGCAGACGGTCAATGACGGAAATCTTGGAAGAAACTTTAGAACCGCCAAGAATTGCTGCAAGTGGTCTGACTGGATCATCCAGTGCATTACCCAGGAATTTGATCTCTTTTTCGATCAGATAGCCGATAGCCGATTCTTTTACAAATTTCGCAACGCCGGCTGTGGAACAATGTGCTCTATGAGCTGTACCGAAGGCATCATTTACATATACATCGCACAAAGAAGCAAGTTCTTTACTGAAACTGTCTTCATTTTTCTCTTCTTCCGGGCGGAATCTGGTGTTCTCAAGAAGTACGACCTGACCTTCCACCATGTGGCTCTTAAACCATGTAGCATGAGCCCCGACAACTTCATTATCTTTCAGGAAAAGCACTTCCTGTCCCAGCAGTTCGCTTAAACGCTGTGCAACCGGAGCAAGTGTTAATTCTTCTTTCACCGTTCCTTTTGGTTTGCCCAAATGCGAACAGATCATGACCCTGCCGCCATCACCGGATAATTTTGCTATAGTTGGCAAAGCAGCAACAATACGGGTGTCATCTGTGATCTTTCCATCTTTCATTGGAACATTAAAATCGCACCGCAGCAGAACAACTTTTCCTTTTACGTCAATATCATCAATTGTTTTTTTATTTAACATGATCTTCTCCTTATGAAATGTTCTCTATGGAATAAGATAAAAGGCCGGCCATTGGAAATGGCCGGCCGGAATTATGATTTAAAGAAATTTCTTGCAAATATATTTCACAACACGGCACATCTGGCATGTATAGGAATATTCATTATCATACCATGCAACAACCTTAACCAGGGATTTGCCTTTTCCAAGATCCATGACCTTTGTCTGTGTAGCGTCGAAGCAGGAACCAGCCTCCATGCCGATGATATCGGTAGAAACGATCTCATCCTCTGTATATGCATAGGATGGATTAGCTGCTTTCTTCATAAATGCATTGATGTTGGCTTCTGTAATATCAGCACCTTTCTTAGCACAGACTGCAACCAGTTCTGTTAAAGATCCGGTACAGGTAGGTACACGCTGTGCAGCACCGTCCAGCTTGCCGTTCAGTTCCGGAATAACCAGGCCAATTGCTTTTGCAGCACCTGTGGTATTAGGAACGATGTTGTAAGCCGAAGCACGTGCTCTTCTGAGGTCGCCTTTTTTGTGGAATGCATCAAGCGGCTCCTGATCGCCTGTATATGCATGGATCGTTGTCATAAAACCTTTTTCAATTGGAGCAAATTTGTTTAAAGCATTTGCCATAGGAGCCAGGCAGTTGGTCGTGCAGCTTGCAGCACTAATGATCTTGTCGGATTTCTTTAATGTCTTTTCGTTTACACCATAAACGATCGTAGGCATTTTTTCGTCACCCGGGCAGGAGATCAGAACCTTTTTAGCGCCGGCTTCAATATGTGCCATAGCTTTTTCTGTTGTTTTGTAAACTCCTGTACAGTCAATGACCAGATCGATTGCCATTTCTTTCCACGGAAGATTCTTTGCGTCACGCTCTCCCGTGATAGCGATCTTATAATCACCGATCTTAATGGAATCTTTTAATGCTTTTACTTTGTCTGCGTCGACAAATCTTCTGTATGTCGAGTCATATTTTAACAAATGAGCGATCTCGGAAGTTGGATGGGAGCAGTTAATACAAACAACTTCTACATCCGGATCCTGATAAAGAACACGGAAAGCCAGACGGCCAATCCGTCCAAAACCATTGATTGCAATTCTCTTTTTAGCCATGTATTTATCCTCCTGGAATGATATGCATATTTTTACTAAAATATTATAACATGAAAAACTTATTATTCAATTAATTAGGGAGTAAAACTTCTCATATTTTAAAAAACTATACTTTTTTTAAATATATGGAAGTCTGTCTCAGCATCATAAGCGCCAGAACGGAATGCGATTTTTCTTCGCAAGCTGCATTGCCGGATCAATGCCGCCGAGGACTGTTTGAGCGCAGCGAGTTCCGCAGGCGGCATTGTGATTATCCGGGAGTGCAGCGAGCGTTAGAAAAATTCGCGCTGACGGGATGGTGCTTATGATGCTGAGACAACAACTCATAATATTAAAAAAAGGAAAGCCCCCTATAAAAGGAGGCTTTCCTGAATTAATAGAGATTTGTATTATTTTTTAGCTGCTTTAGCTGCCTTGATCTGTTCGGTCAGTTCCGGAACGATCTTGAATAAGTCACCAACAATACCATAATCAGCAACATCAAAGATTGGAGCTGTCTCGTCTTTGTTGATTGCAATGATAAGGTCGGACTCTTCCATACCTGCCAGATGCTGAATTGCACCAGAGATACCGCAAGCGATATAAAGCTGTGGACGAACGGTCTTGCCGGTCTGTCCAACCTGCATATCTTTTGGCATCCATCCGGAATCAACAACGGCACGGCTGCAGGAAACTTCTCCGCCCAGCGCGTCAGCTAAGTCGCGAAGAATCTTGAAGTTTTCCGGACCGCCCATTCCACGACCGCCGGAAACAAGGATCTTAGCATCCATAATATCAACAGTTTCAGAAACGGATTTCACAATATCCAGGATTTCTACATATTTGTTGTTTGGAACAAAACCAGGATTGAATTCGATCACTTCTGCTTTTGCACCTTCTTTTCTTTCCTGTCTCTGCATAACACCAGGACGGACAGTTGCCATCTGCGGTCTGTTATACGGGCAGGCGATCGTAGCGATGGTGTTTCCACCGAAAGCCGGACGGGTCATAAGAAGCTGTTTGTGAAGCTGCTCATCTTCTTTTCCCGGAATCGGCTGCAGCGGGAAGTCGCCAATATCAAGGCTTGTGCAGTCAGCGGTCAAACCAGTAGCTACTCTTGCAGATACTCTAGGGCCAAGGTCACGTCCGATCGGAGTTGCACCGACTAACATGATCTCCGGCTTAAATTCATTGATTGCACTTGCTAATGCATGTGCATAAGGCTCAGTTCTGTACTCCTTGCATTCCGGATCATCAATAACGATGACCTTGTCAGCGCCGTACTCAGCTAACTGATCAGCAAGATCTTTAATGCCGCTGCCGATAACAACTGCAGTTACATCCGTATCCAGATCTTTTGCCAGTTCATTTGCTTTGCCAAGAAGTTCAAATGCGATTCCGCTAAGTTTTCCATCAACCTGCTCAGCAAAGATATATACACCTTTATAATCTTGAATATTCATCTTTTATCGCTCCCTCCTGACTAAATGATATGTTTCTCGTTCAGTTTGCCCATGATGTAATCAACGGACTCTTTTGGATCAAGTGTGACTTTTTCACCAGCGCCCTTACGGACTTTGTCAGATGCTTTTGCAATCTTTGTCGGGGATCCGGCAAGACCAATGTTAGCATCATCCAGATCGGTAAGGTCAGCTCTTGACCAGACAGTGATATCAGCGTTAACTGCATCAAAGATGCCGCCTGGAGTCATATAACGCGGCTGTGCAAGCTCGCCAAGTGCTGTTACCAGACAAGGCATTTTAGCTTTTAATACATGATATCTGTCATCAAACTGACGCTGAACGATTACATAGTCACCATCGATCTTGATGTCCTGTGCATAACTGATAACAGGAATATCAAGATGCTCGGAGATCTGCGGACCAACCTGAGCAGTATCACCATCGATAGCCTGACGGCCAGTGATGATCAGGTCATAATCCAGCTTTTTAATTCCGGCTGCAACAGTTGAAGATGTAGCCCAGGTATCAGCACCGCCAAGTACTCTGTCGGTGATCAGGATCGCTTTGTCAGCGCCCATAGCCAGAGCTTCCATCAAAACGTCGGTAGCTTTCGGAAGTCCCATCGTAATAACGGTAACTTCTGCACCACATTCATCTTTTATTCTTAAAGCTGCCTCAAGGCCTGCTTTGTCATCCGGGTTCATGATAGCGAGCATAGCTGCTCTGTTTAATGTTCCGTCCGGATTAAACTGAACGCCGCCCTTTGTGTCAGGAACCTGCTTTAAACATACAACGATTTTCATTTTCCACACGCTCCTTTCTTATGCTAAAATGCTCCCAGAGATGACCATTCTCTGAACCTCACTGGTTCCTTCATAGATCTCTGTGATCTTTGCGTCACGCATCATTCTTTCAACATCATATTCACGGGTATATCCATAACCGCCATGAAGCTGAACTGCCTTCGTTGTTACTTCCATTGCAACTTCTGCTGCATAAAGCTTAGCCATAGCTGCTTCAACTGAGTAAGATGTCTTTCCATCAATCTGGAACTGAGCTTTCTTCATTGCTGCTCTGTAGACCAGCATCTTAGCTGCTTCAACTTTGGTAGCCATATCGGCCAGCTGGAACTGGGTGTTCTGGAACTGAGCAATTGCTCTGCCGAACTGTTTTCTTTCTTTTACGTAAGCAATCGTGTTATCTAATGCACCTTCTGCAAGACCCAGAGCCTGTGCAGCGATACCAATACGGCCACCATCCAGAGAGTGCATAGCGATAGCAAATCCTTTGCCTTTCTTTCCAAGAAGGTTTTCTTCCGGAATACGGCAATCCTGGAAAATAAGTTCATAGGTAGAAGAACCTCTGATACCCATCTTCTTTTCTTTTGTTCCAAATGTAAATCCAGGAGTTCCTTTTTCAACGATGAATGCAGAAATCTCCTTCTGTGTTCTACCACGTTTTTCGATCAGTCCGGTAACAGCGATCAAGACATATACATCTGCCTCTTTACCATTAGTGATAAAACATTTTGATCCGTTGATGACCCACTCGTGTGTGTTCTCATCCAGAACAGCCTTTGTCTGCTGTCCCTGTGCATCCGTTCCTGCACCTGGCTCAGTAAGACCGAAAGCACCCAGCCACTCACCGGTAGCAAGCTTCGGGATATATTTCTGTTTCTGCTCTTCTGTACCATAGGTAAGGATCGGGTCGATGCAAAGAGATGTATGTGCACTGACAATAACGCTTGTTGTGCCGCAAACCTTTGCAAGCTCTTCTACACAGAGTACATAAGTTAAAATGTCACATCCCTGTCCGCCATACTCTCTCGGAACCGGAATGCCTAACATTCCGTATTTGGCAAGTTTGTCAACTGTCACCCGCGGGAAAATTTCTGTTTCATCTGTTTCCTGAGCAAGTGGCTTGACTTCATTCTGAGCAAAATCTTTGAACAGCTGTCTCGCCATTTCATGCTCTTTCTTTAAAGTGAAATCCATTGTTTACCTCCTATTTACTATAATCGTAGAATCCTTTACCCGTCTTCTGGCCAAGCAGTCCGCCACGAACCATCTTACGAAGTAAAGTATGTGCACGATATTTCGTATCACCAGTCTCTTTATACAATACATCCATGATTGCCAGGCAGACATCCAGTCCGACAAGGTCGCCTAAAGCAAGAGGTCCCATAGGATGGCTTGCGCCAAGTTTCATAGCTGTATCAATACCTTCCACAGATGCAACTCCATCCGCATAAATGCCGATTGCTTCGTTGATCATCGGGATAAGGATTCTGTTTACAACAAATCCAGGAGCTTCTGCAACCTGAACCGGAGTTTTTCCGATTGCTTCTGCGATTGCAACGATCTTATCAACTGTCTCCTGCGGGGTGTTAACACCAGCGATAACCTCCACTAATTTCATAACTGGAGCAGGATTGAAGAAGTGCATACCGATCATCGGTCTGTCAAGTCCTGCGCCGATCTCTGTAATGGAAAGGCTGGATGTATTGGTAGCAAAAATGCAGTCTGGTTTTGCGATTGCCTGCAGCTCTTTGAAAGTCTGTTTCTTGATCTCCATGTTTTCAATAGCTGCTTCTACGATCAGATCGCAGTCTGTGCAGATATCTTTTGTTCCGGTCGTAATTTTGTCCAGAAGCTTATCTGCGTCTGCCTGCTCCATTTTTCCTTTTGCTACACGGCCTGCAAGACCTTTTGCGATTTTTGCTTTTCCGTTTGCAGCAAACTCATCATTAATATCCGTTAATTTTACTGTGTAACCTTCGCATGCAGCGAAAGCCTGGGCGATACCTGACCCCATTGTTCCGGCACCAATAATACCAACTATCATAGTTTTACCTCCGTAATATTTTTGTAATATTATTTTTACTGTCTGACAGAGAAATGCTTATCTGTTGACAAATTTTTCTACTTTTCTTTTCTCCAGGAATGCTTTCATGCCTTCGATCTGATCTTCTGTAGCGAAGCATTTGCCGAATAATTTTTCTTCAATGACAATAGCTTCATCCATACCAACCTGCAGACCATCATTGATGGCTTTCTTGCAGTTGCGGACTGCGATCGGAGCGTTTCTAGCAATCTTGCCTGCGAGCTTCTCTGCTGCCGGCATTAACTCTTCGATTGGGTAAACAGCATTCACAAGGCCTAATGCAAGTGCATCCGGCGCTTTGATATTAGATGCCGTATAGATCAGCTCTTTCGCTTTGCCAGGATTAATAATCCTAGCCAGTCTCTGTGTCCCGCCGAAGCCTGGTGTAATGCCAAGACCTACTTCCGGCTGTCCAAAAACGGCGTTATCAGAGCAGATACGGATATCACAGCTCATAGCAAGCTCATTTCCTCCGCCAAGAGCAAAACCGTTTACTGCAGCGATTACAGGGATCGGGAATGTTTCAATTTTACGGAAAACATCATTACCGTGCTTACCAAAAGCTTCCCCTTCTTCTACGCTCAGAGTGCTCATTTCTCCGATATCAGCACCGGCTACAAAACTTTTCTGTCCGCTTCCTGTCAGAATAACGCAGCGTACAACATCCAGATTGATTGCATCAAAAACGCTCTCCAGGTCAGCTAATACAGCAGAATTAAGCGCGTTCAGAGCTTCCGGTCTGTTGATCGTAACGATACCGATATTATCTTTTTGTTCAAATAATACGAATCCCATAATAGTATCTCCTTCCCGTTGTTTTATGTAATTTTATCATACACTTGATGTACGAATAAAAAAACATCTTGTTATAATTTTAACGAAATCCTGTGCTATTTTACACCATAGGATTTTTATAAGTCTATCACAATTTTGCCTTTTTTATAACAATTATTGGTCTGCTTCTCATTCTATTATTAAATGAGGTTATTTACGGGCAAATTCACACCCACAGTAATCCTGGCGGTAAAGGTCATATTTCCTGGATAATTCAATAGAAATCTGATATCCGTTTTTCTTTTTGAAATCAGATGGAAGCCAGAAAACTTGTTTATTTTCATCAATTCCGGCAATTTGTGAGCCAATCTCATTGATCAGCACAGCATTTTTATGCGGACTGACAGTCAGAGTTGTCCCGTAATAATCGAACCCCAGTTTCATTGCCTTCTTATGAGTCTCGTTTAATCGAAGATAAAAGCACTCCCGGCATCGTTTTCCGCCTTCTGGTTCTTCTTCCAGTCCTTTTGCCGCTGATAAAAAGGCATCATGATCGTATTCCCCTTCCAGAAGTTCAATCTGTGTGGAAAGATCTTCATTTAGCCGATTGATTAAATGCTTTTGGACAGACAAACGATGTTCATACTCTTCTTTCGGGTCGATATTGGGATTAAAATAAAATACAGTTATGTTAAAGAATTGATGAAGATAAGATAAACAATAACTGCTGCAAGGGCCGCAGCAGCTGTGAAGCAATAAAGAAGGTTTTGTGTCCTTGCACAAAACCCCTTCCAGGATATGGTCCAGTTCTTTCTGATAATTCAGTTTCTGCTCTTGTTTTACCGGTTCACCCATAAGCCGTTTTTCTTAAGATCCGTGTATTCATCATACGCCTGCTGGAGGATCGCACGTTCATTATCATATTTCAGGAGATAGATCGCTTCATGAAATTTATAATATCCGGAATCTGTGAAGAACTCCTCTTTCTGTGGTTTGCTGTAATAACTGTCTGCATTCATCAGATACCAATGTACCGTTTTGCTGATCAGTCCTTCCGGTGTTTTAAACTCGTATGCACTGTCACCAATGTATTTCACTACATTTGCATTTGCCCCGGATTCTTCTTTAACTTCTCTGACCGCTGTGTTTATGAAATCTTCTCCCGGTTCCACGGTCCCTTTTGGCAGCACCCAGCCATTATAGCGGTCGTGATACTTTTTAAACAGTAAAAGGATCTTTCCCCGATATATGACAACTCCGCCACAGCTAACTGCTTCGTTCATGTACAGTCCTCCCTGTGTTCTGTCTGGATTAGTTTTTTATTCGTTATTAACATGTACATGAGTAAACAGATGATCCTGGCAATACTCATGATTCCCCGCGCATTTGGAACAATAACGGAACGTCAGTTCCGGATTTGTAAGGTTTGTCCGTCCGCAGATGGAACATCTGTGGATCAGCATATTACCGGAAGAGAATGTAGATTGCTTTTGTCCCTCCTGCTGATTTGGTCTGTTCGTTTTTGGCTCAAACCCACCATATCCGAAAAACGAATCTCTGCGGCTGGACGTTCTTGGATCATTTTGATCAAATCCACGCCGGTTTTCAGTATATCCCTGACGTACATTTTTCCGGAATTCCATTTTTCTTTTGATCTCTTTTGGAGAGATTTTTTTATAATTCCTTGTAGCGACAAAGAAAATAATAAAATTAAGAAGTGAAATAAAAATCGAAAAAATGTCTGTAATGATCGCCGCTTTTGCAAAGGATGGCGTCAGTCCATATGCAGAGATAGCCTGCTGTACGGACTGGTTTGGCAGGCCGATCAACGCAATGATACTTGTTATGATCGTAAACGCAAGATAAGCGACATCGATCCATGCCAGCCATTTAACTTTAATTGGCAAGATGCCAAACAGGTAGACCCTGACATCCGGGAACAACACGGCAAAGGCCAGGAATGAGGCTAAATTCAGATAATAAGTGCTGACATTCATGGAAATAGCACCGGATGCACCGGAAATACCGTAGGAGATCCAGTACACGATCATAGCCCCTAATGTGGTAAAGAACCACCCGGAGAACATGTAAAGATTATATTTGAATGCACCCATATTCTGTTCCAGACTTCTTCCGATAAAGAAATACAAAAGGAACATAAAGATGACAAAGAAGCTTAATGACTGCGGTACGGTGCAGATCCAGGTAAACAGTCTCCAAACCTGACCTTTCATGACTAAAGCAGGTTCCAGCGTAATATACTGATACCAGCCTAGTCGGGTGTTTGTCAGAAGCAGGATATAACCGATCACATATCCGCCTAAAATATAATAGATTAAATTCTTGATGGCATACTTGCCAATTTTTCGTTCTATTTTATTTAACATGCGCAACATTATAGCACAGGAACTTTTTATATAAAAGGTCTTTTACAAAACTTTCACAAAAACAACTTCACAAAATTGTGGAATTAGTATATAATCTGCGCGTCATGAGCATCAAAAAGCTGGGCATAGATATTGGCTCAACAACCATTAAAGTGGCTGTCCTTGATGAAAACGAGGAACTTCTGTTTGCTGATTACAAACGCCATTATGCCAATATCCAGAGCACACTTGCTGAACTGATCAAAGAAATCAATGATACGCTGGGGCAAATACAACTTTATCCGGTTGTGACTGGTTCCGGCGGTCTTGCTTTGTCCAAACATCTGGAAGTCCCTTTCGTACAGGAAGTAGTGGCTGTTTCCAAGTCACTTCTTCATGCTGCTCCTCATGTTGACGTCGCAATTGAATTGGGCGGCGAAGATGCAAAAATCGTTTATTTTACAAATGGAATTGAACAGCGGATGAATGGGATCTGTGCGGGAGGTACCGGTTCATTTATTGACCAGATGGCTGATCTTCTCCAGACTGATGCAGAAGGACTGAATAATTACGCAAAGAATTATAAAACAATGTATCCGATTGCTGCCCGCTGCGGCGTTTTTGCAAAAACAGATATCCAGCCTCTGATCAACGAAGGCGCTACCCGCGAAGACCTTGCAGCTTCTATTTTTCAGGCAGTGGTCAATCAGACTATTTCCGGTCTGGCCTGCGGTAAGCCGATCCGGGGCAATGTTGCCTTTTTGGGAGGACCTCTTCACTTCCTTTCTGAACTTCGTCAGGCATTTATCCGGACCTTAAAACTGGAAGGAGATGCAATTATCCATCCGGATAATTCACACTTGTTTGCGGCAATCGGTGCTGCCATGAATTATGATGCATCCTGCTGCGTTGATTCAGTACAGCTGTTTGAAAAACTTGACCATGGGATCAATATTCCTAGCGAACTTTCCCGTATGGAGCCGCTATTTGCTTCCATGGATGAGTACAGAGAGTTCAAGAACAGACATAACAGTACGAATATTAAAAAGGCCGACATCAGAGATTATCACGGAAAGTGTTTCCTTGGGATCGATGCTGGTTCTACGACAACAAAGATCGTTGTGATCAGTGAAGATGGTACTCTTCTCTGGTCTTTCTATAGTAATAATAATGCCAGCCCGATCGCTACAACACAGATTGCTATTAAAGAATTAAAAGAATTGATTCCTGATGACGCCGAGCTGGTTTACTCCTGTTCTACAGGATATGGTGAATTTCTGCTGAAGGAAGCTCTGCTGCTGGATGGCGGTGAGGTGGAAACTGTGGCGCATTATTATGCTGCCAGATTCTTTGATCCGGAAGTTGACTGTATTCTGGATATCGGCGGTCAGGATATGAAATATATGCGGATCAAAAATGGTGTCATTGATTCCGTTCTTTTGAATGAAGCATGCTCCTCTGGATGTGGATCATTTATTGAAAACTTTGCGATGTCTATGAACCGGACTGTTGTGGAGTTTGCAGAAGCGGCTTTATTTGCAAAAAGCCCTACAGATCTTGGGACCCGATGCACCGTTTTCATGAATTCTAATGTGAAGCAGGCACAGAAAGAAGGCGCTGATATTTCTGATATCTCTGCCGGTCTTTCCTACTCTGTTATCAAAAATGCTTTATATAAAGTCATCAAATTAGTTAATCCGGACCAATTAGGGAAAAACATTGTCGTTCAGGGCGGCACTTTTTATAATGATGCCATCCTGCGCGCGTTTGAAAAAACGATTGGACGTAATGTAGTACGTCCGGATATCGCAGGACTGATGGGCGCTTTTGGAGCAGCCCTGATTGCCAGAGAACGGTATTATGATCTTCCGGAAGAAGAACGTTCTACCCGCATGCTTTCCTTCGATGAGATGATCGCCCTGGAGTTTAAGACAACTTTGACACGCTGCAAAGGGTGTACGAATCATTGCCTGCTGACGATCAATAATTTCTCCGGAGGCAGAAGATTTATTTCCGGTAACCGATGTGAGAAAGGGTTAGGAAAAGAAAAAGCCTCTGAATCTGTTCCGAACCTTTTCGAATTCAAATTAAAACGTACTTTCGACTATGAACCGTTAGCGTTGGAAGATGCTCCGAAAGGAGAAATAGGTATTCCACGTTCACTGAATATGTATGAAAACTATCCATTCTGGGCGGTTTTCTTTAAGGAACTTGGATATCGTGTTGTTTTATCCCCTCTTTCTTCAAGATCTATTTATGAAATGGGTATTGAAACAATTCCTTCCGAATCGGAATGTTATCCGGCAAAACTGACGCACGGACATATTCAATGGCTGATCAATCAGGGGATCAAGAAGATCTTCTACCCTTCCATTGCGTTTGAGCGTATAGAGACTCCGGACGCGAACAATCATTTCAACTGTCCGATTGTCGCTACCTATCCCGAAAATATAAAAAACAACGTCGAAGATTTAAAGAATCGGGATGTTACTTTCATTCATCCATTCTTTTCAATGACTAATTTCAGGATCTTTACGGAAGGTCTGATTCGTGTCTTTGCAACAGAAGAATTTGGCTTTTCATCCACTGAAATCATTAAAGCGGCAGATAAAGGCTGGAAAGAGCTTGCAAATGTTCGTGCAGAAATCCAGGCAGAAGGCGAAAAAACAATTGCATGGCTGCAAAAAGAAAACCGTCATGGTATCGTACTTGCAGGCCGTCCGTATCATGTTGATCCGGAAATCAATCATGGTATTTCGGAACTGATCACCTCTTACGGTATTGCGGTCCTTTCTGAAGACAGTGTCTCACATCTTGGTACTGTAGAACGTCCTTTGATCGTTTCAGATCAATGGATGTACCATTCAAGGCTCTACCGCGCTGCCAACTTTGTAAAAAGAACAGATTATCTGGATCTGATCCAGCTGTTTTCGTTTGGATGCGGGCTCGATGCTGTTACGACTGACTGTGTAAGTGATATTCTTTCGAATTCAGGAAAGATCTATACCGTTTTAAAGATCGATGAGATCAGTAATCTTGGTGCTGCAAGGATCAGGATCCGTTCTCTTCTTTCTGCGATCAAAGCCCAGGAACGTGCTCACAAAAAGCGGGAACTTCGTTCCACTGCCTATAACAGAGTGGAATTTACATCAGAAATGAAATCCCGTAATTACACGATCCTGGCTCCACAGATGGCTCCGATCCAGTTTGATTTAGTAAAAGAAGCCTTCCAGGTAGAAGGTTATGATCTTGTGATCCTGGATAATGATACAAAAGAATCCGTAGATGTCGGATTAAAATATGTGAATAACGATGCCTGTTATCCATCTACAATAGTTGTAGGACAGATGATGGCTGCATTGTTATCCGGCAAGTATGATCTTTCGCGAACGGCTCTATTGATCACACAGACGGGCGGCGGCTGCCGAGCAACGAACTATATCAGTTTTATCCGAAGAGCTCTGGAAAAAGCAGGATTTGGACAAATTCCTGTTATTTCGCTTTCTCTTGGTCTGGAAAAAAATTCCGGTTTTAAATTATCATTACCGCTGATTTATAAGGGCATATATGCTGTTGTGATCGGGGATCTTATGATGCGTCTGATCAATGCGACACGTCCTTATGAGGCTGAACCGGGCAGCACGGATGCTCTTTATCAGAAATGGCGTAATATTTGCGTAGAAGAGATTCGTAAAACAACTTTCAGCCGCAGAAAAGTAAAAAAGCTGATAAAGAACATCGTTCATGAATTTGATACACTTCCACGTAAACATGTTACAAAACCACGAGTCGGCGTTGTTGGAGAAATCCTGGTTAAGTTCTCTCCAATGGCCAACAACCATATCACTGATCTGTTAGAAGCAGAAGGCGCAGAGGCTGTCATGCCGGATCTGCTGGACTTCCTTCTCTATTGTCTGTTTAATAATTATTTCCGTGCAGAAAATTATAGCGCAGGCTGGTTCTACTCAGCACTGGCAACTATTGGAATACGATTACTTGAGTATCTCCGTTCCCCGGCAAGAAAGCAGCTTTTAGCAAGCAAACATTACATCGCCCCGGATAGTATTTCTCATCTGGCAGAAATGGCTTCGCATTATGTTTCACTTGGCAATCAAAGCGGCGAAGGATGGTTCCTGACTGGCGAAATGCTGGAGTTGATCCAAAGCGGTGTTCCTAATATTGTATGCGTTCAGCCGTTTGGCTGCCTTCCAAATCACGTAGTGGGAAAAGGTGTGATCAAAACTCTGCGGGAACATAATCCGGATTCGAATATCGTTGCTATCGATTTTGATCCTGGTGCTTCAGAAGTCAATCAGCTTAACCGTATTAAACTGATGCTGTCTGTTGCAAAAGATAATGCCAAAGAGAAAGAAAAAAGAGCCTAAGGGCTCTTTTTTTAATCTATTTGCCAATCAATCGGATCTAATCCGTTTTTTATCAGAAACGCATTGCATTTAGAAAAGTGTCTGCATCCGAAAAATCCCCGATAGGCAGATAAAGGCGATGGATGCGGTGCCTCCAGAATCAGGTGCTTTGGATTGTTCAGCATTTTTTTCTTTTCTCTTGCATTACTGCCCCACAGCATAAAGACGATCGGCCTGTCCTGTTCATTTAAAATACGGATAGCAGCATCAGTAAAATCCTCCCAGCCAATTCCTTTATGGGAATTTGCTTCATGAGCCCTGACAGTCAAAACAGTATTCAATAACAACACTCCCTGGTCTGCCCATTTTTTTAAATAGCCGCTGGAAGGCATGGTGCAGTTAAGATCGTCCTGGAGTTCTTTATAAATATTTAGAAGTGAAGGCGGGATTTCTACCCCCTTTTGCACGGAAAAGCATAATCCGTGTGCCTGCCCTTCATTATGATAGGGATCTTGTCCTAAGATAACAACTTTGACTTCATGGAGCGGTGTGAAATGAAATGCATTAAAAAGATCATCAGCAGGGGGATAGATCACATGCGTTTTATACTCTTCATTTACAGTTTGATATAGTTTTTTATAATACTCTTTCCCGAATTCTTCTTTTAACGGGGAAAGCCAGTCATTGCTGATCGGCGGCATTTCTGCCCTCCTTTGATTTCTTTTGTCTTTCCTTTTTCTGCTTTTTCTCTTCTTTTACTTTTTTCTCGACTTTCTGCTTGCTGTCATCTTTCTTGATCCTGTCAACAGCTGCCTGCCAGATAGGAATATCAGAAAGTTTGATCCGTCTCTTTTCCGGCTTTTGCGATTCTTCCGCTTCATTTGCGGTTTTTGCAGCTGATTCCAGTTCGATCCAGAAAGAAACACCTTCCGGATGATTATCGACTCCACATTGCTGATTCAGAGAATCTGCAATTGCCTTTACAATGGAAAGTCCCAGGCCGCTTCCGCCGTATTCTCTGGTTCTGGCCTGATCCACTTTATAGAATTCCTCCCAGATCTTATTCAGATCATCTTCCGGAATGTTTACGCCAGTATTAAAAATTGTAATTCGGACTTTATTATTCTCTTTCTTTTCAACATTGATCCGGATCACCCTTTTTTCGTCCACATGATGGAGTGCATTATTGAAGTAATTCATAAAGGCTTCTTCAAATAAGAACTCATCAGACCAGACATATTCTGAATAACTATTATCAAAGAATATATCCACGTTTTTTTCTGCAATGATCATAGACATCGTATTCAAAAAGCCATTAATGACGGCAATGACGTCAAAACGTTCCAGAGAGACGGCACTGGTTCCCTGTTCCAACTGGTTTAACGCAGAAAGACGTTTGATCAGTATATTCATTTTTTCAGCTTCGTCTATGATGACATCGCAATAATATGCCCTGTCTTCCGGATCATCAGAAATGCCTTCTTTTAGTCCTTCTGCATATCCGGAAATCAGCGCGATTGGAGTTTTTAACTCATGTGAGACATCAGACAGGTATTTTTTGCGCTGCTGTTCCAATTGTGTTTTGGCTTTTAATTCATTTTCCAGATTTAAATTGGAAGATTTCAGCTCTGCTATCATACTTTGCAGTTTTTCGCCAATCTGATTCAGGTTTTCCCCCAAAAGACCAATTTCATCCTGCCGAAAATGCTTATAAGTATATTTGGTATCAAACTCACCTTCATTCAGATTCTGAACGAAACCAAGCAGATTTGTAAGAGGCTTCGTATAATAATTGACTATAAAATAAATAACAATACCTGCAATGATCAGGATTGCTGCACATATAACACTGAAAAATATCAAAGATTGTTTCACTTCTCTTTGAACACCTTGAAAAGAAGATCTGACGACATAGGAATAACCGTTATCCAGATATCCCCAGTCTTCTATGTAAAGAATTTTACCGTGCTCATCGCTTACTTCCTGGATCGTATGATTGTCTTCCTGACGTAAAACTTTCTTTTTGCTGTTATCCTGATCTCCTAAAAAAGTAATATCATCCAGACGGCTTAACAGAATACTGGAATTTCCGTAAGAATAAACAGGGAGGCCGGCAGGATTAACTACCAGAAGCGAAAGACTGTTTTGTTCACAGTAATCAGATAATTCCCTGAATTCATTTTTATTAAAATCAGTTTGTTTTAATTGCTGATTCAGGGCTATGAGTGATCTTGTCTTAATATTTTCATAATAGCCACTCGAAAAAACGCTGCAAAAAACAAAACCGATCACAAAAGCAAACAGTAACGCCGTGATCAGAATTGATATTGTTTTCGCTTTTAAGGAAGCTTTTTTCATGAATTAATCATCCACTTCAAATTTATATCCCATACCCCAGATTGTTTTAATATAATCTCCACAATCTCCAAGTTTGGAACGAATTTTTTTTACGTGAGTATCGATTGTTCTTGCGTCACCAAAGTAGTCATAATTCCAAACGTTATTCAGAATTTTTTCTCTGGAAAGAGCAATTCCTTTATTCTCAGCAAAATAGCAAAGTAATTCAAATTCTTTATAGCTGAGTTCGATTGAATTGCCATCGACACTGACTACATGAGATGTTTTATTAATTGTCAGGCGTCCGGCAGTAATTATATCTTCCTCATTTAGTTTATTGGTGCGGCGGAGGATCGCATCGATACGTGCAACTAAAATCTTTGGGCTGAAAGGTTTGGTAATATATTCGTCAATTCCAAGGTTGTAGCCTAAAAGCTCATCTGTCTCATCACTTTTTGCAGTCAGCATAATGATAGGCACCTGTGATACTTTTCGGATCTCACGACAGGTCTCCCAGCCATCCATCTTTGGCATCATGACATCCAAAAGAACAAGATCGATATCTTTATCTTCATAAACAATGTCGATTGCTTCTTCGCCATTGGAAGCTTCTACTACTTTATAGTCTTTTGCTACCAGGAAGTCTTTGACGATCTTCCGCATCCTGGCTTCATCATCGACTACTAAAACTTTTAAATCGCTCATAATATCCTCACCGATAATTGAAATATTACAACTGCTATTTCGTTTATATTATACTCTATTTGTGACAAATATTTGTATTAAAAATGGATGACTCCTAAATGCTCCAACAAGATTTTTAGACCGATCAGGATCAGGATCACGCCGCCTGCGATTTCTGCTTTCGCTTTCAGTTTCGCTCCAAATCGGTTGCCTATACAGACTCCTGCAAACGATATCAGGAATGTCGTGACACCGATGATAGAAACGGATTTCCAGATCTGAACAGATAAAAAGGCAAATGAAATACCGACTGCCAGTGCATCCACACTGGTCGCAAATGCTAAGACAACCAATTCTCCATAACGAAGCTTGAAGTTTTCTTCTTTCTTTTCCCCGGACCTTATCTCTTTTATGGCTTCTACAATTGCTTTACCGCCAATAAATAGAAGCAGCCCGAATGCGACCCAATGATCTGCCGCAACGATATATCTTTCAAAACGAATCGCTGCAAAGTAACCGATCAATGGCATTCCAGCCTGAAAAACGCCGAAAAACAGTGCAATGATCAATCCGGCTTTGTAATTGATTTTCTGCATGGAAAGACCTTTGCTGATTGCAACCGCAAAAGCATCCATGGATAGTCCGATTCCGATAAGTAGTATTTCAGTAAAAGTCAATGCTAGTTTCCTGCTTCATTTTGTATTAATGAAAATGTAATACAATGGGCCGAAGCCCGCAAGAGGTTTTTTCTTTCGTAGAAATAAGTCATTTCATATGATAATATGAAACGGAACATAATTGAACTGGAGGCTGTAATTTTGGCTTTTGACGGAAGCGTAATTGCCTGTCTTGTAAAAGAATATAAAGACCAGATCCTGAATGGCAGAATTGTGAAGATTGCTCAGCCAGAGAAGAATGAGCTTTTATTAACGATCAAAAAAGACGGACAGCAGAAAAAATTATTAATTTCTGCAGAAGCAGCTCTTCCGATCACTTATCTGACAGAAGAAAACAAAACATCGCCTTTAACTGCCCCGGCTTTTTGTATGCTCTTAAGAAAGCATATCCTGAACGGACAGATCATTGGCATCTATCAGCCTTCTATGGAGAGGATCATTGATTTTCATATAGAGCATTACAATGAAATGGGTGATCTTTGTCAAAAGATCCTGACTGTAGAGTTAATGGGAAAACACAGTAATATTATCTTCCGTGACGGGGCCCATATCTTAGACAGCATTAAACATATTTCTTCTTTAGTCAGTTCCGTCCGTGAAGTTCTTCCCGGACGAGATTATTTCATTCCTTTTGCTGATGAAAAAACAGATCCGTTCCATACATCTAAAGAAGATTTTTCTAAAGTTTTCGTGTCTGGCAAACCGCTTTCAAAAATGCTCTGCACTGTTTTTACGGGGATCAGCACCCAGTTGGCGGAAGAAATCTTAAATCTATGTGGAATTGATTCGGATCGGCCAGCTGGCAGTTTATCTTCGGAAGAAATACATACAATGTATGGTTCTTTTAAGGGATTAATGGAAAAGATTAACAGAGGTGATTTTTCACCTCACATCTACTATGAAAATCAGATCCCGTTTGCCTATGCGGCATTGGACCTTACTATATATCAGAATTTGGAAAAAGAGTCTTATGACAGCATTTCCCGGCTGCTTTTTGCATATTACGCAAAGAAAAAGACATATACCGAGCTTCGTCAGAAAACCGCTTCTCTCAGACAGACGATCCAGACATTGCTCAATAAAGATTATAAAAAATATGATCTGCAGTTAAAGCAGTTAGAAGATACTAAGAAAAAAGAGATATACCAGCTTTATGGGGAGTTAATAACAGCCTATGGCTACAACGTTCCAGAAGGATCTGTCTCCATGGAAGCCGAAGATTATCATACCGGAGAAATGGTAACGATACCTTTGGATCCAACCATCCCCGTCATTTCAAACGGCAAACGGTATTTTGATAAATATGCAAAACTAAAGCGAACCTATGAAGCATTGACGAAGATCATTTTTCAAACAAAAGAAGAGATCGATCATTTAGAGTCTATCCTGACATCACTGGATATGGTTCAGGAAGAAGCAGATATCAGTGATCTGCGGAGAGAAATGGCGGATAGCGGATACAGCAAACAGACTGGAAATCAAAAGAAACAGGCAAAAAAAGAAAGCAAGTCTTCTCCGCTCCATTACATTTCTTCTGACGGGTTCGATATTTATGTCGGTAAAAATAATATTCAAAATGAATATCTGACGCTGAAATTTGCTGATGGAAACGACTACTGGTTCCATGCGAAAAACCTGCCGGGATCTCATGTGATCTTAAAGACGAATGGTAGTGAGATTCCGGACCGTACTTTTGAAGAAGCGGCCCAGCTTGCAGCTCATTATTCGAAAGCAGAAGGCGCTTCAAAGGTTGAAGTGGATTATGTCCAACGGAAACAGTTGAAAAAGCCAGCTGGTTCCAAACCTGGTTATGTGATCTACCATACCAATTATTCCATGTCGGCATCCACTGATATTTCAGGCATTAAAGAAATATAAACGATAATTGGAGGCATTATGAAAAAACTAGGGGCTAAATTCTGGTCAGTACTGATCATATTCGGACTCATGGGCCAAATAGCCTGGGTCGTGGAAAACATGTATTTTAATGTTTTTATTTACAAAATGTTCCGCGCCAGTGCATCCGATATTTCTTTTATGGTCGCTGCAAGTGCAGTCGTAGCAGCTGTAACGACCCTGTTCATAGGCGCTCTATCCGATTATATTTCCAAACGCAAATTGTTCCTTTGCGGCGGTTATATTATCTGGGGCATTACCATTCTGGCCTTTGCTTTGATCCGAATGGATATTCTGACTCCACTAGCTGGTTCGATGACTGCCGCTATGTCACTGGGCGTCACTTTGGTCATCATAATGGACTGTGTAATGACATTTTTCGGTTCCTCTGCAAATGATGCAGCTTTCAATGCCTGGATGACAGACTGGGGAGAAGAAGGAAACCGCGGAAAAATAGAAGGTTTCAATTCTATGATGCCGTTGGTTGCTATCCTTGTTGTATTTGGCGGCTTTATGTTCTTTGATCTGGATCAGGCGAAAAGCTGGATCCTCATTTACCTGATCATCGGCGGCTGTACGATTTTGATCGGTATTTTAGGACTCTTTATTCTTCAAGATGCTCCGTCCGTAAAGACTGAGCGGGAACGGATAAAAAAAGAAGGCCATGCTTACGGTTATTTTGCAACAGTTTTTTACAGCTTCAGACCTTCTGTGATGAAAAAGAATCCTCTTCTCTATTTTGTGATCCTGGTATTTGCCGTTTTCAACATCTCCATTCAGATTTATATGCCATACCTGATCCTTTATTATGAAAAGGGTCTGGGCATGGAAAACTATGTTCTGATCATGGCTCCCGCTATTATCGCAGCCGCCGTTGTAACCGCGTTATATGGAAAAACGTTTGACCGGTTAGGATTTGCCAAAAGTGTCATTCCAGCTGTAGCGATGCTTATTGTCGGCTTTTTGGTTTTGATCTTCACCAAAAGTACGATTCCTGTCTTTATAGGGTCCCTTTTCATGATGTGTGGATATTTGACAGGCATGAGTGTATTCGGCGCAATGATCAGAAGTCAGATCCCGGATAATAAAGCCGGACAATTCCAGGGAATCCGTATTATTGGTATGGTTTTAATCCCAGGCATCATTGGCCCAGCCATTGGAGCCGCCGTTTTAAAAAATGCAGAAACAATCATTAATAATGATGGAACAACATCATTTATTCCGAATCAGAAGATATTTATAGCAGCGCTGATCGTTGCTTTGTTATTGCTGTTTACACTATTCTTTCTGTTTCGTTATATGAACCGTTCCAAAAGGAGGCAAGCATGAATCAACTTTACACCGAATTATTACCGGAAGATCCTACATGGGATGAAACATATCCAAGACCGCAAATGGTGCGGGATAAGTGGCAGTCCTTGAATGGGGAATGGCAAATGGATATTGGAAAAATATGTAACGTTCCGTTTTGTCTGGAATCTGTTTTGTCCGGTGTATCCACATCGCCGTATGGCGGCTTCACGATGAAGAGGACGTTTACTTTGGATGATGATCTGCAGGGTGATTTGATCCTGTTTCATTTTGGCGCAGTTGATGAGTATGCCGATGTGTTTATCAATGGCAATTATCTCGGAGCTCATGATAACGGCTATTTACCGTTTACCTATGCAGTACCTCGGGAGGAATTGGTTGGAAAAGAAAATGTGATCCGCATGGATATTGCAGATACAACGGATAAAAAATTTCCATACGGAAAGCAAAAAGTTAACCGTGGAGGTATTTGGTATACAGCCATTACTGGTATCTGGCAGACGATCTGGATGGAAGCAGTTCCAAAGGATTACATTGTAAAAATAAGAACTATTACTCAAAATGATCAGGTTCAGATCCACAAATATCTATCTGACGGAACCGTTGAGGTGGAAGAAAAACAGATAAAAGAACCGCACCTGTGGAATATAGATGATCCATATCTCTATTATGATACGGTTTCTTATAAAGACGATCACGTTAAGATCTATTACGCTTTCCGAAACGTGGAGATCCGGGATAAAAAAGTATATCTGAACGATTCTCCTGTATTTCTGAACGGCGTTCTTGATCAGGGATACTTTCCGGATGGTATTTTTACTCCAGTTACTCCAAAAGAATATGAACGAGATATCCTGCGGATCAAAGATCTGGGATTCAACATGTTACGAAAGCATGTAAAGCTGGAACCGGAGATTTTCTATTATTATTGTGATCTCCACGGAATGCTCGTTATGCAGGACATGATCAATAATGGAACATATTCCTTTTTGTGGGATACAGCCATCCCTGCTCTTTTGCCGAATATGGCTCACGATGATAAAAATCAGCATACAGATCCGGAAACAAGAGAAAACTATATTGAAAGTATGAAAGCAATTATTGATCTGCTTTCAAATCATCCATGTGTGATAGGCTATACTCTGTTTAACGAAGGCTGGGGTCAGTTTACCAGCGATCATATTTATGAGTTGGCAAAAGAACTGGATCCGACAAGACTGATTGATAGTACTTCCGGGTGGTTCGCAGGTAAAAAAAGTGATTTTAACAGTCAGCATTTGTATTTCCCGTTCCAGAAAAAGCGAATGCCTAAGATCATGTCGAATTCCAAACTACCTGTCTTTCTATCCGAATTTGGTGGGATTTCTCTCAAGATTGAAGATCATACCTACTCTGATAAAGAATATGGATATACCAAGGCAAGCGATGAAAAAGACCTGACAGATAAGATCCTTCAAGTATACAGTGAACTGGTCATTCCTTATCTGGATAAAGGTCTGTGCGGCTGTGTATATACGCAGCTGACTGATATTGAAGATGAGATCAATGGATTTTATACATATGACAGACTGATCTGCAAGGTTGATCCTGACAGGATCAGGGAAATGAACCAAAAAATCAGGTATTAATGTTTCCTGCGGATATCTTTCAAGGTTTCGTAATCATCAAAAGAAAGATCGGAGAGTGAATGCAGCATCATACCGCTGACACGCTCTCCGATTTCTGCATTAGACAGCTTATTCACTTCGTCAGCTGAGATCACACCGACAAAATCATAGTAAACATCTGTCCCTTTGAACGGGAAGTTTTTGGCAATCTTTTCATTGTTTTTCGTTACGACAACGACAATGGGAACGTTTGCTTTTTTGGCAATCTTAAACAGGCCCGTATGAAAAGGTAATAGTGGTTCATCCGTCCAGTTGCGCGTTCCTTCCGGATAAACGCCGATAGAAAACTTATCCTCTTTTAAAAACGTTGCTGCCTGCTCTACGGTCTGAAGTGCCTTGCGCGGATTATCCCGATCGATCCCTAAAAAACAAATACGCCGAATGATCTTTCCAAAAGCTGGTTTTTTAAAGTTTTCTTTTTTGGATACAAAACAAAGATCCGCCTCTTTTCCCAGAATTTCCCAGGAAAGAATCGGATCAAAATTAGATTTATGGTTGCCGGCTAAAAGATATCTGCCCTGTTTTGGAACATTCGCAAGTCCGCGGACGTGGATGCGGATACGGGCAAAAAAGACTGCTATTTTTGTACAGATATATAACAGGAAGCGGTAATACTTACTGTCCTGTGTGTATACTTTATTCGGATCTATAAAAAAGCTGCTGATTATGGATAGGATAAACATATTGGTTACTGCTTATGCGCATGGTATTTGGTTACGCCAAGAATTGTTTCTCCATCAAGCTGTACAGCACGCGGAGAGTCAAACTCCACGGTAATATCATGTCCCTTGCAAAAGGCCGCCATTTTATTCTTTATATGCTTCCCTGTAAATACGCCAGGAAAACTAAGGGCTATGTTCAGCCTTCCGCCATTTTGGAACATCATTAAGGTAAGAGTCCGTTCCTCATCAGAACGGTCCTGCATTGGAGCAACCATCATGCCGCCTCCCATAAAACGTCCATTCATGGAAGGAGCCATCCAAACCCGTTGATACTGGCGGGTCACGCCGTCAACCGTTACAGTCGCATTGCATGGATGATATTTTCCCAATAGTCCGGAAATCGCAATTTTAGTATAATTCGCTTTAGCACCCGGGTCTTTTGCCTTCTGCTGGTCGGCAATCTCACAGACCCATCCGTCAATGCCAAATGCGACATTGTTGATAAAATAATATTTCTTATCATTGATCTCTACCCAAGGGAGATCTTTCAGATATTGCGTGATCAGAACAGGGGCACAAGGAGTGGCAATACCAATGTCCCGCAGAAAATCGTTTCCAGTTCCCGTCGGAAATACATAAATGTCTACATCCGGGAACTTATCATCACAGTCATTTACAAAACGATTCAGCGTTCCATCACCCCCGCAGATCACGAGTTTGTCTGTATTATCCATCTTGTCAAATAAGAGTGAATAATCGTGATCAGGGATTGCAGACATATCCATAAATTCAATGGATTCCTCTTTCAAATAATCAAAGATCTTCTCTGATTCTTTTCTGCCGGCTCCATTGCTGGAAAACGGATTATATAATACATAATATTGATTCATATCCTGCTCCTATCCATGTTATGCCAATCTCAATGAGCTGGCATAAGCAATAAGTTCTTTGGCGTTTGCACGCGCAGTATCTGTTACAGTAATGCCGCCAACCAGGCGTGCGACTTCTTCTACTTGTTCCGTTTCATTTAGCTTTTCAATTCCGGATATCGTACTGGAACCTTCCACTTCTTTCCTGATCCGGAAATGAGCATCTGCCATTGCCGCGATCTGCGGAAGATGCGTGATACAGATGATCTGATGATGTTTGCTTAAATACAGCAGTTTCTCCCCTACTTTTCCTGCTGTCTGACCACTGATCCCTGCATCGATCTCATCAAAGATCAATGTTGGAATATCATCTTTATCAGCTATCGCCGATTTGATCGCAAGCATTATACGGGACATCTCGCCGCCTGATGCCGTTTTGGCTAATGGCATCTGCGGTTCACCCGGATTTACAGAAATCATAAATTCTGCTTTGTCAAAACCATTGCGGGTGATCTTAGGTCCTTTTGTAAAATCAATGGAAAAATCCACATGCAGAAAATTGAGATCTTTTAAATGTTTCTGGATCAAAGGCTCCAGGTTTTTTCCTGCTTCTTTTCTCAGATCAGATAATTGATGCGAAAGCTGATTCAGGATTGCTGCACACTCCTTCATACGGTGTTCCGTTTGCGCTTTCCGTTCAAAGTAATGCTCATATTGATCTAATTTATCTGCAATTTCTGCCGCATATTGATAAATATCATCTATGGAACGGCCATATTTACTCTTCAGGCGGTTGATCTGATCAAGTCTTTGCGCTATTTCTGAAAAACGTTCTCCATCAAAAGGATTATGCTCCACGTAATGTTCGATTTCGCGCGCAACATCTTTAGAAAGAGAATCGATATCCATCAGCGTCGTTCGGTATTCTTTTAATTCCGGCTCATAAACAAGTGCATCTTCCACATAACGAAGTGCATCCGAAATCTTTTTTAAGGCTCCGTCGTCTTCATCAGAAAGGATATTGTGAGCTTTGTTTACCGATGACAGGATCGTTTCTGCATTGCTGAGTTTTTTATACTCTGTTTCCAGACGGATGTCTTCCTCCGGCTGGATGGCGGCATCATCAATTTCTTTCTGCTCATGTTTCAGGAGATCGATCTCTCTGGAAAGTTGTGATTCATCTAAATTAAAATCCTGATATTCCAGTCGTATTGCCCTGTAATGATCATATTGTTCCGCTAATTCTTTTCGGAGATTACGGATCGGTTCTCCGCCGAAATCATCAATGATCTGCAAATGCCGGGCTGGATCCAGTAATGACTGATGATCGTGCTGGCCATGAACATCTACAAGAAGATCCGTCACAGATCTTAAAAAAGCTAAAGTGACAGATTCTCCATTGATACGCGTGATGCTGTTATCCATCGTAATTTTTCTGGATATGACAATCTGGCCATCTTCCGTTTCGATTCCCTGCTTATCCAGGACAGATAAAACCCTGGGATCGTCAGTAAAAAACGATAACTCAACAAGACCATGATCGGCTCCGGTCCGGATCATGGATTTATTTGCTTTTTCACCGAGGGCCGTATTCAGTGCGCTGATTATAATGGACTTACCAGAACCGGTTTCACCGGTCATGATGTTAAGACCATTTGTGTAGTCAATATCAGCCTCTTCGATCAGCGCAAGATTTTTTATATAAACATTCTTCAGCATTACAACTCTGTCAAAAGTTTTGTGATTTGTTCAATCGCTTTTTTTGCATCGTCATCTGATTTAGATGCACACATGATGGTATCATCTCCGGCAATACAACCAACGATCTCCGGAATCATCATATGATCCAGGGCTGCTGCAACTGCCATTGCCATACCAGAAACCGTTTTGATCACCACGATATTTCCTGCCTGTAAGATATTGGAGTAACCATCTTTAAAAATCCGCAGATATTTTTCCCTGTCAGCTTCTTTTTCCTGCGGATAAGAATATTTGCTGCCGCCTTTGCCGTCTGGAATCTTTTCCAGATGAAGTGCACGAATATCCCTGGAAATAGTAGCCTGGGTGACGTGAAATCCGGCAGCTGCAAGCAGATGTGCCAATTCTTCCTGTGTTTCAATATCGTTTTGCTGAATGATCTCAATTATTTTATCTTGTCTGTTTGCTTTCATAGTATCTACCCACCTGAAATCAGATCATAATGCGTTCGTATCCACAATATACCTTAAAAGTATCATTTCTGCCAAAGCATATCAGTGTCACATCTTTTTCCATAGCATATTCGATCGCCTGTCTCGTAGGCGGTGAATAAGATACCAAAACATGACATCCTGACAGGAAGCAGGCACGCACGTTTTCCTTAGTGATCTTGCCGCTTGTCAACAAGATGCAGCCGGACATATCAATTCCATATAGCAGCGAAAAACCGATTGCTTTGTAGATGGCATTGCTATTACTGATATCCTCAATGAACCGGATCACAGAATTGCCGTCAAAGATTTCTGCCCCATGAACAGCTCCTGTCCTACGGTTGAGTTCGGAACGTGTCGAAAACAATTTCATTTCCTCGATGAGTTTATCCGGCTGAATTGCTATATTCTGATTTTTGTTAGTATTATATGCTAAATGATGGTCTACTTTAGGCCCTTTTGACTGGACTAACAGATCATCAACAAAAACTATAGCGACAGAAGATTCTTCGTCAGCATCTGCCATCATTACCTGGGAAATATCTTCCGGTTCAAAATCCGCGTTACAGTAACAGTAGCCGATTGCTAATTCTTTTAGGTACTGCGGCAAGGTATCTGTAAAGATCAGACATTTTCCATTCATAGCATCTACAAATGCTTTTTTACGGGAATTGTCAGAATAATAGGTGTCATTTAAAAAGATGGCAAAATGACATTCGTTAACAACACTTGCGTCAACATCTGTCAAAACGCCATCCTTAAAAAGTTTGATCGTATCCGTATCAATCAGTCTTTCAATATCATTATCAATCATTTTTTGCTCAGAACATCCCTGTCCCCACTTTCAGGGACAGGGATGCAATTCCTTTCTTATGCAAATATATTAGTAGATTTATACTTTATTTGCAAGGTTGAGCTGATATTATTCAGACTTTATTCAGTTTTTATTCAGTCTTCTGTGATCTTTTTTTCGGATCTTCATCTTCCGGATCGATCATCCCGGCTTTTTCTTTTCCTTTTCCGCGAAGGATCAGGTTAACGATGATGCCAAGGATCAGAGCAACTGCTACTTCGGTCAATGTGACCTGACCGATCTTAAGTACCATACCGCCGATACCAGCAATAAAGATCGTCGATGCGGTAAAGAGATTACGGTTGTCGTTCAGATCAACCGGCTGCAGCATTTTAAGACCGGAAACAGCAATGAATCCGTAAAGAGTGATACATACACCGCCCATTACGCATCCAGGGATCGTGGAAAGGAAGGTCACGAATGGCCCCAGGAAGGAAGCAATAATTGCAATAAAGGCTGTACACAGGATCGTAACGACAGAAGCATTACCGGTAATAGCAACACAACCGACGCTCTCACCATAAGTGGTGTTCGGGCATCCTCCAAAGAATGCACCGACCATGGATCCAACACCATCACCTAACAAGGTTCTGTGCAGACCTGGTTTTTCCAGAAGATCTCTTCCGATGATGGAAGAAAGGTTTTTATGGTCAGCAATATGCTCCGCAAAAACTACGAATGCAACCGGAATATAAGCAACTGCAATGGTTGCAATATAAGTTCCGGATAATTCCTTAAATCCGCCTAAAGCTGTAAGGAATGTAAAGCTTGGAACCCATTTCATGGCAGCAAATGCCGAGAAGTCGATGATCATCAGAGCTTCATTTCCGGAAGCTTTTCCGATCAAAGTAAAGATGACTGCAACGATGTAGCCAGCTACAATACCGATAATAAATGGGATCAGCTTAACCATTTTCTTACCAAATACGGAGCAAAGGCATACAACCAGCAA
Organism: Lachnospiraceae bacterium; assembly: GCA_017536965.1. Classification (GTDB taxonomy): domain Bacteria; phylum Bacillota; class Clostridia; order Lachnospirales; family Lachnospiraceae; genus RGIG5612. Next base: position 45,817 of record JAFWCK010000072.1, on the reverse strand, counting down.
AGTAACCATAGCACAGACAAAGCATGCCCATGCATGAGGTGTCATGACGTAAGCACCTGCATCAGCGTCAAAAGCTCCGCCTAATGCATCACTAACGGCATTCCCTGCAAGGCTTAATCCGATGATAGCAACCGTAGGTCCGATAACTACTGCCGGCATCAGGTAATTGATCCAGCGTACGCCGGCGAACCTGACAACAATAGCGATAACAACATACACAAGGCCTGCAAAGATCGCACCAATGATCATTCCAAGGTAACCCATCTGCATGCTGACACCACCTGCAAAAGCAGCAAACATAGATCCGATAAATGCGAAGGATGATCCCAGGAAGACCGGGCTTTTAAACTTCGTAAATAACAGATATACAATGGTGCCGACACCAGCGCCGAAAAGTGCAGCGCTCTGGCTCATTCCGTTTCCGATGATTGCCGGAACGGCGATTGTTGCAGCAAGGATCGCTAAAAGCTGCTGAATTGCGAAGACGACTGTCTGTCCAAAACGAGGTCTGTCTTCGACGTTGTAAACTAAATTCATTTCATCCTCCTGTTTTTGCATTCACAGCTGCAAAATCTTTAACTTTTTTATTATATAGACGGACTTTTAGATACCTGTCCTCAATATCTGAAAATACCGTATATACCTAAATATCATAGAGCTCTACAGATGTAGTCTCGTCATATGGCGGAATGCGGACTGCAATACGTTCATTTTTGGACGTAGGAACATTTTTTCCGACATAATCACCCCGTATCGGAAGTTCTCTATGCCCTCTGTCGATCAAAGCAGCAAACTGGATCGCTGCAGGTCTGCCATGCTGCATCAGCCCATCGATTGCGGCCCGTGCTGTTCTTCCCGTATAGACAACATCATCCACAAGAATCACTACTTTGTTTTCGATTGAAAAAGGAATGCTGGCCTCCTGAACGATCGGATCCCTGGATTTGTTCGTCAGATCATCCCGGTAAAAAGTAATGTCGATACTTCCGACTGGGACTTTTTTCTCTTCGATCTTTTCAATATTGTCCGCAATGATCTGAGCCAGTGGAATACCTCTTCGCTGGATGCCGATAATACAGATATTCTCTGCTCCGTTATTCTTTTCCAGAATCTCGTGGGAGATCCTTTTTAATGCTCTGGAGACGGTAACATCATCCATCAAAGTAGCTTTGTAACGCATATTTACAAATAAAAAACCGCATCACAGGATGCAGCTTTATGATCTGACCGGCCGTGTTTTACAGCTTTAGCAGTCCTTGGCGGCATCTCTGTACCATCATTAAAGGTCTGATTTGTCTGCTTTATGTTACTACTATATATAGCGCTTGTAAAGTTGAAAATTCATATATCTTGTGTTTTTGAATAAGATTTCGACAGGAGCTTTTTTATTTACAAAAGGGACAGTGTGAGAGGTCTTGGACATGCATTTAGATAGCATGGGAAACTCTTCTGCTGTCAGTTTTATGTATCGTGACAGGTGAAGGGGCTTTCGCCAAGCATTTTGAAAGCTTGAAGAAAGCCCCTTCACTGTCACATAAAGAAAAGGGACTGCAAAAGCAGTCCCTTTAACCTTGCCCTTGATAGAATCAAGCCTTTTCAATCTTAACCGCACATACCTTGTACTCCGGAATGCAGGCAATGTCATCATAAACAGCATTGGTCAGCTTGTTTGCGTTGCCGTCCGGGAAGTGGAATGTCATGAAGGACTCACCAGGAGAGACTTTCTTTCCGACTCTGGCAGTCGTTTCCAGTTCACCACGGCGGCTGGAAACTTTCACGCGGTCTCCATGTTTCACGCCGATCTTCTCTGCATCCTGATCGTTCATCTCGATATAGGACTCATTGACGATCTGTGTGATGCCTTTGCTCTTTCCTGTCATAGCACGTGTATTGTAGTGATACAGCATACGTCCGGTGATCAGGATCGTCGGATATTCTTCATCCGGAAGCTCAACAGATGGTTTGTATTTAGCCGGATAGAAGTAGCCTAATCCACGGCTGAACTTGCCAACATGCATGATCGGTGTGCCCGGATGATCTTTTCCAGTACATGGCCACTGCAGGCTTTCGCCGGCATCCAGTCTTGCATGGGAAATACCTGCAAAGCTTGGTGTCAGGGAAGCAATCTCATCCATGATCTCAGCGGATGTCAGCTGTGGCTGCGGATAACCCATGCGGTTCATGACATCGATAAAGATATCGGTATCAAGACGTGCATTAGTTCCCAGGTCAACTGCTTTACGGACTCTCTGTACACGACGCTCGGTGTTGGAGAATGTACCTTCTTTTTCTGCGTAGCTTACGCCAGGAAGGACAACATCAGCATAGGCTGCAGTTTCTGTCATGAACAGATCCTGAACAACAAGGAATTCAAGGCTGGTCAGAGCCTTCTCTACATGATGGGTATCCGGATCTGTAACGATCGGATCCTCGCCAAAGATATACAGACCTTTGATCTTTCCTTCGATAGCTGCCGGAAGCACTTCTGTTGCTTTCAGACCAGCTTTGTGGTTCAGCTCAATACCCCATGCTTTTTCGAATTTTTCCATGACAGCCGGATCTTCTACGTTCTGGTAGCCAGGGAATTTCTCAGGCAGTGCACCCATATCGCAGGCACCCTGGACGTTGTTCTGACCACGAAGCGGGTTCACGCCGCAGCCAGGTCTTCCGAGTTTGCCAACCATCATAGCCATGTTGGACATGCTCATAACGCCTTCAGTACCAGTTGAATGTTCGGTAACACCCAGACAGTAGATGATCGGAGCCTTCTCAGCTTTTGCATACATTCTTGCAGCAGCTTTCAGGTCCTCTGCATCGATATGGCAGATTTCTGCAACTTTCTCTGGTGTGTAATCTTTTACGATTTCTGCTAATTCTTCAAACCCTTCTGTTCTGGTCTTGATGAATTCCTCATCGATCAGACCTTCGTTGATGAAAATGTTCATCATACCGTTTGCAAAAGCAACGTTTGTTCCCGGCTTGATCTTCAGATGGATTGCAGCATCTTTTGTTAATGTGATATCACGCGGATCAACAACGATCAGTTTTGCGCCGCGGCGAGCTGCACGACGGATACGTGCACCAACAACCGGGTGAGCTTCTGTCGGGTTAGAACCAACGACCATGATGACATCCGGTTCTTCTGTGATGTCTTTGATCGTATTTGTCATAGCGCCGGATCCCAGTGTAATAGCCAGACCATGGACAGATGCACTATGGCAGACACGTGCGCAGTTATCTACGTTATTGGAGCCAAATGCGCAGCGAACGAGTTTCTGAAGCATGTAGCAGTCTTCATTTGGTGCTCTGGAGCAGGCAAAGCCAGCCAGAGATTCGCTGCCGTATTTTTTCTTGATTTCCGTGAATTTAGCTGCAACCAGATCTAATGCTTCATCCCAGGTTGCCTTCTCAAATTTACCGTCTCTCTTGATCAGCGGGTCAGTCAGTCTGCTCTCGTCATGTACGAATTCAAAGGAGCCAAAACGTCCTTTGACACAGAGCTGTCCGTTATTGGATGGGCCATCAGCGCCTTCCACAGCAACGATCTTGCCATTTTTCACTACCAGGTAGAACTGGCATCCCGTTGCACAGTGAGGACATGTGGTAAGGACTTTTTTGGTCTCCCAATCACGGAACTTCTTGCCGGCTTTCAGGGAAAGGGCGCCTGTCGGACATGCCTGAACGCAGTTACCGCAGCTTACACAGTTGGAATCTGCGATCTTGATTCCCATAACAGGAGAAACTGTCGTTTCAAAACCTCTTTCCGTTGCAGCGATCGTACCATTGCACTGGATCTCCTGGCAGGTACGTACACAGCGGCGGCATAAAATACATTTACCCGGATCATAAATGAAGAACGGTGAGGAATCATCTGGCGGGATCTGGCAGGTCTCGCCTTCGAAATCGCCGCGCTCTACTTCATAATCCATTGCATACTGCTGCAGCTTACATTTTCCGTTTGCTGCGCAGCTCATGCAGTCACCGGTATGGTTGGAAAGCATCATCTGAAGGATGAACTTTCTGGATTCCAAAACTTCCGGCGTATTGGTCCGAACGACCATGCCTTCTGTAACCGGTGCAGCACATGCAGTCATCAGACCACGTGCGCCTTCTACTTCCACCAGACACATTCTGCAGGATCCGTCCGGTGCAAGTTCTTTCATATAACAAAGTGTAGGAATGTCAATACCGGCAGCCTGTGCAGCCTGTAAGATCGTTGTGCCATCTTCTACCTGAACTTGAATTCCATCAATAGTCAAATTAATCATCTTGGCACCTCCTATCGTTTGGTTACTGCGCCAAACTTACAGTTTGTAAGACAGGTTCCGCAGCCGATACATAAGTTATTATCAATGACATGTGGCTCTTTGACTTTGCCTGTGATTGCATTAACAGGGCAATTCTTAGCGCAGAGCGTACATCCTTTACATTTCTCCGGATCGATCCAGAACTCTAAGAGTGCCTTACAAATACCAGCCGGACATTTCTTATCCTGAACATGTGCCAGGTATTCGTCTTTGAAGCACTTGAAGGTGGAAACGACAGGGTTTGGAGCTGTCTGGCCAAGAGCACAGAGAGAATTCTTTTTGATATTCTCACATAAGTACTCCATCTGATCCAGATCTTTCATGGATGCTTCTCCGGCTGTGATCTTTTCAAGGATCTCATAGAGTCTCTTGGTACCAATACGGCATGCCGTACATTTACCGCAGGACTCATCAACGGTGAAGTTCAGGAAGAACTTGGCGATATCCACCATACAGTTATCTTCATCCATAACGATCAGACCGCCGGATCCCATCATGGAACCGATAGCGATCAGGTTGTCGTAATCGATCGGAACATCCAGATCTGCTGCAGAGATACATCCGCCGGAAGGACCGCCGGTCTGAGCAGCTTTGAATTTCTTGCCATTTGGAACACCACCGCCGATTTCTTCGACGATCTCACGAAGGGTGGTTCCCATCTCAACTTCTACAAGACCAGTGTTGTTGATCTTGCCGCCGAGTGCGAAGACCTTGGTTCCTTTGGATTTTTCCGTTCCCATGGAAGCAAACCATTCTGCACCATTCATAATGATCTGCGGAATGTTTGCCCAGGTTTCAACGTTATTTAAAATTGTCGGCTGACCGAAAAGACCTTTGACTGCCGGGAATGGCGGACGTGGTCTAGGCTCGCCGCGATGACCTTCGATAGAAGTCATCAACGCTGTCTCCTCGCCGCAGACAAATGCGCCGGATCCGAGACGAAGTTCAATATCGAAACTGAAATCAGTTCCGAAAATGTTTTTGCCTAACAGACCATATTCTCTGGCCTGATTAATAGCAATGGTCAGACGCTGAACAGCGATCGGATACTCTGCACGTACATAGATATATCCCTGATCAGAACCAATTGCATATCCTGCAATAGCCATTGCCTCTAATACTACATGCGGATCTCCTTCCAGAATGGAACGGTCCATGAATGCGCCAGGGTCGCCTTCATCTGCATTACAGCAGACATATTTCTTAACTTCCCCTCTTCTGGAGCATGCAAATTTCCATTTGGTTCCTGTTGGGAATCCTGCACCGCCTCTTCCGCGAAGGCCGGAGGCGATCATGACATCAATAACCTCATCCGGAGTCATTTTTGTCAGACATTTATAAAGAGCCTGGTAAGCATCTAAAGCAATTGCTTCGTCGATGTTTTCAGGAGCGATGACACCGCAGTTACGAAGTGCCACTCTCTTTTGTTTTTTATAGAATGGTGTCTCATTTAATGGAAGGATAGTTCCATCTTCTAAAACGGAATCTTTGTAAAGAAGCTCTTTAACCGGTTCTCCACCTTCTACAAGATGCTTGTCACATACCGTTACAACGTGTTCCGGAGTCATCATCGAATAGAAAGTTCCTTCTGGATAAACGATCATGATCGGACCAAGTGCACAAAGACCGAAGCAGCCTGTCTTGACAACAAGTACGTCTTTCAGTCCTTTCTTCTCTAATTCAGCTTCCAATGCATCAATGATGACTTTGGAACCGGAAGAAGTACATCCTGTACCACCGCAGATCAGGACCTGTTTGCGGTATCCGGTATTCTTTGCCAGTTTTTCGCCTTCTTCTTTGACGATCTTCCGGACCATAACGAGTTCATGATACTTATCTTTGATCTGATTTAATTGTTCTATTGTCATGGCACCCTCCTAATCGTTCATATAGCGGTCAATGATCTCCGCTACTTTCTTAGGTTCTGCTTTGCCGTAAACATCTTCATTCACTGTCATGACAGGGGCAAGACCACAAGCACCTAAACATCTGGTTACATCCACTGAAAACTTTGCATCAGAAGTACATTCGCCGCTCTTAATCCCCAGCTTGCTTTCCACTGCCTCAAGGATCTTATCTGATCCTTTTACATAGCAGGCTGTTCCAAGGCAAACGGAAACGCTGTATTTGCCTTTTGGATTCAGAGAGAACTGTGAATAGAAGGTGACAACACCGTAGACTTCTGCAACGGAAAGATGAAGCGCTGCTGCGATCTTTTCCTGGACTTCTACCGGAAGATATCCGTAGATACCCTGTGCTGCCTGTAATACCGGCATAAGGGCTCCAGCCTGACCTTTGTGAGCATCGATCACTTCCTGCAAAGCTTTTTCCTGTTCCAAGGTTCCCTGGAACGCTACTGTTGTTTTCGCTTTTGCCATTTCTTTGTCCTCACTTAGTTTAAAAAATAGTTACACGTTACATAAGCACAATAAGACATTGTACTGATTTACATACAAAGTTATTATATCCTACTCTATCTTTTTTTCAAAGGGATTTCCTATGAATTCTATTACTTTTTTTAGAAATTTTCTGAGGTGTTTTCAGTCATAGAAAAGGCATCGCTCACAACATCCTGCGGGAATCCGTAGGCTTTTAAAAGAAGGATGGCATTTCGGCTGTCTGCTCTGCCTTTTTTCAGCTGGTAATCAAAAGAAATGCTTCCGGTATCTTCTTGAATCTGTTCTGAAAAATGATAATTATCCATAACATCTTCCAGGAGCTGCGTCAGTTCGATGTCATGCGTGGCAGCAAAACAAAGTGCGTTTTCTGTACTTAATTTCCGCAGGATCTGGGTCGATGCCGCGATCCGCTCCTGCGTATTGGTTCCGCGAAGGACTTCATCCACAAAAACCATGACAGGGCTTTCTTTTGACAATGCATCGAAAATACGCTTCATGGATTTGATCTCCACCACAAAGTAGCTTTCTTCTCCAAGAATATTGTCAGAAAGTGCCATAGAAGAATAAACACGGAAAAAAGAGGTTTCAAAAGAATCTGCCAGAACGGTACAGATCGTCTGGGCAAAGATCTGGTTGATCGCGATCATTTTAAGGAAAGTAGATTTACCAGACGCATTGCTTCCTGTCAAAAGAACAGAACGATCAGCGGTAATGCTGTTTTTGACCGGATCTTTCACAAGCGGATGATAAGCATTTTCCGTTTTTAATGTAAGTAAGGAAGATGCGTCCTTATGAAAGACTGGGAGGCAATATGCAGGATGTTCTTCGCGAAAATGTGCAATACATATGCAGGTTTCGATCCCGCCCAGTATATTGTACAAAGCCCGGATATCCTCTGCATGCTGTGAGCAGAATTTATGCATAGAGTGGAATTTGATCAGGTCTACATGGAACAGCATTCGGATGTAATCCATAATAACATCCACCAGTGAACCGGAAACAGAATTAGTGATCAGAAAGCTTCCTCGACGGATCTGAGCAAATGTTTTGACCAGCCTTTCTAATTCCTCTCTGTCAGCATCAAAAACATCCCCTGCACCTTTCAGAACGTCCTTGGCCTTATCTCCTGCAATGACCATAGACGCCAAATACTTGATGCAATTGAAATAAGGTTCAATTGGTGCCTTAAAGCGGAAATAAAGGGCAATATTGACGGCGATCATGACAACTAGTGCAATAATGCCAATAACCGGTTTTATAAAAATCAGAGCGATGCTGATCAAGAGAAGCACGATCAATACAAAATGCTTTGCATTGCTTTCCGGTTTGATCTCATTTAATCTGAAAATATAATCCAGAAAAGAAACCTTTTTGGTTTTTCCGAGGTTGGTAAAGATTTTATTTAATCTATTGGTTAGAGATGCATTTTCCTGTAGCAATACTGCTTTTTGATGCCGTTCCTGCAAAACAGACTCATCAAACACCAGTTCCTGCAGCGTCTGCTTTAAAACTTCTGCTCCGACAGACGAATGAGAGATATTCATACGATTGTATATCTCTGTCAGATCCAGGTCATTCCAGGTTATTTGATCAATTGTAAATGTCTCATTATTTATCATTCTGCGATCAGATCTCTCATCATCAGATTATCAACTGCTTCGCGAACAGGTAAATGGTCAAACAAGACACGATTGACCTGCGCTACGATTGGCATTTCCACCTGATATTTCTCTGCAAGCAGCAATGCTGCCTTTGCGGAAACGATACCTTCTACGACCATGTGAACTTCTTCTACTGCTTCTTCCATGGTTTTTCCCTGACCGATCAGAATACCTGCCCGTCGGTTTCGGCTGTGCATGGAGGCACAAGTAACGATCAGGTCTCCCATACCGGAAAGACCATACAATGTCTGCATTTTGGCTCCCATACAGGTGGCCAGTCTGGAAATCTCACGAATACCGCGTGTGATCAGTGCTGCCTTGATATTGTCCCCATAGCCAAGACCATCTGCCATACCTGCAGCAAGGGCAATCACATTCTTTAATGCTCCGCCGATCTCTATTCCCATAACATCATCACTGGTATATACGCGGAACACAGGACTTGCAAAGATAGACTGCAGATATTTTGCTGTCTCCATATCATTACCGGCGATCGTAACCAGTGTCGGTAATTTGGAAGCTACTTCTTCTGCATGACTCGGTCCGGAAAGAACACAGATATTGGCGTTCGGAAGTTCTTCCCGGATCACTTCGGATAAAGGAGATAAAGAATCGGACTCGATTCCTTTTGCCAGATTCACTAATATCTGTCCGTCAGGAATCAGTCCGTTCAAATGTTTCGCAGTATTACGAATATACTTGGATGCTACGGCAAGAACAATGATATCTTTCCCGGAAACCGCTTTCGCGATATCCGGTTCCGTATGGATATCTGCAGGAATCATGATTCCCGGAAGATAGTTCGGGTTTTCATGATGCTGATCGATCTGTTCCAGTTCTTCTTGAAGAGCGCTCCAGATAGTGACCTCATGTCCATTATCGTGAAGCAGAAGACTGATGCCTAAAGCCCAGCTGCCTGCTCCCAGAACAGCAATTCGCGCCATGTTCTTTTACCTCTGTTTTTTCTTTAATTGATCGGCGGTCAATTCTGCCGCTGCTTTCCACTTAGCAAATTGTACCTTCGCGCCAAATTTAAGATCCGATGTCTTTTGCCGGAATGTCACAGAAGCTACTGCTCTCCTGGCTTCTCTGCCCAGTTTCCGTTTTTTGATCGGAACAACCGTATTATCTACAAAATCGTCAGATTTTTTTTTTGAGATCGTCGGAGATTTCCTCCGTCGCTTCTTTCAAATCCTGGGCGATTTTTTCTGTCTGAAGTTCAATTTCCGCCTTTGTTTCGGCTTCTTTTATTTCTATATCTTCTTTGATATCTTCTGCTTTCTCTTCGACAGTCTCTTTGACTTCATTTACTTTATCTTCGACGGAGTCTTTAAAGTCCTCAACCTTTTCCTGGGCGGAATCTTTAATATCCTCAACCTTTTCCTCTACAGATTCCTTGAAATCTTCTATCTTGTCTTCTAATGTATCTTTAAGGTCTTCGACTTTCTCCGAGGCAGAATCTTTTAAATCTTCTTGCGGCTCTGCCTGTTCTTCTGTATTCAGAGAAAGTCCGATTTTCTGGGAAATATCAAAATTACGGAATTTGTTACGGATCTTGCCAAAGAAACCAACCTTAGGTTCAACTGCAATATCATCGATTGCTTCTTCTGTTTCCGCCAGATCCCCGGTAACTGAGTCAAAAAACTCTTCTCCGGCTTCTTCCAGCTGCTGTGCCTCTTCTTCTGTCATCTGGGCAGTCTCCGTTGCTGCTTCCAGAGCATCGTCCGCAGTTTCTGAAATGCCAGCTGGCTCTTCTTCAAAAGATTCCTGTTGTTCTTCGCCGTGATTTGGAAGGATCGATCTTACTTTATTCAGGAACCCGGTTAATTTTGAAGGGGCTTTTTCCGAAACTTCTTCAATTACCTCTTGAGCAGGTTCTTCTATCAGTTCTTCTGAAGGATTTTCATCAAATTCTTCTACAGATTCAGCAGCTTCTTCTGCTCCTTCAAAAGCCTGAATCTCATTTGTAGTATCCTCATTGCCGAAAACTTCATCTGCAGCATTTTCTATTTCTTCAGAAGCTTCCTGAGCGTCTTCCTTCCACTCATCCAGGTTCACAGATCTGAGAACTTTCGCTTTCATTCTTGCAAAGAAGCCAGGTAAAACCACTCCTCCTGTGATCTCTGCAGCTTCTTCTACTGTGTCTTCTACATTCTCTGTAATTTCTTCCGCTGTTTCTTCTACATCTACGGCTGTTTCTTCAACAGCTTCAGCCGTTTCTTCCGCCGACTCTTCTACGACATCAGAAATCTCTTCTTCTGCATCCTCAACAGTTTCAGGGAATTCTTCTGTTGCTTCTTCTACTGCTTCTGCAGCCGTTTCCACTGCATCATTAACCACTTCTTCTGTGTGACTCATGTCATCTGACAGGAATCCCGGTATTTCTTTTTCTTGCGGGTGGATAGCTTTCTGCAGTTTATCTTTCATCCGGCCGAAGAAACCTGCCGCAAACACACCTCCAGCATCCACATTAGCCGTTTCATTTTCAGGAGATTCTTCTACATTGTCAGACTGCGTAACATCTTCCGGATTTTCTTCTTCTCCTCCAAGAGAAAGACCTATCTTTTTCGTAATGTCAAAGTCTTTAAACTTGGTTTTCAGATGATCTTCAATCGTCGCATCTGTTTCTTCCACTGTTTCCTGGATTTCTTCAGATACAGGTTCAATAGATTCTGCAGTATTAAGTTCATCTGCTTCTTCCGGTTTACGGAACAGAGATTTAATTCTGCCAAAGAAACCTGCTAACGGAATTGCAGCTGCAGCAGCCTTTTCAACAGTTTCTTCTGTTTCTTCTGCAGCTTCTGCTGTTTCCTCAGCAGACTCTTCTACAGCCTCTTCAGCTGTTTCACTGATCTCCTCGGCAGATTCTGTTATATCTTCAGCTGCTTCTTCCACAGCTTCAGCTACTTCTTCAGTATTTTCTTCGGCAGCTTCCTCTTCCGTTTCTTCAACAACTGCTTGATCTGCCATTTCTTCTGCTTCTTCTGAAACTTCCTCAACTGTTTCTTCAGCAGTTTTTTCAGATTCTTCAACCGTTTCTTCTATGATCTCTTCAGCAGATTCTGTAATTTCTTCCGCTGTTTCTTCCGTAGTTTCCGCAGTCTCTTCTATGGTTTCTTCTACAGCTTCCGCAGTCTCTTCTGCTGTTTCTTCTACAACTTCCGCAGTCTCTTTTGCTGTTTCTTCTACTGTTTCTTCTACAGCTTCCGCTGCTTCTTCTGTAGTTTCAGCAGTTTCTTCTGCAATTTCTTCTACAGCTTCCGTTGCTTCTTCTACTTCTTCTTCAACTGTTTCAGCTGCTTCTTCAACTGTCTCTTCTGCTTCTTCGGCATTTTCAGCAGTCTCCTGGGCAGCTTCTGCTTCCGCTTCGATCGTTTCTTCTGCTGTTTCCTCAACAACTTCTTCTGCAGCTTCCTCCGCCTCTTCCGCGGCTTCTTCCGCTGCTTCAGTCATCTCATCCAGTCCTTCTGCATCCAGATCTGCTTCATCGCTTAAAAGAGCTGCTTCGACCGATGCAAGACCGGACTCTTCCGCCTCGACCTCATCAAAGTATTTATCAAAATTGGTATAGTCCTCTTCCAGGGCTTCCAGCCGTTTTTTCTTCCGGAAATAAAACTTTCTCTCATCTCCAAAGACAAGTCGTACAATATTGCCTCTATGTGCGATCAGGCAGAAAACAAATAACAGGACCAAAGCGCACTGGCAGTCAAAGATCCAGTCCGTTTCCACATAGGTCCATCGCATCAGCATAAAGAACATAAAACTGATGGCGCCAAAGAACACTGTCACCATGGATGACAGCGATACGTATCTGGAGATCAGGAACATGATCAGGAATACCAGGATCACGATACCGGTCAGTTTGATATCCTGCAGACATAAGAACGTTGCAAGAGTGCAGGAAAAACCTTTTCCACCTCTGAATTTCAGATAAACAGGAAAGATATGACCAAGAACGACACCTAACCCCGTGTAAAGAACAAGTGCGTGAAAATCGATCGCCAGTTCAGGATGCATCGGGAGAACTTTTGTCGCAATATAAATGGCAAGTACAGTCTTACCGAAATCAAGGAGAAATGTCAGAATACCGAAAGGAGCACCAAGAACACGGAACGCATTGGTAGCGCCATAATCTCCGGTACCATGATGACGGAGATCTTTTTTCTTCAGTTTTGATAAGAAAAACGAAAACTGAAGCTGTCCGATAATAAAGCCTCCGACAAGGCAATACAGTAAAAATATTCGTTCTGGTGTAAAAAACGGTGTTAACGGCATTTCCTAAATTCCCCCGAGTAAAATATGTTTGTCTATTTACTCCCTCTCTTTTCGCTCCCGTACAAAGAACTTAAGAGGTGTCCCTTCAAAACCAAAAGCTTCCCGGATCTTATTCTCCAGGTATCGAAGATAAGAAAAATGCATTAGTTCCTTATCATTTACAAATACAACAAATGTCGGCGGTTTAACCGCAACCTGCGTTGTATAAAAAATCTTTAAACGTTTTCCCTTATCAGAAGGCGGCTGGTTCAGAGCTGTTGCTTCGGTGATGATTTCATTCAGTACACCCGTCTGGATCCTACGTGAATGATTCTCGACAACCACATCGATCAATTCGAACAGTTTTTCCATCCGCTGCCCTGTCTTAGCAGATACAAACAAAAGTCTGGCATAAGGCATAAAAGAAAGCACCTGACGGACCTTATCCGAAAAACGATAGATCGTTTTGTCATCTTTTTCGATCGCATCCCATTTATTGACGGCAATAATGATGCCTTTTCCACGCTCGTGTGCGATCCCTGCAATTTTGGCATCCTGTTCGGTAATTCCTTCTTCTGCAGAAATCACAACAATAACAACATCTGCCTTTTCAACTGCAGCAACAGCACGGACAATGGAATAACGTTCCAGTTCTTCTTTAATCTTAGATTTCCGTCTGAGTCCGGCTGTATCGATAAACACATATTCCTTCCCATCACGTTCTATGATCGTATCGATCGCATCACGTGTCGTTCCAGGAATATCGGAAACCAGTACTCTGTTTTCGCCTAATAAGGCGTTGATCATGGATGATTTCCCGACGTTTGGTTTGCCGATGATCGCTATTCTCGGACGTTCATCTTCCTCTTCTTCCAGGTAAGACCGGTCAAAATGGCGGGTCACTTCATCCAGCATATCTCCGAACCCCAGCTTATTAGCTGCTGAGATGGGGATCGGATCACCTAATCCCAGATTATAAAACTCATAGACATCAGGCAGATACTTTGCCATGTTATCTACTTTATTGACTGCCAGAACGATCGGCTTATGAGACCGTCTGAGCATGTCAGCGACTTTATCATCCGCATCAACAAGACCTTGTCTGACATCTGTGATAAAGATAATGACATCAGCGGTGTCGATCGCGATCTGCGCCTGTGCTCTCATTTGAGACAGGATCACATCACTGCTGTCCGGCTCAATTCCGCCGGTGTCGATCAGTGTAAAATCCATATCCAGCCAGGAAACATCGGCATAGATCCGGTCTCGGGTCACACCCGGCGTATCTTTAACGATGGCAATATTCCGGCCGGCCAGAGCATTAAATAATGTGGATTTTCCTACATTAGGCCTGCCAACGATCGCCACGATCGGCTTGCTCATATATCTGTCTCCTAAAATCTGTATTCTCCAGTCCCATGATCGCACGAAGCAGTGCTTCGCCGTCTCTAGGCACAATCGTCACTTTTACTTTCAGCTCCCGTTCCAGGTCCGCTTTGGTCACATCATCCAGAAAGTATTCTTCTCCGGAGCGGAACATATTAACAGGAAGAAGGAGCTCTTTCCCTAACTCTTTTCCTTTTAACTGCGCAATGATATCCTGTCCGCAGATCAGACCGGATACAGTGATCGATTCCCCGAAAAAGTGATTTTTAATCTCAAACACACGAAAATCGATCCTGCTATCTGGCATTTTTTTACATGCCAGTTCCGTCAATTCTTTTACATACGGATAAGCCAGGGCACCTGTAGCGATGGAAAAGGATCTGTCAATAGAAAGATCTGTTTTTATCGCTTCTAATGCCTCCTGGAACTCCTCTTTCAGCAGACGTAACATACCAACACCGTTTTCCAGTTGGAGATAGCCGTCATAGCGTTCTTCTTCCGGAAGCGGTGCCTCTGCAAGCAGATAAAACTCATCACTCGCGTGAACGAAATGAGTTAATGATTTATTATATATAGAATTTTGAAATTTTTCTACCGTTTTTATGACATTTTCCGCATCTTTTTTGGAAAAAGGTTCCAGCGGAAAAAGATTATCACGGTATTTGGTCAGACCAACCGGAACAATAGAGACAGATTCCATAACTGGAACATAGCGGGAAAGATCAGAAAGTGTTTTTTCAAGTTCTTCTCCGTCATTTACTCCTTTACAAAGAACGATCTGCCCGTTCATCGTGATGCCGGCTTCATATAACCGGTCAATGTAAGAAAGCGCTTTGCCGGCGAACCGGTTTTGCAGCATCTTGCAGCGCAGATCCGGGTTGGTTGTATGGATAGATATATTAATCGGCTCCATCCGGTAGCGGATGATCCTTTCGACATCCTCCTCTTTCATATTCGTCAAAGTCACATAGTTTCCCTGAAGAAAAGAAAGACGGGAATCATCATCTTTAAAATAGAGTGTCTCACGCATTCCCGGAGGCATTTGATCAATGAAGCAGAAAATACAGCGATTCGCACAGGAACGGTACTCATCCATCAGATCAGAAGCAAATAAAAGACCCAGATCTTCCCCCGGATCCTTTTCAATTTCGATTTCTTCGATATCCCCGTTCTTTTTTTCGATTTCCAGCGTCAGATACTCTTCTGTAACAAAAAACTGATAATCAAAAACATCCCTGACAGGTTCTTGATTCACTGTCAGGAGATGATCGCCCGGTTCTATAGATAATTCGTGGGCGATGGAGCCTGGCTCTACGCCCACGATCATATGCTTCTTCATCTTATAATGCGTCTGTGATCATTCATTCCAGTTATGATAAACTTCCTGGACATCGTCATCGTCATCCAGCATATCCAGGATACGGTTCAGATTCTTGATGTCTTCTTCATCTGTCAGATCCACATATGTCTGCGGGATCATTTCCACCTGGGCTTCTACCATTGGGATTCCAGCAGCTTCTAAAGCTTCACGGACCTGGCTGAAATCATCCGGGGATGTCAGGATGGTGTAAGAATCCTCTTCTTCTACAAAATCCTCAGCGCCGGCATCCAGGGCAGTCATCATTAATTCATCTGAATCCATGGAGACTTCTTCCCGGTCGATAATGATCTGTCCTTTTTTATCAAACATATAAGACACACAGCCCGGCGTGCCGATATTGCCGTTCCCTTTGGAAAATGCATGTTTTACGTTAGCAGCTGTCCGGTTTTTATTATCGGTCAGTGTATCTACGATAATGGCGATTCCGGAAGGACCGTAGCCTTCATAAGTCATCACTTCATAATTGACGGAATTGGCATCGCCAGCGGCCTTTTTAATACCTCTTTCAATGGTATCATTTGGCATGTTGTTTGCTTTTGCTTTTGCGATCACATCACGGAGTTTAGAGTTGTTGGAAGGATCCGGTCCGCCTTCCTTGACAGCAATCGCTATTTCTTTTCCGATAATGGTAAACATTTTACCTTTTGCTGCATCATTTTTTTCTTTTTTGTGCTTGATATTCGCAAATTTAGAATGTCCTGACATAATTTCCCTCTTTCTTCTCTGTTATAGTTCTGCAACGGACTCTTCTGGTTTGTCCATCGTGATCTTAACCAGAGAAATCGTTTTATCATCAACGGCAAGGATCTGATACGTCACGCCGTTTTCTTTAATAATAGTTCCTGCATCCTGATCCGGGATCCGGTCGATCTTAGAGATCAGGTAGCCGTTCAAAGTCTCAAAATCTTCGTCCTCAAAAGAGATACCCAGTTCTTCTTCCAGTTCTGACAAAGGAGTCAAGCCTTTTACATGATAGACCTGATCCGATATCTTTGTAATGTTGACTTCTACTTCATCGTGCTCGTCAAAAATATTGCCAACGATCTCTTCCAGGATATCTTCCATGCAAATGATCCCGGAGGTCTGCCCATATTCATCCACGACGATCTCCATATGGGTCTTCTGGGACTGCATATTTTTGAAGATACTGTTGATCTTGCTTGTTTCCGGGATAAAATAGGCCTTCTGCAGTAATCCTTCAATCTCTTTCACTGCTCTGTCCCGGACATTTTCTTTTACATAATATTTGATCGCATCCTTAATGTGAAGGATCCCGATGATATTATCGATGCTTTCCTGATATACAGGGAAACGGGAGAATGGTTCGTCCAGAATGAATTCCATTGCCTCTTCCAGAGTCGCATCCCCATCGATCGCACGGATGTTTTTTCTGTGGGTCATGATCTCTGAGCTGTTAGTTTCATCCAGATCAAATATATTGGTGATCATTTCCGCTTCGCTTTCCAGGATTTCTCCCTGTTCCTGCCCTTCATTCAGCATGGAAACGATCTCATTTTCAAATTCGTTTTCGTCTTTCTTTTTAAATAATTTACCGAAAAATCCCGCTCGAGGGTTATCTTCCATTACTATTTCCTTTCTATGCGGTGACTGCCTGTCTATGCTTTATTCTAGCAAGATTCCTTAATATAAACAACCTTTCCTTTACGGAAATAACGAGCCGCAACACGTCTGGTGATCCCGCAGGCAAATTCATAATTGATCGTTCCTCCCAGACCTGCGATTTCTTCCATGGTGATGACCTGATTACCGCTTTTTCCGACCAGGACAACGGTATCATCTACTTTGACATCCGGAATCTTTGTGACATCCACCATGATCTGATCCATACAGACACTGCCCAGAATGTTTGCCCTTTTCCCGCGGATAAGAACATAGCCTTTATTCGTCAGATTCCGCAGATATCCGTCTGCATAACCAACCGATACTGTTGCGACTTTTGTCGATTTAGAAGCTGTATATTTAGCTCCGTATCCGACACTTTCGCCTTTTTTGATCGTCTTGATCATCGTGACATGGCTGTACAAAGACATCGCCGGATATAGTTTCTGTTGTGTCACACACGGGGATGGATATAAGCCGTACAAAACAATGCCCAGACGGAACATGTCAAAATCTGCCTGTGGCAGCTTAATAGCTGCAGCGCTGTTTGCACAGTGACGGATCTTAATATCTACACCTGCTTCCTTTAATTGTTCTGTGAAAGAACGGAATGATTCGATCTGAGCTTTAGCAGAAGTCAGATCTTTTTCATCCGCACTGTGCAGATGTGTAAAAATGCCTTCGATCTCTACGCCTTTCATCCGGCTGATCTTCTGGATCACCTTAAGGTTCTCATCCGTCGGACGGAAACCGATCCGGTTCATACCTGTATTTAATTTGATATGGATCTTTGCCGGTTTATTAAGAGCTCTGGCTGTTTTCGCTATTTTCTCAGCTGCTTTTTCATCATAAACCGTAATGCGGATATCATTTTTAATCGCAGTTTCATAATAAGACGGATGTGTATATCCAAGGATCAGGATTGGATGTATGATTCCATTCCGAACAAGTTCCATCGCTTCATCAATACAGGCAACAGCAAAGAAATCTACGATGTCAGAAATGTTTTTGGCGATCTGAACTGCACCATGTCCATAACCATCTGCCTTTATAACTGCACAGACCTTTTCATTTTTATCTTTTCCCTGTTTTGCATTACGAATATTCCTACGAATGGCATCGAGGTCAATATCCATATATGTACGATAGTATTTTCCCATTATTCTTCTTCTTTAATTTTTGAACGGCTGACCGTAAATGATAACTCCAGTAAGGAATCTAAAAGATGTACATTCTTCACGATGGCATCACCTGGAAGTTCCAGATCGGTGTGGGCAAAATTCCAGAAATAGCGGATTCCAAGTTCATACAGCTTTTTGGAAACCTTCAGTGCACCATCTGTTGGTATTGTCAGTGCGACAATATCAACATTGTTGTTTAGCACAAAAGACTCCAGTTCATCCGTATGATAGACCCTGACGCCATTGATCGTTTTTCCGCAAAGGGTCTCATCGATATCAAAGAGCGCGCAGAAATGAAAACCGTGAGCACCGAACCCTTTGTAACGGACTATGGCCCGGCCCAGGTTCCCGGCGCCGACCACGATCAGATCATGTACTTCTTCCACACCAAGGATCTTACCAATCTCGTTATACAGACTCTTGACGTTATAACCATAGCCCTGCTGGCCGAAGCCACCAAAGTGATTGAGGTCCTGTCTGATCTGTGATGCGGTTGCTTTCATTAGACGGCTTAATTCCTCAGAGGATATCCGTTCTGTACCTGCTTCGATCAGTTCGCGCAGATACCGGTAATACCTTGGAAGCCGTGAGATAACTGCTTTTGAAATTTGATTTGACTGACTCATAATAAACAAATTATAAAAGCCCTGTTCGGGCATGTCAATGAAATTGTAGGATTTTTAACAAGATTGTAGGATTTTTAACAAAACTGTTATTTCGCGCGTTCACGGCTGATTAAGAAAGGTGGAGATGGCCAAAATGGTCTGATCGATCTGCTCTTCATTTGAAAGAGATGACGGTGTATCGCCGCGCAGGAGAATGGTATCCAGAATACCTGAATGATTACCGTCCGGTATGGAAATATATTCGCTGCCAGCAGGATTATTTTTTTTCGCTTTTTCCGCCCGTGTTTTATCCAGAAGAGAGTCATTGGCCCCCGCGACCGACAACAATGGAAGATCCAGCTCAGACAGATCTGTATGATAGGAAGCCCCTCCCAGATAGATCAGTCCATTGATCTTGGAAGAGTTAGATTTTGCATATCTTGCAGCAACCGGACAAGCTTTTCCATGTGCGATGATATACCAGGTGTGTACAGAACGATATGTCCGGATCACATACTCTGCTCCCTCCTGATTCAGAACCGGAAGATTGCCAAATGTTGTCGGAAGATAAGCACAGTAACCGTTCTCCGCTAAAGCGATCATAAGCGGAAGGTAGCACTCCCGTTGTACCCTCTCATCTCCATATATGATAAAGCCTATTGCATTCTTGTTTGCAATGGCCTGCGGATTTTGAATTGCAAGTGCATTATCACTGCTTTCGATCTCATAAGCAGTCATTGCCTGGTAATCGTCCATGGTATGGAGTGGTTTATAGTTATTATCTACATAGATCTTAAAGACTGACAAAAGAAGAAGGAGCACAACTACAATGCCGATCAGGATCAGCTTCCCTTGTGCTCTTTTTTCGGGCTTTTTAGGTTGAATCTCTTCTTTTGCGGTCTCCGGCTCTGCAGGTGATACCGGTTCTTCCTGCTGCAGAACAGACCTGTCAACGACTCTGTTTAATCTTTCTTTCATGGTTGGTATTTTAGCATATTTCGACAATAACGCATAGAATAAACTCTGACAAAGCAAATAGCAGGTCCAAAGACCTGCTATCTGCTTTTTTAGGATAGGATAATATATGTATGCGATCGGAATACTCCGATTCCAGTTGGCATTGTATTACAACATCACTTTGTATTCAATGCCGTTTATTAATTTTACAAAAAATGCTTAATATTTTGATATTTTTGTAAAATATTTAATTGATGCCCATTTTTGACAATTCTTTCAGTAAATGGGCGATTGGAAGACCTACTACGGTAAAATAATCCCCTTCGATCCTTTTCACCAGAAAACATCCTCTGCCCTGGACTCCATAGGAACCTGCTTTATCCATAGGATCACCGGTTGAGATATAATTTCTTATCTCTTCATCCGTCACATCATAAAACTCCACTTTCGTTTCTTCATAAAAGGTATTAGTGCGGTCACTTGCGGTATCAATAATGATGACACCTGTATAAACGGTATGCGTATTCCCGGACATTGCCTTAAGCATGCGGAATGCATCCTCTTCGTTTTTTGGCTTTCCCAGGATCTCATTTTGAAAAAAAACGATGGTATCTGCACCAATCACCAGATGTGGTTCTGTTTCCGTTTTACAGATCTTGTCTGCTACATCCCTGGCCTTCAGGAGAGAAAGCTTTTTTACCATATCTTCCGGGCCTTCATATGAAATATTTTCTTCGCAGTCGCTGACGATCACGTCAAAAACAAGGCCTGCCATAGTCATGAGTTCTTTTCTTCTTGGGGAGGCAGAAGCCAGTATGATCTTTTCCATTTTTATCTCCTTTTCTGTGTCTATCTTACCATGTTTTATGGTTTTTTTATAAAAATAATGCTATGATGAGCCGAATACACAAATATAGAGGTGTTTATGGAATTATCAGAACGGGAAAAGAAGAAACTGTATGAGGCTGCCAAGGCGGAAATGATCAAACAGGCGCATGGAATATCGATCGCGGATAAAATGATCAAAATTTCCGGCGAGCGGATCAAGCTGGAATTGGATGGCCGCATTTTAGATGCTGTTTATTACCCTGCTTTAGCTGATGATGGCACGAAACTATGTGAAGAGAATGGCTTAGCTCCTTTGATTGTGGGGTTTCACGGAGGCGGTTTTCTGTTTGGCGGATGCTCATTAAATGATGCCATGTGGATTGCTGTAAGCAAAGCTCTGCACTCTCATATTGTTTCTGTTGGATACCGGAAGAGCCCGGATCACGACTGGCATGATACGCTAAAAGATTGTACAGATGTTGTTAACTATCTTGCCAAAAATGCAGGCAAATTCCATGCAGATGCAGATCAGATTTCTGTCATGGGGCAAAGTGCTGGGGCAAATCTGGCTGCAAGAGTCGTTATTAAATTCAACATGGATAAGAAAGGGATATCCCCTGGAGATGGGTTTGATAATATCACCCTGGACGACCTTCCGCAGGCAGATATCAAAAACTGCATCATGCTCTATCCTCTGGTAGACGGAGCGATGGATCCTGATTCCAAAGGTGAAGGTTCCCTTTCCGGACCTGCTTGTTATGTATTTAATGAGCTGCATTGCAGCGACGGAAATGAAAAGAACCCGCTGGTCTCTCCGGTATATGCTACTTTAGAAATGCTGGAAGGACTTCCAAACACGATCCTCGTGACCTGTGAAAATGACAATCTGAGGCATGAAGCATTAAAATATGCTAAAATGCTGCAGGAAGCTGGTGTTTCCATTTCACATATGCAGGCGGACGGAATGCCTCATGCCTATTTTGAATCCGGTTTTAAAACACCGACTGATTTTGAAAAGCAGTTTCTCGGCGAAAATGCAGATGAACTTGTAAGCAGCGGCGCGCTTCATGAATGGTCTGTAAAAACGCTGGACTTTATAAAGGAGAATCTCACAAAATGATAAGTGCAAACAATGTTACTCTGCGGATCGGCAAAAAAGCTTTATTTGAAGACGTCAATATTAAATTCGTTGAAGGTCAGTGCTACGGCCTGATCGGAGCAAATGGTGCCGGCAAATCTACTTTCCTGAAAATTTTGACCGGACAGCTGGAGCCATCCAAGGGGGATGTTTCCATTACCCCTGGACAGCGTCTTTCTTTCCTGGAACAGGATCAGGGAAAATACGATGACCAGCCGGTTTTGGATACTGTTATCCAGGGAAATCAGCGGCTTTATGAGATCATGAAAGAAAAAGAAGCCCTGTATGCAAAAGAAGACTTTACGGAAGAAGACGGCATTAAAGCCAGCGAATTAGAAACGGAATTTGCTGATATGGACGGCTGGGAAGCAGAAAGTGATGCGGCCACACTCCTGAACGGACTTGGCGTTGATACCGAACTGCATTATGAGCTGATGAAAGACATCCCTTCTGCACTGAAAGTCAAAGTCCTTCTGGCGCGTGCCCTTTTTGGCAACCCGGATATCCTTCTTCTGGATGAGCCGACTAACCACCTGGATCTGGACGCCATCGCCTGGCTGGAGGAATTTCTGATCAATTTTGATAATACCGTCATCGTGGTATCCCACGACCGTTATTTCTTAAATAAAGTCTGTACACAGATTGCAGATATCGATTATGCGAAGATCCAGCTCTATGCAGGAAACTATGACTTCTGGGTGGAATCCTCTGCCCTGATCATCAAACAGATGAAAGAAGCCAATAAAAAGAAAGAGGAAAAGATCAAAGAACTGCAGGAATTTATTCAGAAGTTCTCTGCCAATGCATCCAAAGCAAAACAGGCAACATCCAGAAAACGTGCTTTAGAAAAGATCGAATTAGATGAGATCCGTCCAAGCAGCCGGAAATATCCATTTATTGATTTTCGTCCGAACCGTACCATCGGCAATGAGGTTCTGCAGGTGGAAAACCTGTCCAAGACAATTGACGGCGTGAAGATCCTGGATAATATCAGTTTCACTTTAGGGCATGATGACAAAGTAGCCTTTGTAGGATCAAACGAAGTGGCCAAAAATGTGCTCTTCTCGATCCTGATGGATGAAATGGAACCAGATTCAGGTACATTTAAATGGGGCGTAACGACCAGCCGCGCTTATTTCCCTCGTGACTACAGTAAGGAATTTGATTCTGATCTGACCATTGCAGAATGGCTGACTGGATTCTCAGAAATTAAGGACGCGACCTATGTGCGTGGTTTCCTTGGACGTATGCTCTTTACCGGGGAGGATGGTGTCAAAAAACTTCGTGTTCTTTCCGGAGGCGAGCGTGTCCGCTGTATGCTTTCTAAAATGATGATCTCCGGAGCCAATGTCCTGATCTTAAATGAGCCAACCGACCATTTGGATATGGAGTCTATTACCGCATTAAATAACGGCCTGATCAAATTCCCGGGCGTGATCCTGTTCTCCTGCCGCGATCATCAATTTGTACAAACGACAGCAAACCGGATCATGGAGATCGTGGATGGAAAACTGGTCGATAAGATCACAACTTACGATGAATATCTTGAAGCAGATGTCGCAGCAAGAAAACGTTCTGTCTATGTTGCACAAGCTGATGAAGATACAGAAGAAGAATAGTAATAATTTGTTTGCTTTTGCGGAAAGGAGTAAGAATGAGCAGTTTACCGGAAAGAGCAACTATTTATAAACCGGCTGAAGGAAAAGAGATCCAGGGATGTATTCAGATCATTCATGGTATGGCAGAACATCAGAAACGCTATGCCCCGCTGGCAAATTTTCTGGCTGACAATGGATATGTCGTCGTTACAAGCGATCTTCGAGGACATGGCGATAACATAGCTTCCGAAAAGGAACTTGGATATTTCGGAGATGATGCTGTAAACGGCCTGATGAGTGATGTGAAAGAGATCTTTGATTATCTGAAAGAAGAATACCCGGACAAAAAAATGATCCTGTTAGGCCACAGTATGGGGACGCTGATCTCTACAACTTATTTTAAAGACCATGATGCAGAGCTTGATGCGCTGATCCTTTCCGGTATGCCAGGCAACAACAGCGCAAAAGGGATTGCGCAGGTTCTGATCAAATGTATTGCCGCTTTTAAGGGCTGGTATCATAGAAGTGCATTTATCAACAATCTCTGCAACGGCGCATTTGCAAAACCGTTTGCTTCTGAAGGCTCTCCATTTGCTTGGCTGTCTGTCGATAAAGACAACGTTGCTGCCTATGAAGCTGATCCGAAATGCGGTTTCTGTTTCACGCTGAATGGTTTTCTCGTTTTGATGAAGCTGATGTGCGGTGCCTATGACAACCCATGGAAGAAAGGGAATCTGGATGTTCCGGTACGCCTGATCTCCGGAGGCGATGATCCATGCCGTGTGAACGATGATACCTTTATGCAGTCAGTCAAGATGTTCCAGAATGCAGGTTATAAAAATACAACCTACAAGCTGTATAAAGGACAGCGGCATGAGATCTTTAATGATACGGAACATGAAACCGTCTTTGCCGAATTGCTGGATTTTTTGAAGACAGTATAAGCAGAAAAACTTCGAAAGTGACCTGTTTTAACAGGCTGCAGATAATGATTCTGCAAATAAAATGCGCTAGTGACCAACTTTTTATCAATTATCTGGTCACTAGCGCATTTTTTTTGTTGTTTTCAGGGTCCGCAGGCACTTTTGGAGGTCACTAGCGTAAATTTTCGGCTTTTTTCAAAAGTGCTGCCAAAATTAGATTGTCCGGATTCCGATCATCAGGATTCAAACACGGCGCCATATTGAATGGATGAAACTTTATCATTCTCCATGATAATGGTCAGTGTGCAGTCTCCCTTAGTATAAACATAAGCATTGACGCCATTATATCCGTCTGCACTATAAGTACTTTCCACTTTTTCCTTGGAATCTCCAATGGCTAATCCTTCTGGTGTAGAGAGAGTGTCATCACAAAGGACTACCATGTTCACGCGGTCTTTTTCTCCATCCGGATAGGTGTACAGATAAAAACTGCCATAATAATAGGTCTTATCCAGTCCTTCAAATGCACAGCTGGCAGCTTCCGTATAACTCTTAGGCTCTCCGAGCGCTTCCAGAATTGGAGCTGCATCTTCCTTCATAGCGATTTCCATATCTTTATAGAGAAATACCAGTTTGCCGCCCTGGTCTGAACTATCGTCTCCGGAAGTTTCCGGTTCTTTGCTGCCGCCGCAGGCAGTCAACATCAGTAATGCAGCAATCATCAGACTTGCAAATACAAGCAGACTTCTCTTTTTCATTCTTTTTCCTCCGTCTGGTCTTAATCAATCTGTCTTATGGCTGTATATCCGCTTCCTGATCACGTTCTTTCTCCATGCGTTCTTTACGCTGATCATAAAGTCTGGTCTTCTCTGTCCATTTTTCTGATAAAGAACTATCAGATCTCCGATCCTGAAGTAGACACTCATCCCGCAGGATCTGCCCGAAATATACAGTCAGTTTTTCTGCTCCATATACATTCAGATGCAGTCCCTGATCGTATGTATCCTGATTCCAGTCGATCCCGATCTCATCCAAATGTTCCAGACAGTTAATATACAACAAATCATGCTCATTTGCATAGTCTAAAATTTGTATTTCATATTCATCGTACCAGATTGGAGACAGCGACGGTGCTTTTACAAGAACCAGCTGGCAGTTATGCTCTTCACAAAGCAGTCGGATCTTGTCCAGATATTCGTAACAGATGTCACCAAACTGATAAGAAACCAAAGGGATACGCGGATAATCATCTTTGACTGGGTTGACTTTCACCTGCATCAGATAACCGTTATCCGTAACCTGATCCTGTTTGAAAAAGCAGCGGAAATCTTCTTCTTTCAGATCATTCCAACGGTCATGGTAACGAAGGATCGGGAAAATATAGCTCCAGATCCCGCTTTTTTCTTTTTCTTCCTTCGTCATGGAAGCCTTGATGCTGCTTACTTTACTTTTAGACCAACGCATTCCATCCAGCGTCATTCGATTATAGGCTTCCATCTTGCTTTGATCACCGACGCTTTCCGCAGAATCATAAGTCATCGTCATCACGTTAAAAACAACAACGGAAGGCGATTCATAACGGAATGTTTCCTCCAGCAGATAATAGCTTTGCCAGATCATCTGCTGCGCGCTTCCCCGGATGATAGAAGGAATGCCGTATTCATTCCAAAGTTTTACAGGAGAAAAGTTTTCATAAACTTCACAGTCTGTAATAAAGACAACATCATTATCACCGGCGTTCTGATAGTATTCCTGTATCATTGCGCCTTCTTTGGATTCTGTCATATATTTAGGCATCAAAAGCCGCTGCAGAGCAAAAAAGATGACTGCAAACAAAATGACCGATATGATAATTCGTAAAGCTGCTTTCTTTCTCATCAGAACTGGTTATAAATAAATGCGCTGGCATCGTAGCCGATCCCATAACTTCCTAACAATATCACGGCAAATATCATAATAAAGAGGATCCCATAACGGATGACACAAGGGATCTTGAGCATCTGTTCTCTTACACTTCCCTTTCTCTGGATCATGCTGACCGCAAACATCAGAACAACACCACAAAGTAAAATAATATAATCTGTCCCGGTAAGACCCAGTTTTGTCATCGTTCCATCCCAAAGGATATGGAAATTGAAAACATAGGTCAGACTGGCGACCTTCCCAAAATACTCTGACAGACGCGGAAATAGATCCGTGATCTGGATCAGATTCATCAGAAGGAACGTACGGATTATCTGGAAAATGTCATACCCTTTTTTATTGCTGAAGGAGACGCGGGAATGGAACTTCTCATAGGCCGGGGTCAATTCTTCTGATACAACAATAAATATACAGTTCAGAAAACCCCAGAGGATAAAATGCCAGTGGAACCCGTGCCAGATACCGGTCCCCATCCAGGTCAGAAAGGTACCGATATATACAGGTATCCGCATTCCAAAACGTCCGAACTTCTTTCTTCCTTTTAATGACAGGTTCAGCATTGGTTTGGAAACAGAGATCGGATAAAAGATATATCGTTTCATCCACTGGAATAAAGTAATATGCCATCTGCGCCAGAAGTCAGCAATATTCCTGGAAAAGTAAGGCCGGTTGAAGTTCTCCGGAAGTTTCACACCCAAAACCTGCGCAATACCAATGGCAATATCGATACCTCCACTGAAATCCGCATATAACTGAATGGCAAAAAAGATCATAAGAATAAAAAAGGCAAATCCCCTGTACTCTTCGCCCTGCAGCGCCTGTACAGCTACAGCGATCCGATCCGCCACTACCATTTTTTTGAAAAAGCCCCAAAGCATCCGCTGAAGCCCAAATGCGATCTGCTTCCGGTCAAAGGCATGTTCTGAAAACAGTGACTCTTCTAATTCTGTAAACTGACTGATTGGTCCCTGCACTAGCTGCGGAAAGAACGAAACAAATAATGCCAGTTTAAAAGGATTCTTCAACGCTTTTGCCTTATCACGATATACATCGATCAGATAGCCCAATGACTGAAACATATAAAAAGACATGCCCATTGGTAGTCCCAGTGTCAAAAATGACAGTGAGGTATTCCCTTTTGCAAGAGATAAAAACGGATCGACCAACAGGGCTTTGCAGAAGAAAAGGATGGCAATATTTACTACCAGTACCAGGATCATTGCAATCCGGCTCCTTTTTTTTGCCTGAGCGCGGTAAGCTTTCTTGTCCTCCTTTGAGAGATGGTCCTTTTCACGCTCTAAATAAGCCTTGGAGGCTTCTGCATTGCGGGATATGTAATTAGTCCCAAGGTAAGTTGAGATAGTTGTAAAAACAAGAAATGGGAGATATTTCCAACCTGCAAAAAGATAAAACACATAACTGGCCACAAGCAAAAGGACCCACTGGATCTTATGAGGCAGTGCGTAATACAGGATGATCAATATCCCCAGGAATACAAAAAATGTGACTGATGCAAAAGACATATCGGATTATTCTTCGTCCAATCTCTCCAATAATTCCAAAAGTGCCTCCGCGCTGTTAAAATTCTCCGGGATCAATTCCTCGGCCGGAATAGCAATATCTAATCTGGCATTGATTTCTGCGACCAGTGTCACAATATCAAAAGAATCCAGGATGCCGCCGTCTATCAACTGCGTTTCAGCATCAAAATTAATATCCGGACGGATCTCTTCTAAAATTTCTCTTAATTCGCTTTCCATCATTATTCTCCTATATATTTAATAATCATCTCCATACTTGGACGGAACATAATCAGGTACCGGAATACTATCCGCTGGTGTTGCAGGGAAAAGAGAATGATCATAACGATGTGTGCCTTTATGCGCCTCTGAGATCTGCTCTAACACAGCATCACTGATCATGCACATAACTGGTTTTTTAGGTCCCCATTCATGCCAGTTTGTTGCATCAAAATGATAGAATGTTTTTCCGCCATCAATACTGACCATGTTCCAGAAATGCTTTGCGCCAACATTCTTTTCCGGAGATAGATTCGGATATCCAAGCCGGTCAAAAAACAGTTTTGATGCAGAGTAGCTGCCATAACACTCGCCCTTCTGATCCCGCAGCAATTTATATCCCTCATATTTCTGATTAAAAGAATAATCTCTTCCATTGTAAGGAATATGACGGACATATTCATAGATCGCCCATACTTTATCGATTGGCTGCATATCATCCGTCGTGATCTCAGCAAGGATCTGATCTACCAGTGCAAATATTTCTTCATCCGATACTGTCTCTGCAGACGGTGCAGAAACAACTACTTCGGATTGAAAAGTCGCTTTATTGCCACATTGGTCCGTAGCAGAATACCAGACAGTATAACTGCCTTCTGCATCCAGGTTCACTTGACTGTTATCGATTTCTATAACAGGCTCCGGATCATGATCATCAAGGACAGAAATATGCGTTTTATATGCTATTGACTCTCCACGCACGGCTCGAATGACCGGATCTCCTGCAATTCTTGGCGGTGTTTGATCGATAATATGCGTCAGGGTTACCGATTTAGCTATCTTATTCCCTACTTCATCTTCTGCAACGATCGTAACCGTCTGCTCTCCATCAATGCTAAAGTCGATTGGCGAACGCAGATAGACTTTCACGCGGGATTCATCCTCACATACGGTAATAAAATCATCGACCGTGACGGTCTGATCATTATAAATATCCAGATCTGTTACCTCCAGCACCGGGGCGTCTTTATCACGGATCGCCATGAAGAAACGATTTTGTGAACTGCGGATCAAATATAAGAAGGTGACCAGAGACGCAATGAAAACAATGGAAACGATCATGATCATATAGGGCCAAAGGATCTTCTTTTTTGTCTGTTGCTGCGGTTTGGTCTGCTCTCTTTTTTGTTTCATCCGTGAGTCGGTGAACAGAGCTTCCCTTTTTCGTCTGGCTTCTTCCTGTGCTTTGGCAGCCATATTGGCAGCGGTACGTGTTGCTGAAATTCTTGCTGTTGCAGCCCTCGCCGAAGCGGTCTGTGTTTTTTTGGCTGATGTTCTGGTTTTATCTTTAACCGTATCCTGTGATGCAACCGGCTTTGTTACAACCTTTCGTATCACTTTGGTCGGGTTTTCATCTGGTTTGACAGGTGTCTTTTTAGCGGCAGCCGGCTTTGCCTGTGTTTTTGGAGCGGTAGTTTTCCTTATAATTTTGGTCTCTGACATTTCAGGTCCAGCATCTTCAACAGGCAAAACCACCTTTTGAATAACCTTTGTTTTCGCTAATTCGGCATTAACAGTCTTGTTTTTTTCCGGTGCTTTAAATGCAACTGTTTCATATTCAGATTTCTGCCTCATAGACGGTTTGCTCACGTCCGCCTGTCTGTTTATGCGGGATGAAGAAGACCGACTGTTGTTTGTAAAGTAAGCCTCCAGACGCGAAGTAGCAGAACGCATTGATGAACGGCGTAAAGTTGACGTCCACGCAGAACGCTTCCTCGTATAATGAATCGGCGTTTTTGTCTCATCATAATCATCTGAAAAAAGATAGGAGACATCTGTCTTCTTTTTGCCTTCTTTCCGCGTATGATCTGACGACTGATATTCAGTTAAAGTACCTTTTCTATTTGTTTCCATCAGAAAAAACGCATCTTCCGTAATAATAAAAAAAAGCTTTGAAACGCGTAGAATATATTGTAACGATATCTATGTGATGTGTCAACGGAGATATATCTGAATAAAAATTCTATCAGCAAATATCTACGATACGTGCCTGCGGAATCTTTTGATTACGGAATTCATTGATGTCCGGATGATAGAAAACAGAAACCGTTTCTTCTCCGGTCATTTTCGGTTGGAGCCACTCGGCCTTTTCTTGTATCTGTTCTGCCGGTCCAAAAAGAACAGCTTCCAGTTGAGTGCCCTCTTCATCCTCCAACAATAGTTTCAGGACATTTTGATTCTTTCCGAGGACAAACAATTTGCGGATCAGTACATTTCTTCGTGCAAACAATGGTCTTTCATTTCCAAGGCCAAATGGTTGCAGTAATTGCAGTTCATTAATAAAGCTTTCAGAAACATATTTAAAAGGCAGTTCCATATCGACCCAGATTTTTTCAGCTAGTTCATCTAAAGAAAGATGGCATGTATCATTCAGCTGCTTACTGATATCTTCCGGAGTGATCCCCTCATTCAGGGAAAAACCAGCTGCCTTTTTATGTCCTCCGAATTTTTTAAACAAGTCTGCATGCTTCTGCATTTCACCGATCAGATCGTAAGCTTCTACGGAACGCCCCGACCCCTTCATTCCATCATCCGAATTGGTGATCACAAGTGCCGGCCTGGAATAGAGATCTTTCAAGCGTCCTGCGATGATTCCCGCTACACTTTCATGTGCGGACGGCAAATAAATAACCAGTACTTTCGGAAGATCTGACATATCCGGATAAGTATCCTTTATCTTCAGATCTGCTTCTGCTGTCTGGTTCCGTGTCAGATCCTTTCTTTCATCATTCAGTTCTGAAAGCTCTTTTGCTTTATTTCCTGCCGCTATTGGGTCAGTTTCTTCTAACAGGTCAT
This sequence comes from Lachnospiraceae bacterium, assembly GCA_017536965.1. Taxonomy (GTDB): domain Bacteria; phylum Bacillota; class Clostridia; order Lachnospirales; family Lachnospiraceae; genus RGIG5612. Next base: position 15,061 of record JAFWCK010000072.1, on the reverse strand, counting down.
AAGCAATCTTTGCATTTTTAAGCCGTCCTGCTGAATTCAGACAAGGACCAATGATAAATCCAATATAAAACTCATTGATCTCTTCTGCTTTTGCGCCGCGAATCTGAAGGATTGCTTTTAACCCTTCATTATCTGTCTTCTGAAGGCGTTTGATCCCTTCTTTAGCTAGAATTCTATTTTCTCCTGTCAGAGGAACCAGATCTGCTACTGTAGCCATACCTGCAAACTGCAGGAATTCTTCCAGAAGTTTTTCTGCCAGATCTTTATTAACGTCAGAAAGCAATGCCTGCGCGAGCTTATAGGCAACACCGCCACCGCATAATTCTTTATAAGGATAAGGACATCCTTCCTGTTTTGGATCGATCACAACGTCTGCTTCTACCAGTGGATAAGGCACCTCATGATGATCCGTTACAATCACATCGATCCCTTTCAGTTTTGCTTCCCTTACGGCATCATGCGCAGAGACACCATTATCACACGTGATGATCAGTTCCACTTGATCTAAGGCAGCTTCCCTGATCATATCACAGTTCATGCCATACCCTTCCAGGATCCGGTCCGGCAGACGCACATCCGCTTTTCCACCAAGGCTTTCAATCACATGCCGGATAATATAACTGGAACAAATACCATCTACATCATAGTCACCGATCACACGAATCTTTCTGCCTTCTAAAACAGCCTTTTTGATCATTGCAACTGCTTCTTTCATCCCCTTCATCAAAAACGGATCATGAAGTGAAGTTAACGTTCCGGATAAGAAAGCCTGTATTTCCTCATGCGAACAAAGATCCCGGTTTCGCAGGATCCTCGCTGTCATTGGAGTGATATGAAATTCATCTGCGATAGCGGCAAAATCTGCCTTTTTGCAGTACAGGTAATAGTTTCCCATTTTTTATCCGAAAAACTGGAATGTCACGTATGCGACGTAAACGACCAAGAGCGCGATTCCCTGGAATCGGGATAGTTTTCCTCGTATCAATGCAGGAATCGTCACAAATGCCATCACCAGGAACATGAGCGGGAGATCTACGATAAAGGAAGCATTCTGTCCCAGGAATACTTTATCAACCGGGACATTAAACGGACGGATCGTGATCGCAGTGCCGCAGACAAGGACAATATTAAACAAATTGGCACCAACAATATTTCCCAGTGACAAAGCTGCATGCCCTTTGGCGAGTGAAACAATTGCCGTAACTAATTCTGGTAAAGAAGTTCCAAGTGCTACAAATGTTAAGGCGATAACAGAATCCGGAACACCCAGCATCGCTGCGATCTTAGTTCCGTTATCGACCAGCAGACGGGCTCCGACTGCGATCATTGCTGCTCCGAGGATCAGAAAAAGGATCTGCCTCCACAGAGGCCACTGCTTTACTTCCAGAGGCTCGTTCTGATCCGGGTTTTTGAAGCCCTGTCGTACAGTAAGGATCATATAAGCAACAAAGATCAACAAAAGAACGATTCCCATCCACCTGTCAAACCGGCCGGTAAGATAGGAAACGAGCATATAAAAAATAGCAGAAACGAAAAAGAAAATGGTTGGTGTACGGAGTGATTTCCGATCTACAGGCGCAGGCCGGATCGCAAGCGAAAGAGCCAGGATCAAAGCCGTATTACAGATAATGGACCCGATGGCATTGCCGTATGACATTGCACCGAGCCCTTCTGCTGCACTGGTAGCGGACACCATGACTTCCGGAAGGGTGGTCCCGATGGAAACCACTGTCGCACCGACAATGATTTCCGGGATCTTAAAACGATGTGCCAGTCCGCTGGCTCCATCTACAAACCAGTCTCCTCCGAAGATCAGAAATACCAGTCCCAGTATAAATAAAATGATAGTAATTGCCATGTTGTTTACTGTTTACGTTTTTTCTTTTTCTTCCGGTTTGGATTTGCTGTGATCTTCACAGCCTCTTCTGATACAGCTTCTGCATCTTTTGCCACGTCTGTCAGAACAGCCTCTCCATCAGCTGCAGCTGATGCAATGACATCATCCGTACCATATAACATGGCAGCTTTTTCTGCTCTGCTCTCATCCAGGCGGTCGCTCTTCTTTGTCATGACATAATACAATGCACCGGCAATGAAAATGGATGAAAACGCACCGGCAACAATACCAACAGCCAGCGGCATAGCAAATGCACGCATGGATTCAACACCTAAGATATACAGGAACAGGACCATGACAAACGTCGTCGCAGAAGTAAAGATGCTTCGTGATAAGGATTGCTGTACACTTGTGTTGATCACTTTCTTCAAATCATAATTGATCGCCTGATTTTTCAGATTCTCACGGATCCGGTCAAATATAACGATCGTCGCATTGATGGAATAACCAACGATCGTCAGAATGCAGGCAATAAAGGAATTGCCGACAGACAGACGGAAGATCGCAAAGAATGTAACAACGATCAGGACATCATGAAGTAAGGCAATAACGGAAGAAATTGCAAATTTGAATTTCCGGAAACGGATCCAGATATAAAGCAGCATGCAGACAGCCGCGATCAAAAGGGAAATATAAGCATCCCTTAAAAGTTCCTTACTGACAGAAGAACTGATGTAAGTCGTTTCAAAGCTTTCTGCATCGGCACCATATTTCTCAACCAGCATATCCTGCATTTCCTGACGGACAGTAGCTTCGATATCCTGTGTCTTGATCACGTATTGAGTCGTTCCGGTTACTTTCTGGCCTTCAATATCATTGCTGTTGATGATAGCAGCAATATCAGCTTTGATGGTGTCATTAAACTCATCGATAGAATAGTCTTTGTCAAATTCCACCTGTGTGGAAACACCACCGATAAACTCAATATTATAATTAAAGGCTCTCTTTCCAGTTGCACTGTTGATGACAAGCGTTGCAATGCCGGCAACGATCAGCACAGCGGCGATCACAAACCAGATAACTTTCTTGCCAACAAAATCGAAAACTTTTTTCTTTGTCTTTTTAACACTGGCATAGAACTTTGGAGCTTTCAGTCCCATTGCATACAGGCAGTATACTAACAGTCTGGATACAAAGAGAGATGTGATAACACTAAGTACGATACCGATAGCCAGTGTCATACCAAAACCCTTCACCGATCCTGAGCCAAAGATCAGAAGCACGATAGCAACGATCAATGTGGTAATATTACCATCCAAAATTGCTGATAAAGAACGTTTAAAGCCGAAACGGATTGCTTCATGCGTACTCCTTCCAGCTTCCAGTTCTTCCTTGATACGTGCGTTGATGATGACGTTGCCATCGACAGCCATACCAATGGAAAGAATAATACCGGCGATACCGGAAATCGTAAGGGTAAGATTAAATGCATTCAGCAGAAGCAGGATAGCTGCTGTATAGAAAACCATGGAGATTGCCGCAGCCAGTCCTGGGATCCGGTAGAAGATGATCATAAAGATCATGATCAGAAGGATACCAATGGCACCCGCGATCAGGGATGTGGATACAGCATTATCACCCAGTTTCGCACTGACAACTTTAGAAGAGATTTCCTCTAATTCCAGGTTCAGAGAACCGATACGGATCGTGGAAGCAAGTGTAGAAGCAGCTTCATAGGAGCCCATACCTTCGATCACGCAGTTGCCTCCGGTGATAGCGCTCTGTACACGTGGATAGGAAACGACTTCGCCATCATATACGATGTAAATGATATCGCCAACATGGCTGGTGGTTGCTTCTGCAAACTTCTCTGCGCCTTCATCTCCCAGCTGCAGCTGGACAACGAAATCAGAAGAACCAGTTTTTTGATCAGACTGAGTACCTGCCTGTGCATTCACGACATCAGAACCGGTTACCCAAACAGTAGGCTGGGTAAAATCGGTCGTACCATCTTCGTTTTTCGCATCGTAAGTAATAAACTGCAGTGAACCAGGACGGCCTAATTCTTCGATCACAGTCTGGGTATCATACACACCCGGGATCTCAACCGTGATACGGTCTGTTCCTTCCTGGTAGACCGATGCATCTGCGCTGTATTCTGCAACACGCAGCTGAAGTTTATAGATGGTATCATCCATATCTGTCTGCGAAAACTCTTTGTCCTGCACCTCATAGGTAATGCTGACACCACCGCGCAGGTCCAGACCTAATGTAATATTCTTTGCGGAACCTACTGCTCCTTTTCCGAAACCGAAAACGGATGTAAAACAGCAAAGCAAAATCACAATAATGGAGATGATAAAAAACAATATGCCTTTTTTCTTACTCATGATTTCCTCTCTAAGCCAGTGAAACTCTTATTTCCTTATTATTATTTATACAAACAACCGTAGCATTTTATCACAGACTTTGCTTAAAGTCTATCCTCAGCTTATGATCTGAGTTCAATACCTTTTTCTTTTAATTTCGCAATGATCGAATCGATGATCGGATTGACATCTTTATCTTCCAGAGTACGATCTTTTGCACGGAAGACCATGCTGTAAGCAAGACTCTTCTTGTCTGCTCCGATCCGGTCTCCTTCATATACATCAAACAGATTGAAGCTTTCGATCAGTTTCCCGCCGCATTTTGCGATCACATGCTCTACATCACCGGCCGGGATCAATTTATCCATAACCATGGAAAGGTCTCTGGTGACTGCAGGATATTTAGGGATCTCTTTGTATTTCTTATCGAAATTCACGTATTCGTAAAGTGCCTGCACATCCAGCTGAGCTACATAGACTCTTCCGCTCATGCCATATGTTTTTGCGACCTGCGGATGAACTTCTCCCAGAAAAGCGATCTGCTCTTTTCCGCCTTTGATCATAACTTTTGCCTGACGTCCCGGATGCAGGAACGTGATATCTTTATCCGCAACATAATCCCGCGGCATTTTCAGGCCAAGTCTGTTCAGAATATCTTCCAGCGTACCTTTCAGATCAAAGAAATCGCCAACACCGTAAAAACCAAATGACAGTGTCATTCGTTCATCCGGAAGCTCTGTCAATGGAAGTGCTTTCGGCAGATAAATATTTGAAAGCTCGAACAGGGAAGCTGATTTATTTCTGCGGTTAAAGTTTGTTGCCAGACTGGTTAAAAGACCATCCATCAGGGAAGTACGCATGATGCTGTAGTCTTCTCCCAGCGGGTTGGAGATAGTTACTGTGTTCCGTTTTGGACCATCCTGGGCCAGACGAAGTTTATCAAACACCTTCGGGCTTTCAAAGGAGAATGTCATTGCCTCTGAATAACCGTAGGCCATCAGGATCTGACGGATCTTATCCTGCACTACGAACTCATAGCCAAGACGGCCACTTGCCTCTTCCGAATCCGGCAGTGTGGATGGAATGTTATCATAGCCGTAAAACCGGGCAACTTCCTCTGCAATATCTGCACCTCGCAGCAGATCCTGACGGAAGGTTGGGATCGTCAGCATTCTGGTTGCCGGATCATATTTGATCTCCAATGGTCCGAAATAAGACAGCTGCGTTTCTTCATCGATATCTGTACCCAGATATGCATTGATCCGATCCGGTTCAAATGCGATCTGTTTTTCTTTCACCGGTTCCGGATAAAGATCGATCACGCCGCCAATGACATCGCCAGCATCCAGCTCTTCGATCAGCTGGCAGGCACGAAGCAATGCCGGATAGGCATTATTCGGATCCAGGCCTTTCTCATATTTGCCGGAAGCATCCGTACGCATGCCAAGTCTCTTTGCAGAAAGACGGTTATTGGTGCCGTCAAAGCATGCGCTTTCAAATACCAGGGTCTTAACATCATCTGTGATCTTGGACTCTTCGCCGCCCATGATGCCGGCAATACCAATTGGGCCTACCGCATCATTGATCATCAGAATATCTTTATCCAGCTTTCTTTCCTGTCCATCCAGTGTTACAAAAGTATCTCCGTCATTTGCACGTTTGACAACGATTTTCTTGCCGCGGATCGTATCATAATCAAATGCGTGCATCGGCTGTCCGAATTCTTCCATAACATAGTTTGTGATATCAACTACGTTGTTGATCGGACGGATGCCGTTGCTTGCCAATCGTCTCTGCAGCCATTTTGGGGATAGTGCCAGACGGATATTTTTAACCATCATGCAGGTATAGCGCGGGCAAAGGTCCTTATCCTCTACTTCTACCTGCAGATAATCATGAATGTCATCCACTGTTTTTTGGATCACCGGTTCTACACCGTGGAATGGAAGACGGAATGTAGCTGCCGCTTCTCTTGCAATTCCAAGCACGCTGTAGCAGTCCACACGGTTGGATGTGATCTCAAATTCATAATTGGCATCATGAAGGCCAAGGTATTCGATGGCATCGCCTCCGACCGGAGCATCGTCCGGAAGGATATAGATACCGTTTTCAGCAGCATCCGGATACATTTCGCGGGTGGATCCTAACTCTTCGATGGAGCACATCATACCGAAGGAATCCACTCCTCTTAATTTTCCGGCTTTGATCTTAATGCCGCCTTCTGTCATTTTTCCATCGTGGCCGCCTGCTACTTTTCCTCCGTCTGTAACGACAGGAACTCTTGCTCCCTCAAATACATTAGAGGCACCGGTCACGATCTGTACGGATTCATTTCCCAGATTCACCTGGCAGACAACCAGTTTATCTGCATCCGGGTGAGGCTCGATTTTAGTGATCTGTCCGATCACGATCTTATCCAGGTCTTTATCAAATTGCGTAAATCCCTCCACTTTTGTTCCGGAGAGCGTCATGGCATCCCGAAATTCCTGATAATCCGCTTTCAGATCCGGTACATATGCTTTGATCCAAGATAATGATGCGTTCATTCTTTCTCTCCTTTCTTTAGAACTGTTTCAGGAAACGATAATCGTTTTCATAAAGTAACCGCATGTCGTCAATTTCACATTTCAGAAGGGTCAGTCTTTCCAGGCCCATTCCAAAGGCAAAGCCGGAATACTCGTTTGGATCGATCCCGACCATTTCAAGCACGTGCGGATGCACCATGCCGCAGCCTAAGATCTCGATCCAGCCTTCGCCTTTACAGAACCGGCAGCCTTTCCCGCCGCATTTGAAGCAGGATACATCTACTTCTGCGCTTGGTTCGGTAAACGGGAAATGATGCGGACGGAATTTGGTTCTTGTGTCCGGCCCGAAAAACCGTTTTGCAAATTCATCTAATGTTCCCTTCAGATCTGCAAATGTGATTCCCTTATCCACCACCAGACCTTCTATCTGATGGAAGCAAGGGGAATGTGTTGCATCCACTTCATCCGCACGGAACACTCTTCCAGGCGCGATCATACGGATCGGCAGCACACCTTTTTCCATTTCATGGATCTGCACAGAAGATGTCTGCGTACGGAGTAAGATGTCATTGTTAATATAGAAGGTATCCTGCTCATCTTTAGCAGGATGATTTGCTGGAATATTCAAGGCTTCAAAGTTGTAATAGTCATACTCTACTTCCGGACCCGATACAACTTCATAGCCCATGCCGATAAAGATGTCTTCCACTTCTTTCAGGATCAGGTTGCATGGATGTTCATGTCCCAAATCTTTTGTTTTGCCCGGAAGCGTGACATCGATCGTTTCTGCTTTAACTTTTGCATCAAGAAGTGCACTCTCCAGTGCGTTTTGCATCTCTTCAAAACAGCTTTCGATCTCGTTACGGGTATCATTGACCATCTGTCCAATGACAGGCCGCTCTGATGCTTCCACATTTTTCATGCCCTTCAGAACTTCTGTCATTTGTCCCTTTTTCCCGAGATAAGCGACTTTCAGTTCATTCAGAGTCTCCATCGACTTGGCGTTTTTGATCTTCTCAATTGCCTCGAGTCTGATTTTCGCTAATTTGTCTTTCATGTCTTAATCCCTCTATATAATATATTTTTACACATAAACATTCATAGTAGGTTATAACACAATTCAGTTGCTTTTACTATGAAAATTTACTATAATTTTTGCCATGCTCACGAAAAGTTATTTGTATGTGAAGAGTTTTTTTCAGAAAATCGGAAAAGACCGGATCTATAACTACTCCGCGTCTTCCGCTTTCTTCATGATTTTATCTATTTTCCCGTTTCTGATCCTCATTGCTACAATCATTAAATACACACCTTTAACGGAAGAGTTTTTGATCGCACGGATAGAATTTCTTCTTCCGGATGCTATTTCCCCGATCATTCGTCAGATCACAGAAGAGGTCTTTTCAAATACAGCCGGCACTACCTTGATCCTTGTTTCTGCTCTCGGTGGTATCTGGTCTGCTTCAAAGGGCGTTATGTCCATGATCCGGGGCATCAATATCTGTTTTAATATCAGAGATCACAGAAACTGGGTGCGTGTGCGGCTTTTATCCTGCCTGTATACGTTCGTGCTTGTGATCGCTTTCATCGTCATTATGATCATGTTGGTCTTCGGATCGATCATTTATAATCATCTTTTGAACACGTTTGCCTATATGGGGCATTTCCTTCGAGTGATCATGTTTATCCTTAGGCGCCGTGTCCTGATCGCATTATTTGTCTTGTTGATCTTATTTATGACAATGTATTCGATCTTTCCGGCGAAGAAAAACAAATTCTTCCAGATGTTCCCGGGTGCCATGCTGGCAAGCGGTGCATTTGTCGGCCTTTCAGAATTGATTTCTTTATATGTGAAATATTTTCCTAATTTTTCTTACACTTATGGTTCTCTGACAACGTTTATTCTTCTGATGCTGTATTTATACTTCGGTATGTATATCATCTTTTTCTGTGCCGAGATCAACTTCCATTTCAAATCCTGGCAGGAATCGGTTTCTGCAAAACGGCAGCGAAAAAAAGCAATGAAATACGAAGCTTCCATTGAACGGAAACAGGAAAGATACGAGACGAAAAAGATGAAAAAAGAAGAAAAAGAAGAATTGAAACGTCTGATGAATGAGACCCAGGTCTATCAGAAAAAGCGTTCCAGATAAATCCTGAAAAAAACCCAAATCGCTGTCCTGAATTTTGATTCCTAGCATCAGCCAGGTGGGTTCTCCGCACTTTGACTTCTGAAGTCCACTCGATGGAGGCTGGTCATCTGCCAAAAAATATTGGAATCCCTTTTAATCATTGTAGGTTCAAAATATCAGAACGACACGTTTGGGTATTATTATCATAGCAGATACGGGCCTATCATTCAATTCCAAATCATTTTACAATAATCAAAAAAATCCCCTGCAGGTATTACCCGGCAGGGGACTTAAGCTGTTTATTTATTTCAGACAATCGATTACTTTCTGGATTGCTGCCAGTGCATCTTCCGGCAATTTATCGTAACCATCCTTAAATGTATTTCTGGACTGGACGAAATCAAGGCGGTCATTCATTCTTGCTTTCAGAGCTTTAACGTAATTCTCATCGGAAAGATCCGGAACATAGCCTTCCTGTTCAAAGATTTCGATATCTTCAAACGGGCCCCACTGCTTAAAGTCGGCTTTCTTCTCAACGATAGCTTCCAGAATACCCAGTGTGACATGTTTTGTGACATCTTTTCCGAAGAAATCACCGGTGTTGATGATATAGCAATCTACGTTCTTTTCTTCCACCAGCTTCTTAAATTTAACATAATCATTTGCCAGCGGATAGGTACGGAATGGGTTTGCATAAGGCTCTACGACCAGCGCATCCGGATCTACACCAGGAGCCAGTCTTTCTGCAGAACTTCTCTTGGTTGCCAGGGTTGCTCCCATAACAGCTGCCAGAGAGGCACCTTTTAGTCTGACTACTGGTGGAATGGTTGGATCTTTCATAATCCAGAAAATAGCATTGACCGGCTCATCGATCTTGTCTACACGGTTCGGTGACCAGAGTCTGGACTTGATCGCACGGCCATTTCCATTTCTAACGTCTTCTGTAACCAGTACCACTTTGCCATCCTCATCTAAAGTTGCAGAACAGTTCTGTGCGGTGATCAAATACTTATTATCTTCACTATCTACAGGATAATCAGCCGTTTTATCAAAATAAGTAGGCTCTAAAGCGATGGATGAACAGGTATCAGAGTTGATGACAAATGCATCATCATGCAGAACTGTTACATCGTATTTGCCGCCATGTTTTGCGTGAGTCAGTGTGGATTTTCCGGAACCTGACAGACCAAAGACAGATGCTACGTAGGTGCTGCCATCTTTTAACGTATACTTTTTCTGTCCACCGTGGCAGGAAGCATAGCCATTGCGGTTTGCGATTGCCCATGCAATGGTCAGCGTACCTTTCTTGTGCTCTCCGAAATACCGCATACCAAGCAATGCTGCACAGTTGTGATCCGTATCAAAATAGGTAAGACCCAGCGGATGCTCTTCATGCTCCCACTGTGGATCAGAGAAGATATAAATATCAGACTCTCCTTCGATCATGCGGGATTCAGCATACATTTTTTTGTATTCTTCAGAAAGATACTGGAAGTTGATCAGCCAGTTATAAAGAATATTCTCTTCTCCTTCCGGGATCAGCAGATGTGCTTTGACCATAAATTCTTTATCCAGGCCAATATAGGCTGTCGCATGATACATGGTGGAATAACGGGTATCATAAACAGCATCCATCAGCTTTTTATCCAGATCGGTTGTATCAACACCTGGTTCTCCGATGATTCTTCTTGCTGCAGCGCATCTTCCTGTAACGGAACCATCATTAAACAGAAGCACTTTTGCATCGGCAGGCAGACCGAAGGTCTCTCCTTTGTATACCGGCATATCGGTCACGACAGTACCCGGTGATGCTTTTGCCATTTCATATGCCTGCTCCAAACTGGTCACTTCTACGACATTGTTGCCGTAAAAAGCGGCCTCAATAATAGAACGGGTCTTTGAAAAGCCCTGTTTTCCCGGGCCGATCTCGCTGCGTGCGTACATTTGCTTTGTAGCCATAATTATCCTCCTGACTTATTGTCACTTTTGTGATTGATCTGTCTGTTCATCTAATGTCATATAATATCCAGGGAGGAAATTATCCAGGAAGAAATCCACTTCCGGCATTTTCAGTCCCTGAATTGTTTTCATAGTTGCTTCTTTTGCTTTTTCAAAATCCTGATTTCCGCTGCGTTCTTCTTCAATGCACTTGATCAGCGCTGACAGTTTATCTGCTGCTTTTACATATTTTATCAGAATATCATCCTCTGATTCTTCTGCGTTCATGATCCCGTCATAGGTCAGCTGCATCTCTTCCGGCAGCTGAGCGATCATTTTTTTCTTAGCAGACTGTTCTACTCTGTCATAAGATTGTTTGATTTCCGGATCAAAGTATTTGACAGGCGTCGGCAGATCCCCGGTGATGATTTCCGGAGCATCATGAAAGGCCGCTAATAAAGCGACCCTTCCTTCATCCAATGCAGCATCATAATAGGTATTTGCGATCACAACTAATGCATGCGCAATAAAAACCACATCTAACGTGTGATCGGAGAGTGACTCCATTCGCGCGTTCCTCATCAGCCCCCATCTGTTCACATATTTCATGCGGGAGAGGATCGCAAAAAAGTTGCTGTTATCGATCATGCTTTGTATCCTATTTTATCTGCCAGTTCCTGTGTTAATACGACTGTTGCGTCCCGATGCATCCGCATAAAGGTTGCCGGGCATTTTGGATCGATCTTATCTTCGATCAGAAGCTTGGTTGCAGCTTCTTCTTTGCTGCCGGAAATGATCATAAGCAGTGCCTGTGCGCGCATGATATTCCCCATACCCATGGTGACAGCATGGGTCGGAACATCTTCTTTGCTTGCGAAGAAACGTTTATTTGCTTCGATCGTAGAATCATCAAGAACTTCCTCATGTGCACCGTCATATAAAGTCTCGCCAGGTTCGTTGAATCCGAGATGACCGTCCGGACCTACTCCCAGCACCTGGATACGGATATCTGTTTTGTCCAGGATGTCGTTGAATTCCTTCAGGTTTGCTGCTACGTCACCAACGCCTTTTGCAACGTATGTATTTGCTTTATCAATATTGATATGATCAAAAAGATTATCATTCATGAAGTAGCGGTAGCTCTGGTCATGAGTACCTTCCAGACCAACATATTCATCAAGGTTCACAGAATGGATCTTAGAGAAATCCAGACCTTCTTCTTTACATCTTCTTGCCAGTTCCTGATACATTCCTACCGGTGAGGAACCTGTTGCCAGACCCAGTGTGCACTCTGGCTCTTCGCGGACGATTTTTTCAATAATGTCAGCGGCTGCCTTGCTTGCTGCTTCATAATCTTTTGCTACAATAACTTTCATGGTTTTACCTCCCTTAGGCATTGGTTTTGAGCACAATGCTTGTTTTTTCTTTGTAAATAGAATTTTCCGGAATGCATCCGCGTACACAGGATGTCGGATAGATGTTAGAATCTCTTCCAACGATCGTTCCTGGATTCAGCACGCTGTTGCAGCCAACTTCCACGCGGTCGCCCAGCATTGCACCGATTTTCTTTCTTCCGGTCTCGATCTTCTCTCCCTGATTATTGATCACGACATTGATCTTGTCGCTTTTCACATTTGATGTGATCGATCCGGCTCCCATATGAGCTTTGAATCCCAGAATGGAATCACCGACATAATTGTAATGCGGAACCTGCACATTATCAAAAATAATGACATTTTTCAGCTCTGTAGAGTTGCCGATCACGCAGTTATCACCTACCAGGACAGATCCGCGGATAAAAGCACCTGGTCTGATTTCTGTTCCATGCCCAATAATGGCCGGTCCTTTGATATAATTTGTCTCACGGATATAAAACTGGACATCTTTCGCGATCCAGACATCTTCTGCCGGATGATCATACTCATCTTCCGGAAGGGTCTTACCTAATTCCTTTACAAAATCGGAAATGCCTGCAAGGGCTTCCCATGGATAGGAAAACTGTTTCAGATAATCCGCTGCTTTGCTGTGTTCCAGATCAAACAGATCTGTAATCTTAATATTCATTGAAAACTCCTCTTTATTTCTTTCTGACTTCAACCAAATGGCCGGACTGTGCCATGGCTGCAATGATCAGATCAACATTTTCTTCTGCTTCTTTATCCGTTCCTGCTTCTGCCATGACACGAAGGACAGGCTCTGTTCCACTGGCACGAAGAAGAACTCTTCCGGTATCACCTAAGGTTTCTCCACATTTTTCTACAACTTCCAGAACCTTTGGATCCTGCAGCGTTGCTTCTTTATCATCCACGACAACATTTTTCAGTACCTGCGGATACATCTCACAGTTCTGAGCCAGGATGGAAAGAGGAAGCTGTGTCTTGATCATGACATTCATCAGCATAATAGCCGTCAGGATTCCGTCACCTGTATGTGCATGCTGGCGGAAGATGATATGGCCGGACTGCTCGCCGCCGATCGCATAACCGTTTTCTTTCATGTTTTCATAGACATAGCGGTCACCGACTTTGGTTTTCTCATAGCCGATTCCAACTTTATCCAATGCTTTAAATAAACCAAAATTGGACATGATCGTAACGACTACTTTATTCTCAGGAAGCTGGTTGTGCTCTTTGAGGTATTTTGCACAGATATAGATGATCTTGTCACCGTTGACCACATTACCGTTTTCATCAACAGCCAGACAGCGGTCTGCATCGCCGTCAAAGGCAAATCCGACATCCAGCATATTGTCGACGACGAACTTCTGAAGTCCTTCAATATGAGTGGAACCGCAGTTATCATTCACGTTAGTTCCGTTAGGCTGGTTATTGATGACCTGGCTTTTAGCGCCAAGAGCATCAAAGACGGCACGGGCGATCATCCAGGCTGATCCGTTTGCACAGTCAAGACCGACACGGCAGTTTTCAAATGATTTCATTGCCAGACCAGCAAGGAATCCGATATAACGGTTTCTGCCGAAATAATGATCTTCTGTTTTTCCGATTTTATCTTCCGTTGCGTATGGAATATAGTCTTCCTCACTGTCCATGTAACGCTCGATCTCGTCCTGGACCTCGTCTTCCATTTTCTCGCCTTCGCCATTCAAAAGCTTGATGCCATTGTCATAATATGGATTATGGCTTGCGGATACCATAACACCACAGTCAAAGCCTTCATCATTTGTGATAAAGCTGACGCTTGGTGTTGTTGTGACATGCAGAAGATAAGCATCTGCACCACTGGCAGTAATGCCCGCTGCTAACGCATTTTCAAAAGTATAAGATGACCTTCTGGTATCTTTTCCAATAACAATTCTTGCGCGCTCCCCATCCGGATGCTTCTGGCCGTAATACCAGCCCAGATAACGTCCGATCTTAAATGCGTGCTCACTTCTTAAATCCTCTCCTGCCTTACCTCTGAAGCCGTCTGTTCCAAAATACTTACCCATTGTCTATACTCCTTTTATTGTCTGTTTCCACAGACATTCTCAATTGGATTATTTTACATCGCTACATGTATATGTGTAAATAAAAAAATTCATTAATATTTGATTAATTTTTTATTACAGTAATACGTTTCATGTATTAATATTACAACGTTAAAAGTGCTATAATATAAAAAATTTTTAACAGCTATCGAATTGTGACTGAAAGGGAGGAGAACGGAAAAATGAAGATAATGATCGTAGGTGGGACCGGTTTTCTTGGTTATTACGCTACAAAGGTTGCGCTTGATCGCGGATACGAAGTGGGTGCATTTGCTTTAGATGATGTCAACCTGGACGGCTGGTGGCCGAAAGAGGTACCTGTCGGGCACGGCGACCTGTTTCAGATGACGGAGGATGAGCTGGTTCCTGTTTTCGAAGGCTACGATGCATTCATTTATTCCGTTGGTCCGGATGATCGATATACCCCAAAAGCTCCTTCTTATGACTTTTTCCACGGACATTTGGTTGAGGATGCTTCTAAAGTCTTCCGGGCAGCCCGAAGAGCTGGTGTAAAAAGAAGTGTCGTGAATAACTCCTATTTTGCTTATTTTGATCGTCTTTATCCGGAAAAAGGGCTTGCAAAATACCATCCTTACATAAGGAGCCGTGTGGAACAGGCCGCTAAGCTGATTGAGGAATCCGGTGGCGGCGCTGCAAACGGCGGTATGGATGTCATGGTTTTAGAGCTCCCTTATATTTTTGGCAGTATGCCGGAACGTATGCCTATCTGGAAAGACGTTTATATTGAGCGTTTCTTCCACTACCCTGCCATC
>JAFWCK010000071.1 GCA_017536965.1 Lachnospiraceae bacterium | reverse complement strand
TCTCCTTCTTTCAATTCTTCTGCCAGGATGCCGGCCTGATCATCCAGATATGCTTTATGAGCATGATCATAAAATGACTTGGCCTCTGCTGCCTCAGCGGCCTTCTTTCGATAGGAATCCTGCGCGGTTTTCAGATCTTTGGCCTGCTTCTGCGCAGATTGGATCTGCTTGCGGATATCTGCTGCAGCCTTCCGTTTTGCCTCGGTCTCAGCAAGAAGCGCATCCTGCTGCACCTTATCTTTTTCGCAGCCAGATAAAGCTTTTAGTTCTTCTTTTTCGGCACAGACTGTTTCTGTTTCTGCTTCTATGGTCTTTCGCAGATCATTTTGCGTCTGCGTTAGTTTTTCTGCCTGTTCCTTCAGTGTTTTCCGTTCTTTCTGCAGACCATCCAGGGTCTCATACTCAGGAAGTTCCGCTGACAAAGAGGCCCGCTCATCTGTCAATTTAGCAATCTGCGGCAGCTGCGCCTGTGCTGCTTCCAGACGGGCAGTCGTTTGTTCCTGCACTTCTTTCGCCTTTGCAAGGCCTTTTTCTGACTGTGTTTTCTGCTTCCTGATTTCTTCCTGTGATCTGGCTTCCGTCAGGTGCTGCTCTACCACCAGCAGTTTCTGATCGATTTCTGCAATCTCCTTTGCCACTGCGTCTTTTTCAGCCTGATCCAGACGGATCAGCTCCTGCAGCATTTCGGAAACCTCTTTTGCGGGCAATTCTCCAACCCGGGCTTTTTCCACCTGTTCGAAAAGTGCGTTATCTTCCTCACAGATTATACCCTGCTGATACTGCGAAATAGAAAGACGGATGTCATCCCAGGCTTTCCGTTTCCCGGCGGCTTCGTCCTTAAGGCGGTCCTGAAGAGTTGCAAAATTCTTCGTACGGAACAGCTTCTGGAATATCTGGATCCTCTCTCCCGTCGGAGCCATCAGGATCTTGCGAAAGTCTCCCTGAGCGATCATAGCAATCTGCATGAACTGACTGCGGTCAATCCCCAGGATTGACTGGATTGCGTCATTCACGTCTTTCACTTTCGTGACTACACTGCCGTCCGGCAGTGTTAATACCGCATTTGCATTTTCTTTCGTTGTGCCTTCTCCGCGCGCTTTTTTCCGTTCATATTCCGGGTTTCGCTCCACGCAATATTCCACGTTGCCATAGGAAAAGACCAGGCGGACTTTTGTCGGAACGTCCGGGAGCGCATATTTGGAGCGGAAGCTCTTTGCTTCCCGTCCCCCGCCGCTCGCTTCGCCAAACAAGGCAAAGGTGATAGCGTCAAAGATCGTCGTCTTACCTGCGCCGGTATCACCCGTAATCAGATACAGACCGCTCTCACCCAGTTTATCAAAATCAATAACGGTCTCGCTTGCATATGGTCCGAAGGCGGACATGGTTAAAGTGATCGGTCTCATTTGTCCCCCTCCCAGATCTTTTCTATTAGTGTTTCCACATATTGCTTCTGCTCTGCACTCATTGTCTGTCCGTTCTGCATTTCAAAGAAAGCATCAAACAGTTCCATCGGCGTTTTCTTTTCCACTTCTGAAAGCGCCGTAACACGCTGCTGGTTTCTTGTGCGCGTGTTATCATAATCCAGCTTCATCAGGAGCGGATAGATGACGCGGAGTTTTGCAGCCGCATCCGGCACATCCTCTTCATCCGTCAGCGTGATGTGCAGATAGGAATCTTTCAGTTCCGGATGCGCATCGTAATACCCTTTGAATGCCAGGTCCGTATAATTTCCTTTGATTTCTTTCATTTCATGCAAAGGAGTAATCGGAATCTCCCGCACGGAAAGACTGCCTTTTTCTTTCAGTTCTGCAATGGTCACACTTTTTACATCATTCGCTTCGGAGAACGAATACTTGAGCGGGGTCCCGCAATAGCGGATATTCTCCTTTACATTCTGAGGCCGGTGCAGATGTCCTAAGGCGACATAATCAAATGCTTCAAATACCTCTGCGCTGACCTGGTCTGTTCCTCCAACAGACAAGTCTTCTGAATCAGAAACTAATGCGCCAGTCACGAACTGATGCGTGATAAGGATGCTGCGGTTTTTCTCATTCACCTGCATAGCGCGAATAGCCGCTTTCAGTGCATCCTCATAACTTCTGATTTCTTCCTCCTGGAAAAACCTGCGAACATTTGCCGGCTTTACGAACGGCAGCATATAAAGATCTACAGTTCCATACTCATCCTTAAAGGAGAACGGCGCCACTTCGCCTCTGTAGACCGGAGCCAGGTGAATACCACTGGCATCGATCAGCCGGTTGGCAAATGCCAGCCTCTCTGCCGAATCATGATTGCCGCTGATGATAAATACCTGAGTTTTTGCATTTGCCAGCTGCACCAGAAACTCATCAAACAGTTCCACCGCTTCGGCTGAAGGCACACTTTTATCGTACACATCCCCTGCGATCAGCACCGCATCGGGCTGTTCTTCTTCTATAACAGCAATAATCTTATTCAGGATATCCTTTTGATCTTCCAGCATGGAAAACTCGTTCACACGTTTTCCCAAATGGAGATCTGACAGATGGATCAGTTTCATAAAAACATCCTCTCATTTTATTAATATGATTATAGCATGGATGCCCCTTTGCTTGCACCATCACAGCAGGCATTTTATAATGTCTTTACTATGCTGTATGACAAAGATATCCGAGAGCCGTTATTTGATTATCTGGAAGAATATTACGGTAAGATCCGTATTCTGGAAGAAAAACGCACGGGCCGTTCCCGTGCGGATATTGTAATGGTTTTACCGGAAAAACTCTGCGGCATTGAGATCAAAAGCGATGCTGATTCCTATCAGAGGCTTTCCCGTCAGGTCAAAGACTATGACATGTACTTCGATATGAATATCATCGCCGTGGGCTCCAGCCACGGATCTCATGTAGAAGAGCATGTGCCGGAACACTGGGGCATCATTACCATTGATGAAGTGGACGGCAAACCTGATTTCTATTTTCTCCGCATGCCTTCCCGCAATCCTTCCATGAAACCCCTGCGGAAGATCGAGATACTCTGGAGGCCGGAGCTGGCCCATATCCAGGAATTAAATGAACTTCCGAAATATGCGCAAAAAAGCAAAGCTTTTGTGCAGGAGGTGATCGTAGAGAAAGTGGATCCTTCCCTTCTTTCCATTCAGATCAGTGATGAACTGTTTGAACGTGACTACAACACCATCGGAGAACGTATTAAAGAATACCGTCAGCAGCATACAAAGCGGAAGGTGCGCGCCAGGTCAAAGCGCAAACTCTATCGTCTGCCGCGTGCAAAGAAAAAATGATCCCGCGATTCTGCAAGTGAGGAATGCAGAAACACGGGATCATAATTTATGTAGTGTAACGTATTTTTTTATCGATGAAAATCTCCATGCACCCCGCCGGATTTTTGCAGCAGGCAGACATCTGTAATAAGAATATCCTTCTGGACGGCTTTGCACATATCGTAAACGGTCAGCGCCGCGACAGATGCTGCTGTTAATGCCTCCATTTCCACTCCGGTCTTACCGTCACAGGTGACCGCAGCTTCGATATCTACGGAGAGTTCTTCTTCATTCAGCCGCAGATTCAGATCGATTCCGGTCAAAGTGATCGGATGTGCCATCGGTATCAGATCCGGTGTCTTTTTTGCTCCCATCACGCCTGCAATCTGCGCAACTGTCAGCACATCGCCTTTTTTCATTCCGCCGGTTTTGATCAATGCAAATGTCTCTGCACTGACTTTCACCCGTGCCTGCGCAACCGCCTGCCGGTTTGTGACCGGTTTGTCCGTGACATCAACCATCTTGGCCCTGCCCTGTTCATTGAAATGAGTAAAATCTTCCTGATTCTGCATGTTTATACCTCTCGGATATAGGTATCCAAAATCCAATTTGTAATGCCATCCACATCATTCAACGCAAAGACAGGCGGAAGGTTTGTATCCGTCTTTTCCAGATAAGTAGTATCATCTGTAACTAATGCCTTAAAATGCTGCGGATCATCCGGAAATCCTTTTCCGGTCTCTATCCTGCTGATGCCGACTTTATCGAATGTCCCCGTTTTATAGCCCTCTATAAGGATCAGGTCCACATCTGTGATCATACCGATGGCTTCTTCCAGTGAAAGCGGACGGCTTACAAAAATAGCACTTTGTTCTGGTCCATTTACCAGGGAATAATCAGCTCCGGCGTTGGAAAAACGCCAGGAGTCTTTTCCTTCTTTATCAAACTTCAGCCCATGCGCATCATGTTTGATGACTGCCAGGCGAATTCCTTCTTTTTTCAATCTTGGTATGATCTGCTCGATCAATGTTGTTTTTCCGGTTCCTGAATAAGCAGCGAACCCTAAAACCGGTATCATCTTTATCCTCCGATCTGATTCATATCACGGTGTGTATGTGTCCGCTCTGCATAAGACATTTCCCCGTGCCACTGCGGTTTATGAAGGATCGCGTCTTTCATCACCGCTGTCATTTCTTCGCGGGAACATCCTTTGATCCGATACTCATCATCCGAGTGCAGGCACGGCTTGATCCGTCCATCTGCCGTAATGCGCAGACGATTGCAGTCTCCACAGAAATGTGCGCTGATCGGGCTGATCAGTCCTACATTGCCCAAAGCGTTTGGAAGGCGGAAAAGTCTTGCTACACCTCCGTCTGCCTCCTGCGGAACGGCTTCCGGCAGCTGCGCCAGAACAGTATCTCCTTTAATATAAGCTTCATTCCCGAAATCGCCGCTGTCATACATCGGCATCAATTCGATAAACCGCACATCTATCGGCATTTTTAATGTCAGTTCCGCCAGATCACGTATCTCATTATCATTGAATCCGCCGATCAAAACGGCATTGATCTTTACTATCTCAAAACCTGCATCCAAGGCGGCGTGAATACCATCCAAAGCATCTTTCAGCTCGCCCCGTCTTGTGATATGCCTGTATTTTTCTTCATTCAGTGTGTCCAGGCTTAAATTGATCCTCTGGATCCCGGCTTTGCGCAACGGCAGGGCCATTTGCGGAAGCAATGTCCCGTTTGTCGTAATGGCTGTTTCTGTAATGCCTTCAACAGCACATGCCCGTTCACAGATCTCCAGGATATTCTTTTTTACGAGCGGCTCTCCGCCGGTGATCCGCAGCTTTTTGATGCCTAACGATGCAGCAGCCTCTACTGCAAGGATCATTTCATCCTCCGTCAGCATATCGTCATGCGTCAATTTGCAGACGCCTTCTTCCGGCATGCAGTAACGGCAGCGCAGATTGCACCGGTCTGTAACAGATAACCGTAAATATGTAATTTCCCTTCCAAAGGAATCTTTCATCTTAATATTTTCCGTATGGGCAGCATGGGAAGTGGCACGGTTTGCACTGCATGCAAAGGCCGCCATCTCCCAGGCGCATTAATTCTTCTTTTGTAAAACGATCTCCCGCGAAGATCTGTGGAAGCAGCGCGTCCAGCACGGTAGTCGGCTGACTGATGGCTGCAGAAGGGACGCCTGTCAAAACCACATCCCCACTGTACGCGATTGTCGTCATGTTGCCTGGCTGAGACGGGACACCCTGTGTTACAAAATGATCTGCAAGCTGACGCATCGCAGTCGGTGTCAGATCGTCCGGATCCACACTCATGCCGCCGGAATAGATCAAGAGGTCTGCTCCCTGTTCCATGAACGTCTTCGATGCAGCAATGATCATATCCAGATCGTCATCACAGATGGTCACGCCCAGCACTTCAGCAGGATACTTTGTCAACTTCGCACGGATCACCGGTTCAAATTTATCCTTGATCCGTCCGTTATAGATTTCGGAGCCGGTGATGATGATCCCGACCCGCATGTTTTTATATGGGCGAAGCGCAAGAAGGGTTTTGTCTTTGCACAGCTTCTCCGCTTCGATGATCTGCTCTTCTTTTGTGACCAGTGGCACGATACGCACCGATGCCAGCCGGTCTCCTTCTTCTACCGGATAATGATCCGCGATCGTGGTAAACGTAATGTCCCCAATCGAATTGACCGCTGTCAAAAGATCTTTATCCACGCGGAACATTCCGCGCTGTTTTGCCGTCAGCATCATTTTTCCTTCCGATGGACCTGTCCACTCAGCGCCATCCACCGGTGCCATTGCAGCCAGTCGGATTGCACTTTCCTCTTCATGAATTTCTCCGGCGTTTTCTTCCCAGACAAAGATCTGCTTTTTGCCCAGATTCAAAAGACGCGGAATATCCTCTTCCGTAATGATGTGCCCTCTCTTAAACTCTGCGCCCTTAAAGCCATCACGAATGGCTGTTATATCGTGGCACAGTTCCTTGCCGACTGCATCTTCAACATTGATCTTTTTCATATCAGATATCCTTTAATTTTATCTCCCGCTTTCAGCGGTCCTCTTCCGCCCGGCACGACTGCTACGCAGTCACTGCCAATGGTGGAGCTGATCATAACATTGCCCTGTCCTTTCGGCACACGGATTTTCGCAATGCCGTCTTCAATCATAAGAGTTCCCCGGATCACGCGGTCGTTTTTACTTTGTTTGCCGAAATCATTTGCCAGCACCAGGTCGATCTCTTTTGGCATATAATCTTTGATGCCGCTCATTTTTCTTAATCCTGCAAGACCAACCAGCAAGAGATTGGTTAAGGAAGAAGATGGATGTCCGGATAATCCGCAGACCAGTTTTTCTCCGCAGACACCATACTCACAGGCTTTGCCCGGTTTCATATCCACGCCCTGGAATAAGAGACGGATACCCGCTTTCTCCATAGCCTTTGGTGTTACATCAAAGTCACCTACAGAAGCGCCGCCGGTGATCAGGATCACATCACACTCCTGCATAGCTTTTTTCAGAATGTCAGCGATGGCTTCTTCTGTGTCATCTGCAATTCCATAACGGCGGACACGAAAGCCCATGTGCTCCATTGCTCCCGTCAGGGTATATTCATTGGTATCAATGATCATTCCCGGACCTGGTTCTTGGCCAACTGGCACCAGCTCACTTCCTGTGGCAATAATGCCGGCGCAGATCTGCTTATAAACCAATGGCTCCGGTATATTCTGTCCGGCAAGGGTCCCCATAAGGCCGGAATCGATCACGGTACCTTTTTCCGCAAGGACGGTACCCTTGACCAC
>JAFWCK010000070.1 GCA_017536965.1 Lachnospiraceae bacterium | reverse complement strand
TGGGAACCGGAAGAAGTGGTACGGGATATCGGAAAAACATGGAAATGGCTTACAATGGGGCTCAAACCTTACCCGGCATGCAGATATCTGCATTCGGATCTGGACTGCTTTTATAAACTCATGGAAGAACATCACTTTGGATCGAACGAGATCGACGAGATCCGCTGCTACAGTGCGGACTTTGTTGCGCATCCGGACCAGATGGCAGTCAGCAATCAGGTGGATGCACAGTTCTCCGGTCCATATACATTAGCAATGGCATTATACGGCTACGAAGTCGGCCCGGCATGGCAGAATAAATCCGCCCTCACAGACCCTCGCATCCGCAGTTTCATGAGCAAAGTCAAAATGCTGCGGTCCGAGCGCTATTATGAGCAGAAAAAGACGGATCCTCTGTCCTGGTATGCTAAAGTGGAGATCGATGCACACGGCCAGACTTATACTGCCGAATGTGATTACTCTTCCGGCACCAACAAAGACGGCTACCGCATTACACAGGAAGACCTGGATAAGAGATTCTTTAACAACGCACAGATCATCCTTCCGTCCGATAAAATAGAAAAAGCCATGGAGCAGCTTAAGCATATTGAAGACTATGATGATCTGCAGGAAGTCATGAAAAATCTGGTACTGTAAGACGCGACTAGAAAGGACCCTGCTTGTGAAAAAGACTCTAATAAAATTAATGGGCACTCTGCTCTGCTTCCTTCTGCTGATTACCGGAGCTGGATCGCTGCAGACCAGTGCCGATGAAAGCAGCGAAACAGACATCCGGTACGTTACCGGACAGTTTATAACTTTTTATAAACACGTTCCGTGATATCGATCACCCGGAAGCACAGGATGACTATCTGATCGAGTTCTTTGAGGATATGGGATTTGGAGAAATAGAATCAGAAACGTACCGCAAGGAACCGGAAACAGATTCGATCGCCTATGGGCTTGCTACAAAAAAGATCAACGATACCACCATACTTGCCTGCGGGGTTTGCGGAGGCAACTATGCCGCAGAATGGGCAAAAAAAGCCGCTGCATCATAATGCAGCGGCTTTTACTCGTCATAACTATTTACTGCAGGATTGTGATCCTGCCCTGTCCGTATGGATCCGCATATTGTTCCCCAACCGTTCCGCCAAGTGTATCAACAACATAATCGACCAGGAGCTCATCATCCTTTTTGATCCTATCTGCAACTATTTTTGCCCCATCAAAAGCAGTAAACCCATCGCCATGATTCAGCAGGACATAATTGTTGCCTGCTACCGTATAGGTTTTATTTGGATCGATCGGTTCTCCTGCTACTTTTACGTTCTTGACTCGTCTTTGTCCTGCGACATGATCAAAGAGTCCGTTAACATCTGCCACACAGCTGCTTGGAATGGTCACATCGATCTCATATGACAATCCGGATACCTGCAGGAAAGCTCCGCTTTCCTCCGGCACCATCCTGCTGCCCCACTCCAGGGCATCCAGAACCTGCTGTCCGGTTGCTTCTACAACAACAATATCATTTCCCCACGGGAAAATGCTCTTTAAACTCCGATAACTTACATCCCCTTTATCCAGACTGTCGCGAATATTGCCGCCGCCTATGATCCCGATGTCACAATTTCTCACTGACCGGACCGCATCCGCGCAGAAATCCCCAAGATTGGTTTCTGCCCGCCGGATCATACGGATTGGATTTCCAGATTCATCTTTCGCTTCCGGATCATTCATCGTCAGCACTACTTCTGAATGCGCGATCACCTTCCCCAGCTGCTCATCCATTTTCCGGAATTCTTCCGTGACCAGATCCTGCACATTGTTTTCTATATGGAACAGTTTGACCGCACTTGTGGCATTCGGCCAGCTCCAGATATTTGTTTCTTCAATTCCTTTTTCTGCGGAAATCCGGCTGTATCCAATAGCATTCATTTTTGTACCACATGCAGAACGCGGAACCTGCTTTCCATCTTTATTCTTCATGACGACCTGCTCGGTGTCATGGCTGTGCCCATCCAGCACCACATCGATCCCGTTCGTATTGGAAATGACATCTGCATAGGTCCACGGACTGCAGACCATCTCATCCCCTAAATGAGCCAACAGGTAAACATAGTCCGCTCCATCCGCTCTTGCTGCATCCACAGCATCCTGCACGGCCTGATACAGCTTTCCGCCGGTCTCATCCTGCATAAAATCGTATATATATTCTCCCTTTTCATCCTGGAAAAACTTTGGTGTGGAGGTAGTGATCGTCTTTGGTGTAGTCACACCGACAAACGCGATCTTTATCCCTGCCGCTTCCTTGATGATGTATGGCGCGCATACAAGTTTCCCCTGTTTATTAAAGTTACAGCAGATGACCGGGAATTCTGCCATCTCAACCAGTTTCATGAACTGATCCACTCCATAATCAAACTCATGATTACCCGGGATCACCACATCATACTTAAGTGCATTCATCATCTCGATGATCGACTCGCCTTTTGTCATCGCTCCGATCAATTCACCCTGTATAAAATCACCATCGTCTACAAGAATGGTTGTGAAGCCCTGCTCCTCCAGGGAATTGCGGATCTCCTGCAGTCCGGCAAAGCCAAATCCCTGATCCACACCACAGTGCACATCAGAGGTATATATGATATAGACGTCCCCGTTTTTTTCTGCTGCTTGTGCGGTTTCGTTCTGCGGTTCCGCTGCTGCGCTTCCACTTCCTTCTGGTTTTGGCGTTGAACTGCCGCAGGCACATCCAAGCACCATACAAACTGTGATAAGTAAACAGATGATTATTTTTTTCATTGGCTACTCCTTATGTCGATCTCATTAATGATATATCTCCATGATTATACCAGATTATAAAAGAAAAACCGCATTTCGCCGTTTTTTATGTTAAACTTTATTCATGTTTTATTATCTTTTTCAACCAATCATGACATATAACATAATCCTGATCTTTGCAGCAGTGATCCCTGCGATCGGGCTGATGATCTGTACATCGTCCATGATCATGTTCCTCTCTGCTGGTTTGAAGGTCCTTCAACTATATAGACAGGAAAAATACAAAGATATTGTAACATAACATAAAAAAGCCATTTACTGTTTCAATAACAGCTAATGGCTTTTCCAGGTAATATTTAGTTTTTTCTTTTTTTTGACGCAATCAACTAAATACAAATTCATCAGGGTCTGATAGGGGATGCCGGTTTCGCTCGCTTCTTCTTTGAAATAATCTATTACAAACGGCGCAAGTTTAATTGTTATCTGTTTTTTTAATTCTTTTGCATAGTGATTCGGTCTCGGATTTAATTCGTCAATATTATATTCCTCTAACATATATTATTTCCTCTTTTTTTGTTGCACCTCTTGCTGAAATAATCCTTATTGTTGTATCTGTTGCGCGATAGCAATGACACACAATACAAAGATTCGCTGACGATGTCATCCCTAATATAAGAAATCTTTCCTCTTCTTCAGAATGCTCCGGATCATCAAATAAAATTGCGGCCTCATCTAAAAAAACTGTTGCTGCCTCTTTAAAAGAGAGTCCATGTTTTTTAATATTGCTTTTTTCTTTTTCTTCATCCCATTCAAATTTTATTTCCATAATTATTTTATAATTACTTTATATGTTTGTCAATTCATTTGCTTCTTTCTCTTGATCATAGTCCCTTCCTAGTTCTTTAAACAGTTCCCTCATAATCCTATCAAATCCTTCTGGATTCATAATATCTTCTTCTTGCCAAATAAACACTTTGTATCCATTCTCCCGGAAGATTTGGATTTTTCTCATGCGCTCCGGAGTCATCGGATTCTCTTTGCATATTACCTCTCCGATAACATTCGTGCCTGGGAAATAAAAATTAGCAGTTAATGTTTGCGGTTTTGAATTGTTCATAATACCATCCTTTCTTTTTTGTACTTGTAGGTGTAGCTGTTATTTGCTATCATTAACCAACGGTTATTTTGTGCATCAGAATATCATAACCATTGGTTATTGTCAAGGAGGGGCTTATGAACTTTAAACCTGAAAATTTGATCAAGCTACGATCTCAACTTGGTATTACAAAAGCAGAAGCTGCCCGAAGATTAAATATGTCTGCCATGGGATATGGCCGATATGAAAAAGGAGAAAGAGA
The DNA here is from genome assembly GCA_017536965.1 of Lachnospiraceae bacterium. Classification (GTDB taxonomy): domain Bacteria; phylum Bacillota; class Clostridia; order Lachnospirales; family Lachnospiraceae; genus RGIG5612. Next base: position 11,442 of record JAFWCK010000070.1, on the reverse strand, counting down.
ACCTTCTTTTCAGACGGTCAGTTTCATCGCACTGACTTTTGGAACTTCAACTGATTACTTATATGGAATGACCAATGATCCCCATGCGAAATCCGTAACGGTCGAATATGATCAGAATCCTGAATTATTCGATTTGATCCAGGCATATCTTTCCGATGACAACAAAGCTCAACGATTGTTAACTTACTTTAAGAAATTGACATAAAAAAACCGGACGGTTTTCCGTCCGGTTTGAATCAAACAATATACCGATCGTTTTCTTTATTCGTACTCTACCGTTGCTGGCGGCTTCGGCGTGAAGTCATAAAGCACGCGGTTAATGCCAGGCACCTCTGTGGTGATGCGCATTGCCAGATGATCCATCAGTGCCGGATCCAGATGCTCTACTGTTACTTCAACAACATCGGTCGTGTTGATCGCACGGATGATGCACGGCCATGCAAAGGTCCGCTTGCCATCAGTAATACCGGTGGATTTGAAATCCGGGACAACCGTGAAGTACTGCCATACCTTGCCTTCCAGTCCTGCTTTTGCAAACTCTTCGCGAAGGATCGCGTCAGACTCGCGAACGGCTTCCAGACGGTCGCGGGTGATCGCGCCAACACATCTGACGCCAAGTCCCGGTCCCGGGAACGGCTGACGGTAAACCATGGAATCCGGCAGCCCCAGTTCCTTGCCTACCACACGGACCTCATCCTTGAACAGAATGCGGACCGGCTCTACTAATTCAAACTGCAGATCTTCCGGCAGGCCTCCTGCGTTGTGATGCGCTTTGATGCCTGCTTCGCTCTCTAAGATATCCGGCCAGATGGTTCCCTGTCCAAGGAATTCGATGCCGTCTAATTTTCTTGCTTCTTCAGCAAATACATCGATAAACTCTGCGCCGATGATATGACGTTTCTGCTCCGGATCATCTACGCCTGCCAGCTTATCGAGAAAACGATCGACCGCATCCACGTAGATCAGGTTTGCGCCAAGTTCTTCCTTGAACACTTTGATGACCTGTTCCGGCTCACCTTTACGGAGGAGTCCATGGTTCACGTGTACGCAAACAAGATTCTGGCCAATTGCCTTGATCAGAAGGGCTGCGCAAACAGAAGAATCCACGCCTCCGGATAATGCAAGAAGCACTTTCTTATCTTTAACCTGCTCCTGGATATCCCTGACTTGTTCCTCAATATAAGCTTTCGCCTGCTCCGGTGTACTGATTCTTTCCATGTTATCCGGACGTACTAACAATGCCATGTTTTTTCCTCCTGTTTTTCAAAAATATGAAATAATTTTAAACCACAGATTTTCTCATTTCAATAAGTAAATCTGTGGTTTTTTTACTTAATAATCGCTGATTTTCCGTCAAGTTTTCGGTTATTGCTTTTTGAGGTATTCCCTGAGGAACTGGCCAGTGTAACTCTTCTTATCTTTTGCCACTTCCTCCGGTGTTCCTTTCGTAAAGACTGTACCGCCCTTATCGCCGCCTTCCGGTCCCATGTCGATGATGTAATCAGCCACTTTGATCACTTCCAGATTATGTTCGATGATCACGACGCTGTTGCCGCCATCCGACAATCTGCGCAGGATATTGACCAGTTTATGGACATCTGCAAAGTGCAGACCCGTGGTCGGCTCATCCAGAATGTATAAGGTCTTGCCAGTCGGTCTGCGGGAAAGTTCCGTGGCCAGTTTCACACGCTGTGCCTCACCGCCGGAAAGGGTGGTAGATGACTGTCCCAGCTTGATATAAGAAAGACCGACTTCATCCAGCGTTTTGATCTTCTGGTAGATACGCGGGACATTCTGGAAGAACTCCAGCGCCTCTTCCACCGTCATATCCAGTACATCATAAATGCTCTTGCCTTTGTATTTGACTTCCAGCGTTTCCCGGTTGTAGCGCATGCCGTGGCAGGTATCGCACTTCACGTATACATCCGGCAGGAAATGCATCTCGATCTTAATAATGCCGTCGCCGTCGCACGCTTCACACCGGCCGCCCTTTACATTAAAGCTAAACCGGCCTTTGCTGTATCCGCGCATCTTTGCATCCGTTGTCTGAGCAAACAGATCACGAATCAGATCAAAGACTCCGGTATAGGTTGCCGGGTTGCTTCTAGGTGTCCGTCCGATCGGGCTCTGATCGATGCAGATGACTTTATCCAGCTGTTCGATCCCAAGGATCTTTTTATGCCGTCCCGCTACGGTATGAGCACGGTTCAGCGTTCTAGCCAGGCTTTTATATAAGATCTCATTTACCAGAGATGATTTGCCGGATCCGGAAACGCCGGTCACAGCTGTCATCACGCCAAGTGGGAATTTGACATTGATACTCTTCAGGTTGTTTTCTGCCGCGCCTACAACCTCGATCCATCCCGTCGGTTTTCTTCTTTCTTCCGGCACCGGGATCTTGATCCTTCCGGCCAGATAATCGCCGGTAATGGATTTTTTACATTTCATGATATCGGCAGCTGTTCCGGTTGCCACGACTTCTCCGCCATGCTCGCCTGCGCCTGGTCCGATATCCACAATATAATCCGCCTGCCGCATGGTATCTTCATCATGCTCTACAACGATCAGCGTATTGCCAAGGTCCCGCAGCTGTTTTAAAGTTGCCAGCAGTTTATCATTATCCCTCTGATGCAGACCGATGCTCGGCTCATCCAGAATATACAGCACACCGGTCAGGCCGGAACCAATCTGTGTTGCCAGACGGATCCGCTGTGCCTCTCCGCCGGAAAGGCTTGCCGCGTAGCGTGTCAGTGTCAGATATTCCAGGCCCACGTCCTGCAGGAAATGCAGACGGGCTTTTACTTCTTTTAAGATAGGACCAGCGATCTCCTGTGCGGCTTTTCCAAGCTTCTTGCTCTCGCTCAGGCGGGTAAAGAATTCCAGGCTGTCTGTAATGGTCATTTCTGAAACATCGTGGATGTTCTTATCGCCTACAGTCACGGCAAGACTGAGTTTATTCAGTCGCTTGCCGCCGCACTCTTCGCACGGACTGATCCGCATATACTCTTCATATTCACGCTTGAAGGAATCCGGAGACTCGCGGTATCTGCGGTTCAGATTGTTGATCAGACCTTCAAATACGATCGGATAAACGCCGCTGCCTCGCTGTCCTTTGTAGTGGACATTGACGGAGATGTTATCTCCGTGCCAGAGCATCTCTCGGATCTTTTTCGGTAATTTTTCAAATGGTGTATCCAGGCTGAACTTATGCGCCTCTGCCAGTGCCTTCAGAGTAGAATGCGTAAAGCTTCCTTCTTTTTTGGAGCTGCCCCAGCCCGGTGCCACGATCGCGCCCTCTGTAATGGAAAGGCTCTGGTCCGGAATGATCAGTTCCGGATCGAATTCCATTTTGTAGCCGATTCCCGCGCAGGATGGGCAGGCACCAAACGGATTGTTGAAAGAAAAGTTTCTCGGTTCAATCTCCCCGATGCTGATGCCGCAGTCCGGGCAGGCAAAGTTGGAGGAGAAATGAATCTCATTATTTTCATCCACCGGAAGGATCAGCTGTCCGTCTTCTGTCCGGCTGGTATTTTTGCCGGCTTTCGGTTTTACAGCGCCTTCCGGCCAGGAGACGATCTCCACTGTCATCAGCCCTTCTGCCTGCTTCAGAATGTTCTCAATGGAATCCGTCAAACGGGATTCTATTCCGGCTTTCACGACCAGACGGTCGACAACGATATCAATATTATGTTTATTATTTTTTTCTAACTTGATCTCTTCATCCAGATCATAGACCACGCCGTCTACACGCGCTCTGACATAACCGGAACGTTTTGCAGACTCCAGCAGTTTGGCATGCTCACCTTTCCTGCCTCGCACTACTGGCGCTAACAGCTGCAGACGCGTTCCTTCCGGAAGGGAAAGGATGGCATCTGCCATCTGATCTACGGTCTGCCTTGTGATCTCTCTGCCGCATTGCGGACAATGCGGAATACCGATCCGGGCATACAGCAGTCTTAAGTAGTCATGTATTTCTGTCACGGTTCCCACGGTGGAACGCGGGTTCCGGTTGGTTGCTTTCTGATCGATGGAGATAGCCGGGGATAAGCCCTCGATCATTTCCACCTTTGGTTTTTCCATCTGCCCCAGGAACTGACGGGCATAACTGGAAAGGCTTTCCATATACCGGCGCTGTCCTTCTGCGTAGATGGTATCAAATGCCAGTGATGATTTACCGGATCCTGAAAGGCCGGTAAAGACGACCATCTCATTCCGTGGAATGTCCAGGTCAATGTTCTTCAGATTGTTCTCCGCTGCTCCGCGGATCTTGATCCATTTCTGCTCTCTCGCAGCCATGTGTGTTCCTCTTTCTACAAATATTTCTTCAGCTCGAGCATCTCGTCACGCAGCTCTGCTGCCGATTCGAAATCCAGTTCTGCTGCTGCTTTCCGCATCTGCTTCTCGATCTTTTCGATCAGTTTGCCCAGCTCTTTCTTGCTCATGGATTCCGGATCTTTCTCCAGCTTCCGCGTGGTGCCGGCTGCTTCTTTTGTGATGCTGATCCGGTCACGGACGGCTTTCTTGATCGTGGTCGGAGTGATGCCGTGCTCTTCATTATATGCTTCCTGCAGCGTGCGTCTACGGTTTGTTTCATCAATAGCCGCCTTCATAGAACGGGTGATCACATCGGCATACATGATGACACGTCCTTCTGCGTTTCGGCTGGCACGTCCGATCGTCTGGATCAGGGATGTCTCGCTCCTAAGGAACCCTTCCTTATCGGCATCCAGAATGGCAACCAGAGAGATCTCCGGGATATCCAGACCTTCCCTAAGAAGATTGATGCCAACCAGTACATCAAATACATCCAGGCGCATATCGCGGATGATCTCGGTCCGCTCCAGCGCCGCAATATCAGAATGCAGATACCGCACCCTTACGCCTGCTGCGTTCAGATAATCTGTCAGATCTTCCGCCATCCGCTTAGTCAGTGTGGTGACCAGTACTTTGTTTCCTTTATCCGTTTCCTTTACGATCTCAGAAAGCAGATCATCGATCTGACCTTCTACCGGCTTCACTTCCACGGATGGATCCAAAAGTCCTGTCGGACGGATGATCTGCTCGGTCCGCAGCAGCTCATGCTCTGCCTCGTATTTGCCCGGTGTTGCAGAAACAAACAGCAGCTGGTCGATCTTGCTTTCAAACTCTTCAAACTTCAGCGGCCGGTTGTCCAATGCAGATGGGAGGCGGAAGCCGTAATCCACCAGCGTCTGCTTACGGGAACGGTCGCCGTTATACATCGCGCCGATCTGCGGAACTGTCATATGGGACTCATCAATAATGATGAGAAAATCATTTTTATAAAAGTCGATCAGACAGGCCGGCGGCTCACCCGGTGCCAGACCTGTTAAATGTCTGGAGTAGTTTTCTATGCCGGAACAGATGCCGGTCTCCCGGAGCATTTCCATATCGAAGTTGGTGCGCTCCCAGATCCGCTGCGCCTCCAATAGCTTATCTTCGCTCTTGAACCAGGCGTAACGTTCCTGCAGTTCTTTATCAATGTTGACTAGCGCCCGTTCCATCTTCTCCTGAGGAACTACATAAAAGCTGGCCGGCAGAATAACAACATGCTCCATGCGGGCTTTGACCTCGCCTGTCAATGTATCGATCTGCGTGATCCGGTCGATCTCATCGCCAAAGAACTCGATCCGGTACGCGTTCTTATCCGCCATGGCCGGCAGGACTTCAATCACATCTCCGCGCACGCGAAACGTCCCTCGCTGAAAATCCATGTCGTTTCTGTCATACTGAATGTTGATCAGTTCCCGGATGCATTCGTCACGGTCTTTCTTCATACCCGGCCGAAGCGATACGCTCATGCTGGCATACTCCTCCGGATCACCAATGCCATAGATGCAGGACACCGAAGCGATGATGATGACATCTCTGCGCTCCACCAGTGAGGTTGTTGCCGAATGCCTGAGCCGGTCGATCTCATCATTCATGGAGGAGTCTTTTTCAATATAGGTATCTGTGGAAGGCACATAAGCCTCCGGCTGATAATAATCGTAGTAGGAGATAAAGTATTCCACCGCGTTTTCCGGGAAGAATTCTTTAAATTCACTGTAAAGCTGCGCGGCTAATGTTTTGTTATGTGCAATGACCAGCGTCGGCTTGTTCAGCTCCTGTATGACATTTGCCATTGTAAATGTCTTACCGGATCCAGTTACACCGAGCAGCGTTTCAAACTGGTTTCCGGCCTTAAAGCCATCCACCAGTTCTTTGATCGCCCGCGGCTGATCGCCAGTCGGCTTATATTCAGATACTAATTTAAAATGATCACTCATTCTGCAGTTCGTCCTCTTCGCCGGAGATGGTTTCCGACATCAGCAGATCGATCTCTTCCATGGAGAGATCATCCAGAATTGCCTCATGGGTCAGCTCGCCTGTTGTCTGCTCTTCTTCCACGTGTTTTAAAACCGTGTCCATTCTGCCCAGCGCAGCATAAGGAGCAAAGAGCTTGGCTCTTTCTCCCACATCCATTTTCGGCCGTATGTTCTCAGGTCTTTTGGTCCTCTCTTCTCTCATCGTACGATCCAGCCAGAAAATGGAGCTTCGTCTTGCTTTCCCTGTGCGAGATATCTCACTCCAGGTATTCATCCCCGATGACCTCCAACCTGGCTGTTTCTTTCGATCGTCGTGCCCGCGTCCTCCAGGTTCATGCCTTTTAAGAGCGCGTTCTTGCCGTATCGTTCTTTAATATCCAATGCTGCCTGCTGCAGTTTCCGGTCCTTTGCCATCACCTGCGGATCCGTAAACAGATCCATCTGTTCCATCTCTTCGTCTTTCAGGTTATCGAAAGACAGATTGACTCTGCGGTAATACAAAGAAGGATCCGCGATCCGGTCAAACAGCCCCATCATGGCCTCTGTCAGGATCCGGTTGGAACTGGTCGTTACCGTTAGTTTTTCGGATACGGAAAGCGGCCTTCTGTCCAGGTTAAATGAAAACCCCAAAGACAGAGCGATGTGATCTGTGATCTTATGCTGCTTTACCAGTTCCAGACACAACAGGTCACACATTTCCTTTACGATCAGTCTGCAGTCTTTATAATTATAATCCCTTGCGAGGACCTGTCCACTTGAAATTGAACGGGATTTCGCCCGATATTTTTTGATGTCTGCCATGGTCACCGGCTCGATCCCCCAGGCGTGATCCATCAGGATCTCCGCATTCACGCCAAACAGGCGGAACAGCAGCGCCTCGTCTGCCATGGCGATGTCACGCATCGTAAAAATGCCGACCCTGGCCAGACGGCTGACGGTTCCCCTGCCCACCATCCAGAAGTCTGTCAGCGGCTGATGATCCCACAGCTGTTCTTTATAGGTTTCTTCTGTCAGCTCACCGATAAAATCATCCGCATGCTTTGCAGTGATATCCAGCGCGATCTTTGCCAGATAGAGGTTAGTGCCGATGCCGCAGGTGGCCGTCAGTCCCAGTGTATCTTTGATATCTTTTAAGATGGAAACGGCCAGATCGCGCACTGTTTTTTTGTACAGAGACAAATAGTGTGTCACGTCCATGAAGGCCTCATCCACGGAATAAACGTGAATATCCTCCGGCGCGAAGTATTTCAGATAGATGGCATAAACACGCGCGCTGTAATGGATATACAGCCGCATACGCGGCGGTGCCATGATATATTGGATGTCTTTTGGAATCTGAAAAACGCGGCAGCGGTTCGGAACTCCCAGTGCTTTGATGGCCGGGGATGCTGCCAGGCAGATGGTTTTCTCGGTACGGGTTGGGTCGGCAACGATGAGGTTGACTTTAAAAGGATCAAGCCCCCTCTCTACACATTCTACCGATGCATAAAACGATTTGAGATCGATGCAGATATATTGATTTGTCTGCCCATCCTCTGCCATGTTTGCCCTCTTCCCCATTGTTAATGATGCATTTCAGGCGCTGCGATGTTTTATCGCCCGCCTGAAATGCGAACATATGTTTGCTTTATCATAGCATGGATGTCTGCTGATTGCAAGCAGGTTTACAAAGTCGCAAAGATCATTCTGCCTTTTGTACGGAACCACTTGTGGATCAGCACGGTAAAGACTGCCATCAGAACGGTACAGATCAGAAGATAGATCTCTGCACCAAGAAACCGTCCAAGAAGTAAATATAAGGCTGCAAAGATGGCTGCAAGGATCATGCCGCCAAACATGCTGATGACAACGTTGATGCTCTGCTTGATCGGCTGCGCTTCATTGGTCCAGTCCAGCATCGGCCGCTTCAGATCCAGCGCCAGCATCGCGCTGCCGCTGAAAATGACAAAGACTGCCGCGCAAAGGATGATCGTAATATAGGTGAATACATTTCCCTGCAGCACGATCCCTACCACAACGGCACAGATAACTGCCGGGATACCGGTGATCGAAACATGGACAAATAGTTTTGCTTTTAAAACATCATATGGATCGACCGGCAGGGTCTGCAGGACCCAGATCCCTTTTCCTTCGACGGAGATTGCCGGTGCTGCAATATCACAGAATGATGCCAGAAGACAGATGGCAAAGGCGCCGGCTACCGGGAGCACCTGGTAAAGCAGCGGATTTGTCCAAAGGAGCGAATTTGTAAGCACGCGGACATCCTGCATTTTGATCAAAAGAAAGACTGCCCCGGCAACAAGGAACAGAACGCCCAGTCCGCAGTTGACCATATAGGTCGGGCTTCCGGTAAAGTGCTTAAACTCCTTGCGGCGCAGTGCGGATTTTGTATTGCCTGTCCGGATCTGGCTGTCGCTGAATGTCTTGCTGACAGCCTCGTTTTTCGTTGCAACGATCTTAAGAAAACTCTTGCTCATAAGGAAGCAGGTCAGGGCAAACAAAACGGCGGTGATTGCTGTAAACACCAGAAAGCCGACTACATCGCCGCTCATTCCCAGACCAAGAGCATAGATCGGATACCCCCAGCCTTTTATGGCATCGCCGATTGCTGCCGCATGTTCCATGAGCGACCGAATGATGGACGAAGCCGCAAAGCGCAGATACATAAAGGCTGCGATAAACAGCACCGAAATGATCACGGTAAGGATCTTTTGGTTTTTCAATTTTGATGCGATCAACGCGATCACCCATCCGAAAAGGCAGGAGAAGACCATGATCAGAAATCCCAGAATAAACAGCCCGAGGATGCAGAAAATAATAGAAAGCACCGAAGGATGTCCAACGATAAAGTAAAAAATGATCGTCGGGATCATAACCATCGATTCATAGATCAGTCCCATTACAAAGACGCTGACCATCCGTGCTGTCAGGATCTTGATCGGCGGGATAGGCATAGCCAGAAGGAATTCGTTATCCGTTGCTTTAAACAAAATCGTGTAGGTACTGAGCACTCCGCCGACCAGTCCGACCAGAAAAGCAATAACAGTCATGATCAAAAAGTAGATCCAGTCAAGACCTGATATAAGAAGCCCGCTTCCGACCCCAGCTGCGATCGCAAAGAATGAGCCCAGCATCAAAAAATAAATGAAGGCAAAAAGAACGATAAATCCGGTGCCGCGTTTTTGAGAGACATTTGCATTTTTTCTCTTCCGTCCGCCCAGATAGACGTTCTTAAGCTCCATCTTCTGTTTCCATAAAAGTGCTTTAAACATATGTCAATTTTCCTTTTTTGTGATTATTTGAAATTCGGGATCTCAATGTTCATGGCATTACTCCCATCGAACATTGCAGCGCCATTTTGAAGCTCCAGGAATACTTCCTCAAGAGACTCGTCGCCCTTGACTTCATCCATCGTTCCGGAGCGGATCAGCTTGCCTGCTTTAATAATGGCCACTTTATCACACAGCTTTTCTGCGACATCCAGAACATGCGTGGAGAAAAAGATCGCACCGCCGTTGTTGCAGATCTCGCGCATCGTCTGCTTCAGGAGGAAAGACGCCGTCGGATCCAGACCGACAAACGGCTCATCCATAAGGATCAGCTTTGGATCATGCACCAATGCTCCCATGACTGCAAGCTTCTGTTTCATACCATGGGAATAGGCGCTGACCGGCTGCGCCAGCTTTTCTGTTAATTCGAACATGTCTCCATATTTTTTGATCCGCGCTTCGCGGTCTTGCTGCGAGACGCCAAAGATGTCCGCGATAAAATTCAGATACTGGATCGCTGTCATATAATCGTACAGATCCGGATTGTCCGGAATGTACGCCATGACCTTTTTGGCCCCCAGCGGATCTTTTTGAATGTCAGCTCCGTTAATGGAAATACTTCCGTTGTCAAAATTCAGAATGCCGGCCACGCACTTGAGCGTCGTCGTTTTGCCGGCGCCGTTATGCCCAATAAAGCCGTAGATCTCGCCCGGCTGAATGTGGAGCGAAAGATCGTTGACAGCCGCATAGTCTCCATATTTTTTTGTTAAATGCTCAATTCTTAACATAATCGTCTCCTGTTACTGTTATTTATTGTCTCCGTTTTCCGGAAATGCTACTTTAAAAATGTCCGCAAATGCGCCTTTCGGAGGAATAGCCAGGCCCTGGTTTTTATCCCCCAAAATCAAAAGCGTATCACCAGGCTTAATTTGAAACAGGTCTCTGGCCTGCTTCGGAATCACGATCTGCCCTTTTTCTCCGACGGTCGCGGTCCATGCATAATATCCGTCTGGTCTGCTCATATCATCCATTCCTTTCTTAAATTCTACGTTATTCTTGCGGTATGATTTGTATAACTAATTATACTTTTCTCTATTACAATGTCAATACTTCAACCTCAGTATCTTTTATCTTGCGCAGAAAATGTATACATGCTATTCTTTTCTTCCAAGTGCTTCTGCACTAATCAGAAAGTAGATTATCTGCTCTTTCTGAAATTGAAATCATTCATCATCTACATTATTTTGAGATCTGATCTTTGTTTTCTTTTCTTTTTCTGAAGACAACCATTTTATAGATCCATATCCAACAAACAAAAGGAGAATTCTACATGATCACCCGAATTGTGTATCCATCTGCGCTGGAATATTGGCTGAAAGAAAAAGGGCTCCCGTACCGATATTGGGATGTCGGGAAACCCACGCCTCCAGAAGAAAAAAAGACTGGAAGATCCAGCATCACAGAAATAGTGAAGCAGCTCACTTTCACCCCACCCGTTCATGTCGCCGTGCCCCGTAAAATAAACAGACATAATACAACTATCGTCACTTTTCATACACTACCCAAACATCTGCCTGAAAACAGTTTCATTCAAATAACAGATAGAATTTTGATAAGTAGTCCTGAAATGTGCTTTTTACAGGCCGCGCGGATCTTGCCGTTTCATATGCTAGTCAAGCTCGCATGCGAACTCTGTGCTATTTATGTTTTTGACCCATACGAGGAATATGGACAGCGGCATCGAGAGCCGATTACGACAATTTCCAATATCGGAGACTTTCTGCAAAGAGCCAAAGGCATTTCTGGCGTCCAGTTAGCGAGTCAGGCGATCCAATATGCATCTGACC
>JAFWCK010000069.1 GCA_017536965.1 Lachnospiraceae bacterium | reverse complement strand
TAAAGGAATCGCTGCCTGCTGTGAGGAATTTGGACAGGTGTTTTACGTTTATGCTATGGCAGCAAAGCCTGTTCTTGCTGCTCCGATGGTTGGCTCCTACTGCATCATATCTGTCATCCTGTCCAGGATTTTTATCAAAGAAAAACTGAAACCGTCTCAGACGGTCTGTGTTATCCTTGTAATTGTTGGTATTGTTATGCTGGGCATTGCCGAGGGGCTTGCTGAAGCATAGGTGATTTTGAAAAGAAAAGGCCGCCGAATGGCGGCCTTTTTTAGTTGTTATTTCTCGGCGATGACTTTCTTTAGTCTTGCATAACGAGGCAGAGAGTCCTCAAAATATCGGACCGGTTCTCCCTGGATCAATGGAAGTGCATAATCAAGGAATTCTTTATTAACAAAATTGCCTTTTTTATTGATCCATTCACGAGGAACTTTTTTCTCTGCATTTGCAGCTTCTGAAAGCGGGACAAGGATCATCTTGCATTTGTAAGAAGTTGATTCCGGATCACGTTCAAACGCAACCATTTTTCCCGTCTTACCGGCCAGCGCAGATTTAACAGCAAACTTGCCGGCTTCGATCGCTTCTTCAATATCTGTTTTTGATGCCATATGTGCGGCACTCCGCTGCAGAAGACTTAATTCAATCGCACGGGTCTTGATCCCGGTACGGGCTTTTAAGAGTCCGCCAAGATAATTTGCCACACCGCCTAACTGTGCATGACCAAAACCATCTGTGGTGGATGTCTGAACTTCTGCGACAAAACGCCCGTTATCATAGTGGATGCCTTCTGAGACAGCGATAAAAACATCACCTTTCTTCTCATGGACTTTTTGAACATCATCAAAAAACTGGTCCAGATCGAAGTCTGTTTCCGGAAGGTAGATCAGATCCGGGCCCTCTCCTTTTTCAGAAGCCAGGACAGAAGCGGCAGTCAGCCATCCTGCATGACGGCCCATGATCTCCATAACGGTAATGTTATCTGTTGTATATACTTTATTGTCTTTGCTGACTTCCATACATGAAGTAGCGATGTATTTTGCAGCGCTACCGTATCCAGGGCAGTGGTCTGTGCCGGACAGGTCATTGTCGATCGTTTTTGGCACACCGATCACACGGCATTCATAACCGACTTTTTTCATATAACGATAGATCTTGTTGCAGGTATCCATGGAGTCATTTCCGCCGTTGTAAAAGAAATAGCGGACGTTATACTTTTTGAATACTTTTAGGATCTTTTTGTAATCTGTATCATCTTCATCCGGGTCTGCGATCTTATATCTGCAGGAGCCCAGTTCAGAAGATGGAGTATTGACCAGAAGAAGAAGCTCGTCTGCGTCTTCTTTTGACATGTCAAATAAACGGTCATTCAGAACGCCAATGATGCCATTTTCTGCACCATAGACATTGGTGATTTCATCGGAATCCAATGCGGTACGGATCACACCGTATGCACTGGAATTGATGACGGATGTAGGTCCGCCGGACTGTCCGAAAATTGCACTGCCAATCAGTTTTTCTGCCATATGTTTCTCCTTTGATTTATGCTTTTCCGTTGCAGCCAAGAACATTGATGATCTTATGAGCGACCAGTTCTTTGATAGCCTCTCTGGATGGCTTCAGATACTGGCGAGGATCAAAATGATCCGGATGCTCGTCGAAGTATTCACGGATGGTAGCCGTCATTGCCAGACGAAGATCAGAGTCAATATTGATCTTGCAGACTGCCAGGGAAGCAGCCTGACGAAGCTGATCTTCCGGCACACCGATCGCACCAGGCATATTTCCGCCATGGGCATTGATCTTCTCCACCAGATACTGAGGAACAGAAGAAGAACCATGAAGAACGATCGGGAAGGATGGAAGACGTTTTGCAACTTCTTCCAGAATATCAAAACGCAGCTGAGGTTTTGTGCCTGGTTTGAATTTATAAGCACCATGACTGGTTCCGATCGCGATGGCAAGAGAGTCACATCCTGTCCGTTCCACAAATTCCTGAACATCTTCCGGGCGGGTGTAAGAAGAATCTTCTGCACTGACATTGACTTCATCTTCAATACCAGCCAGTGTTCCCAGTTCTGCTTCCACAACAACGCCGTGATCATGAGCATATTCCACGACCTTCTTTGTTTCTGCAATGTTTTCCTCCAGAGATAAAGATGATTTATCGATCATGACAGATGTAAATCCTCCGTCGATGCAGCTCTTGCAAAGATCAAAACTGTCACCATGATCTAAATGCAGACAGATCGGGAGTCCGGTCTCTATTACAGCAGCCTCCACCAGCTTCATCAGATAGGTATGATTTGCATAGGCACGAGCCCCTTTGGAGACCTGAAGGATCAGCGGAGCATTTAATTCTTTTGCAGCTTCCGTGATACCTTGGACGATTTCCATATTGTTCACGTTAAAAGCGCCGATTGCGTAACCGCCGTTATAAGCTTTCTCAAACATTTCTTTTGTTGTAACCAGTGGCATAATGATTCCTCCTTAACAAAACAGGTTTGATTTTTTCTTATTATACAATAGATTGGATGCAAAAAGGTAAAAAAAAGAGAACCGATCGTTCGGTTCTCATGGATTTCAATTAAGCTCTTTCAACTTTCCCTGATCTCAGGCAGGAAGTACAAACATGCATTGTCTTCGCTCCGCCGGCAGTTTTAACTTTTACAGACTTAATGTTCGATTTCCACATCTTGTTAGATCTTCTATGTGAGTGGCTGACCTGAATTCCAAAATGAACGCCTTTTCCACAAATATCACATTTTGCCATTTCATTGCACCTCCTTCTTGCGATGTAGTGCTTTACAACACGCTCAATATATTAACAAATAATGATATTGATTGCAAGCGAAATTTTCTGTTTTCATTTTTAATAAAGTAGTTTATAATTCTAATACGTTTCCGCACATTTGATGTGTTGTTTTTTGTGTGGTTAATTTTGAATGGAGGGCTTAAATGAAAGGTATATATACCACGGACTACGGGAAAATCATCATTGATACGTCAGTCATTGCCAAAATGGCAGGTTTAAAAGCAATCGGTTGCTTTGGTATTGTCGGTATGGCAGCGTTAAGCAAGCGGGATGGTATTGTAAAACTTCTGACGAGAAACAGCCTGACAAAAGGAATCCAGGTCACGATCGAGCAAAATGAGATCGTTATTGATTTTCATGTGATCGTTGCCTATGGAGTTTCCATTAAGACAATTTCGGATAATCTGGTGGACGCAGTCACTTATCAGGTGGAAAGCGCAACCGGATTTAAAGTGAAAAAAATTAACATCCTTGTTGAAGGTGTCAGGGTGATCGACTAAGGAGGACATGATACGTGTTGGAATATATTGATGCCGGAACATTAAGAATCATGTTCCTGGCAGGAGCAAAAAATCTGGAGTCAAAGAAAGACTGGATCAATGAACTGAATGTCTTTCCGGTTCCGGACGGGGATACCGGAACGAATATGACTTTGACAGTTAAGAATGCAGTCACTGACCTGAAAAAACTGCCAAAAGATACTTCAATTGCTGCAATCGTTAAAACGATTGCGACCGGGACTCTGCGAGGAGCACGTGGTAATTCGGGTGTCATCTTATCTCAGTTGTGCCGCGGTTTTTCGAAAGAAATTGAAAGCTCCCCTGTTAAGAGCATTGATAAAGAATTGCTGGCAGCTTCTTTTGAACGTGCGGTTGCTACGGCTTACAAGGCAGTTATGCAGCCAAAAGAAGGGACGATCCTTACCGTCGCTAAAGCAGCCAGTGTTAAGGCTAAAGAACTTGCAAAAGAAGATATTACGTTTCAGCAGTTTTTCCAGTCTATTAACCGTTATGCAGAATATATCCTTGGCAAAACACCGGATATGCTTCCTGTTTTAAAAGAAGCAGGTGTGGTGGATTCCGGCGGCCAGGGACTGGTAGAGTTCCTAAAAGGTGCTTATGAAGCATATGTAAACGATGTAACGGAATGGGAAGGTATCACCACTCCGGATGAGGAAGAATTTACCGCAGCAGAAGAAGCTCCTAGAAAGCGGATCGATACAACTAATATTGAAACTTCAGATATTAAGTTTGGTTATTGTACGGAATTTATCATCAATCTGGAAAAAGAATTTGATGAAAGAGAAGAGTACGAGTTTAAATCATTCCTTTCTTCCATTGGTGATTCCATTGTTTGTGTCAATATGGATGATCTTGTAAAAGTACATGTTCATTCCAATCATCCGGGAGAGATCATTGAGAAGGCCCTGACATATGGTTCTCTTTCCAGCCTGAAGATCGATAATATGAGGGAAGAGCACAATCAAAAAGTCATCAAGGAATCTGAGATGGCAATGGCTGAAAGTGAAAACGCGACTGCAGAGTTTCTTTCGGTTCCTCGCAAGGAATGGGGATTTGTTGCAGTTTGTGCCGGCGATGGTATTGCCAAGATCTTTAAAGGAATGAGTGTCGACGAGGTGATCGAAGGCGGACAGACGATGAATCCTAGTACAGAAGACATAGTTGAAGCTGTTAATAAAGTCAATGCAGAAAATGTCTTTGTTCTGCCAAATAACGGAAATATCATTATGGCGGCTAATCAGGCAAGTTACCTGGTACAGGATAAGAAAGTGATCGTTATTCCGACCAAAACAGTTACCCAGGGTATCTCGGCCGTGATCAATTATGTTCCTGCTTTATCTATTGAAGATAATACACATGAGATGACAGAAGCAGCGAAAGAGATCAGAACCTGTGAGATCACTTATGCGATCCGTGATACAGAGATCGACGGAAAACAGGTTCATACCGGTGATTATATGGGAATCGGAGACGGACATATGCTTGCTGTGGGCACAGAGCGTGTGCAGACGGCAATCGATGCCGTTAAAGCAATGGTTGATGAGGATTCCGAACTCCTGACGATCTATTATGGAGCAGATGCATCCGAAGATGAAGCGACGGAAATTGCAGATCTTCTTGAGGAAGATGATGCATTTGCAGATATTGACATCGAAGTCGTTTACGGAGGACAGCCTGTTTATTATTATATTATCTCAGCAGAGTAATTACTCCTCAAATGGAATTGACATCTTTAAAAGGAATAGGCGAAAAGACAGCCGAACTGTTTGGTAAACTCGGCTGCAGTACGGTGGAAGAACTCTTAGAGTTCTTCCCTCGTGATTATGAGGTCTTTTTCCCTCCGGTCACGATCGGTGAGATCGGATACCGGACATTTGCCACAATTCGCGGCGTATTCACCCAAAGTGTTTTTCAAAGACGGATCAAAAAAATGACTCTTACAACGGCCCAGTTTAAGGATGAGATCGGGGGAAGTATCCGAGTCTGTTATTTTAATGCTCCGTTTATGAAGGATGCGATCCACCCGGGAGAGCTGACCATTCTGCGCGGAAGGATCAGCCGGAAACACGGGATTCTGCAGATCGATCAGCCGAAAATATACACACCGGACGAGTATATGGCTCTCATGGGGCAGATGCAGCCTATTTATCCGCTGACAAAAGGCCTGTCAAATGCCGCCATCACAAAGGCAGTTAAAAGTGCATTCGCAACGGATGCTTATTTAAAGATTGATCAAAATGATCTGATTCCCGGTAAAATCAGGGAACGTTACGGACTATGTTCAAAAAGTGAAGCTGTAAGAAATCTGCATTTTCCAATGGATGATGGAGCTTTTTCGCGTGCCGCGGTAAGAATGTCTTTCGAAGAGATCTTTCTTTTCATACTTGCGATGAAGCGAAATGAGGTCGGCTTTCATGCGGATAGTCATATTCGGATCCCGTTTGATGACCGGACGAAAGCTTTTCTGGAAAGTCTTCCATATGATTTAACCAATGCGCAGCAAAAAGTGATCGGCGAGATTGCTGTTGATATGGACTCCGGGAAAGTCATGAGCCGTCTGATCCAGGGCGATGTTGGTTCCGGTAAAACGATCGTCGCATTGTGTGCATTAATGAATGCTGCCTATGCAGGTTTTCAAAGCGCGTTTATGGCGCCTACGGAGGTTTTGGCAAAGCAGCACTATGAGACCATAACGCATCTTTTCAGGGAATATGGAATTGATCTTCACGCAGCTCTCTTAACCGGGTCCATGACAAATCTGGAGAAGAAAGTTGTCTATGATGCATTAGAAGACGGCCGGATCGATATTTTGATCGGAACGCATGCCCTGTTCCAGGAAAAGGTGAATTATCACTCGCTCGGTCTGGTGGTCACAGATGAACAGCATCGTTTTGGTATCAAGCAAAGGGAAGCATTGGCAAAAAAAGGAAGCGAACCACATATGATCGTCATGAGTGCGACGCCGATCCCGCGGACTCTGGCACTGATCCTGTATGGAGATATGGATGTTTCCGTCATCAATGAACTCCCGGCAAAAAGAAAACCGATCAAGAATGCAGTTGTCGATATTTCCTATCGCGATAATATATACCGCTTTCTGGAAAAAGAAGTGAAAAAAGGCCATCAGGCATATATCATTTGTCCGCTGGTGGAGTATTCAGAAGGAATGGAAGCGTCCAATGTGACAGATTATTCTGAAATGCTACGTGATATCATGGATGAACAGATATCGATCGGAATGCTTCATGGACAGATGCCTGCAGCAAAAAAGAATGAGATCATGCAGCGGTTCTCGGATGGCGAGATCCAGATCCTGGTTTCTACGACCGTCGTAGAGGTTGGTGTGGATGTACCAAATGCGACTGTGATGGTTATTGAAGACGCAAATCGCTTTGGACTGGCGGCCTTGCATCAGCTGAGAGGGCGTGTTGGACGCGGCAGTGATCAGAGTTACTGTATTTTTGTTTCAAATAATGCATCCAAAGAGGCAATGGATCGTCTGAACATTTTGAAAACTTCCAATGATGGGTTTGAAATCGCTTCCAAAGACCTTTCTATCCGTGGTCCGGGAGAATTTATGGGGATCCGGCAGAGCGGAGCACTGTCTTTTAAGAATTTTGACCTTTACCGGGACGCGGATGTTGCTCAAAAAGCTTTGGAAGCTGTGGATCTTCTTCTTTCAGGGAAAATCGTTCCAAATGAAAGAGAAATGCAAGTCCTAGATGAGAAATGTGCCCAAGCGAAAGGTGGCATACTTTTATAAATTGTGTTAAAATCTATCTAATTAATATAGAAGGATGGGCAGAATATGAAAATAGTCGTTCTTTGCGGTGGAATCAGTACAGAAAGAGAGGTTTCACTTCGTACTTCCACAAAGGTTTCCGCTGCGCTGGCACTCAGAGGGCATCAGGTTGTAATGATCGACGTGTTTTTTGGAGAAGAAAAGCTCCCGTCTTTTTATCTTCCAATGGATTTTACGGCGAAAGCTGATGAGTACAGAAGCAAAAACGATCTGATCACACCGGAATTGATCGCAAAAACCGGCTTGTTTGGATCAAATGTCGTTGAAATCTGCAAAGAGGCAGATATTGTCTTTATCGGACTGCATGGTGCGAACGGCGAAGACGGAAAGGTGCAGGCATTCTTTGAAAAAGAAGGAATAAAATTCACGGGTTCTGATTCCGTCTCCAGTGCACTGGCAATGAGTAAGGAAAAGACGAAGGAGATCGTTGCGAAACATATTCGTATGCCGAAAGGAATCGTACTCCATAAGGGCGAGACAGAATCGACAATAAAACCTCCTTGTATCATCAAACCAAGTAATGGCGGATCCAGCGTCGGTGTTATGATCGTAAAAGAAGGGGATGATTTCCAAAAGAATCTGGAAACCGTTTTTGAATATGATGACACCGCTATCGTTGAGGAGTTTGTGGAAGGCCGTGAACTGACACAGGCAGTATTTGATGGAAAAGCCCTTCCTCCAGTTGAGATCTGTCCGGATGAAGATGAATGGTACGATTATTCCAATAAATACAATGGAAAAACAAAGGAAATCTGTCCGGCAAATATTCCGGAGAGCGTTTTGAAGGAGATGTCTGAAAAATCAGTCCGCTTTGGAGATCTGCTTGGACTGGATGTTTATTACCGTATCGATTATCTGTTGGATAAAAATGGCGCTCTTTATGCGTTGGAGGCAAATTCTTTGCCTGGAATGACAGACACATCCCTGGTGCCGCAGGAAGCAGAAGCTGTCGGAATGGATTATCCAACGCTCTGTGAAAAGATTATAGAAGTATCACTCAGGAAGTATCAGTAATGAAGAATGTTACATTAAGACAATTACAAAAAGTAACGATGGGACGCCTTTTCCACGCCGCAGGTGTGATGGATGTGGAAATCAGTGCCATTGTTTCTGACAGCAGAAAAGTTCGGGATGACTGCCTTTTTATCTGCATTAAAGGAGCAAAAGCAGATGGGCACGATTTCGCGCAGACAGTGATCGAGAATGGCGCTTTGGCTGTTGTTTCTGAAAAGGAACTGCCTGGATTTGAGGGCCCTTATCTTTTGGTTGATTCAACTTTTGAGGCTACAAAAGCAATTGCGCAGTATTACCGGGAACAGCTGGATGTTGTGTTTATCGGTGTGACTGGCAGTGTAGGAAAAACCAGTACGAAAGAATTCATCGCAGAAGTATTAAGCAGACGCTATCGTGTTCATAAAACACAGGGTAATCTGAATAATGAATGGGGTGTTCCGTTTACCATTTTCCGGATCAAAGAAGGAACAGATGTTGCTGTCATTGAAATGGGCATCAATCATTTTGGCGAAATGGACCGTCTTGCAAAGATGGTACAGCCGGATATCGTCGTTATGACCAATATCGGGCAGAGTCATCTGGAGTTTTTGGGAAGCAGAGATGGAATTTTGAAGGCAAAAGCAGAAGTATTCCATTATCTTTCCGACGACGGTAAAGTGGTTCTGAATGGAGATGATGATAAATTATCCCTGATCAAAAGTGTAAAAGGAATCCGTCCGCAATTATTTGGTTTTGGCTCACAGAATGATGTCTGTGCAGAGAATGTAGTGCTTCACGGCATAAAGGGCAGTTCTTTTGATATCGTTATGCGGGATCATGGCGGAAAGCTTTCCATGCGGATCAATTTACCGGTCCCTGGAAAACAAATGATCTATAATGCTTTGGCAGCATATCTGGTTGCAGTTAATATGGATCTTTCTCCGATTCAGATCAAGGAGGCGTTAGAGCATCTTTCCACCGGTATGGCAGGCAGAAATAATATCGTCAAGACTGACCGGTACACTATTTTAGATGACTGCTACAACGCTTCACCGGCATCTGTTGAATCCGCAGTGGATGTATTGAAACTGACAGACGGAAGAAAAGTCGCTATTTTAGGTGACATGCTGGAATTAGGAGAAGATACAGAAAAATATCATTATCAGGTTGGAAAATATGTAGCAGAAGCAGGGATCGATCTGATCATCTGTGTTGGCCCGA
Organism: Lachnospiraceae bacterium; assembly: GCA_017536965.1. Taxonomy (GTDB): domain Bacteria; phylum Bacillota; class Clostridia; order Lachnospirales; family Lachnospiraceae; genus RGIG5612. The sequence goes on along the minus strand of JAFWCK010000069.1, from coordinate 20,573 downwards.
TCAGTGAGAAGATGCAGCTTGGAGCTAAATTGAGTACAGACAATGAAGTGCGTCATTTTATTAATGTCGATGACTGCATCCGTTTCCTGCCGGATCTTCTGCGCAGAGGTGATAATATTCTGGTCAAGGCTTCTCACTCTATGAATTTTTCAAAGATTGTTGAGTTCCTGAAATCATGAAAATCATCACAGCACCTGCGAAACTGCATGGAGAACCTCAAATTGAAAGCATTGCGCCGAAAGGTGACATGCTTCTTTTTGACATAGAAACAACAGGATTGAGCAAGGTAAAAACCCAGACGTATCTGATCGGATGTGCATTTTATGAGAATGACAGTTGGATGATCCGCCAGTATCTTGCGGAAAGCGCACTGGATGAAAGAGAGATCCTGGAAAGTTTTTTCCAATTTGCCTCCGGTTATCAATATCTGGTGCATTTTAACGGGGATGGTTTTGATATCCCTTATTTGGACTTTAAACAGGAATTCTACGGTTTAGGGTTTGATTTCACCCGGTTTCACAGTGTGGATATTTATAAATATGCCAAGCCGCTGCGAAAGCTGCTGGACCGGAAAAGCCTGAGCCAGAAATCAATCGAAGAATTTCTGCATATTGACAGAGAAGACCAGCTGAATGGAGGTCTTTTGATCCCATATTATTATGAATTCGAGCGTACCGGTGATCCGAAAGCGGAAGAGCTTCTTTTACTGCACAACTTTGAAGATGTGCAGGGAATGCTGGAGATTCCTGCTATTCTGAAGTACTTATCCATTTTGGACGGCGCTTTCACGTTTGATCATCTGGAGACCTCATCGGGCTACGCAATACTGACTTTTCATTTAAACGATGAGATGCCGGTACCATTCGAAAGATCAGATGAGAAACGGGATGTGATCGTCTGTGCAGAAGGCCATATGCTGCAGATCAGTATTCGGATGTTTGAAGGGACTGCCAGATTCCCGCTGGAAGATGTGGAGAATTATTACTATTTACCAGCTGAAGACAAAGTGATACATAAAGATGTTGCGCAGTTTGTCGACCGGCAGTACAGGAAGAAAGCAACAAAAAAGAACTGTTTTTTAAAAAAAGAAGGGAGCTTTCTTCCGCAGAACCATCCGTATTTCCAGCCTGCATATATGGTGGAAGGCGATAAAAAAAGATCTTACTTTGAATTAAGTCAGATCACTGATGCAGAACAGGAGCTGTTGACAGAATATGCTCTTGATATCATCAACGGTTAAAGATATAATCTCATGGTATGTTTTGAACCCCGTTTTGGGTTAATTGGGAACAATTCATGGCTGTATTGACATTCCGCGGAGGCGTACATCCGCCGCGAAATAAAAAAATAACTGCAAATAAACCTGCTAAAGACTGCTACACCAGAGGAGACGTCAGTTTTCCGCTGTTTTTTCATCATGGTCTGCATGCTCGTCCAGTTGTAAAAGGCGGCGAATGGGTCAGCGCGGGAACCTTGATCGCAAAAGCAGATGGTTACGTTTCTGCAAATGTGCATTCTTCTGTTGCAGGTATCGTAAAATATGTAGATTTTGATACGATCGTGATTGAAAACGCGGGTGAACTGCATGAAGAACCGCGTCTTTTGACACGGCATTATACATTGATGGAACCACAGGAGATCATCGATCTGATCCGTGAAGCAGGTGTCGTTGGTATGGGTGGAGAAGAAGGCTACCCGACGCACATCAAACTTTCACCGGAAGATCCGGAAAAGATCCGATATGTGATCGTCAATGGATGTGAATGTGAGCCGTATCTGACTTGTAATTTCCGCAGACTGATCGAAGAACCTGACAAGATCGTTGAGGGTCTGAAGATCGTTCTGCAGTTGTTCGATAATGCCATGGGTATTATCGCAATCGAAGATGACAAAAAATCAGCTGTCATTAAAATTAAAAATTATCTGCTGGATGAGCCGAGGATCCGCACCCGGATGCTTTATACCAAGTATCCGCAGGGTGCCGAGCGTCAGCTGATCTATGCACTTACAAAAAGAAAATTAAATTCCCAGATGAATCCATCTGATGCCGGTATCCTGGTCTTGAACGTAGAAACCATTTACGCAATTTGGAAAGCGGTGGTAGAAGGCAGACCGTTGATCAGCCGTATGGTAACTGTGGCCGGCGATGCTATTAAAAACCCGGGCAATTTCAGGGTCAATATTGGTACGAATATTCAGGAATTGATCGCTGCAGCGGGAGGATTTGTTGCTCCTCCGGAAAAAGTGATCATCGGCGGGCCGATGACAGGAGAATCTGTACTGGATCTGGATCGGCCTGTTACAAAAGATACAAATGCGATTCTTGCTTTCCGGTCGGATCCTGTTATCCGTGTGCATCAGACAAACTGTATTCATTGTGGAAGATGCATGGAAGTCTGTCCAAGTAATTTGATTCCAACAAAACTGGCAGATTATGCTGCTCTGAGCAGAACAGACTTTTTCAGGGACAACGATGGCATAGAATGTATCGGATGTGGTTCCTGCTCATATATTTGTCCTGCAAAACGAAGCTTGGCAGAGATTATTGTTTCCATGAAACGGATGATGACAAACGAATAAAGAAACAGGAATAATAGATTTGAACGAAAACACGAAACTGAGAATATCATTTTTTCCACATATCAGAGATAAGGCTTCTACAAGCCGGATCATGCTGGATGTTGCGATTGCGCTGCTTCCGGCCTGTATTTTTGGCGTGTTTAATTTTGGCTGGTATTCACTCCTGTTGATCCTTGTCTGCGTAGCAACTTGTGTAGTCCTGGAGTTTTTATGGGATGTTCTTACAAAAAAGAAAATGACGATCCGTGATCTAAGTGCTGTCGTTACGGGCATGATATTATCCCTGAATCTTCCACCAAAACTCCCATTATGGATGGCTGCAGTCGGGTCTGCTTTTGCAATCGTGATCGTAAAACTGCTTTTTGGCGGATTAGGACAGAATTTTATGAATCCGGCCGCTGCAGCAAAGTGCTTTTTGATGATCTGTTTTACCGGACAGATGAATCTTTTCGTCTATCAGGGAGTTCTGAGTACGACACCTTTGGATGTGCTGCGTGCAGGCGGAAGTGTTGATCTTCTGCAGCTGTTTTTGGGTAATACATCCGGCTGTATTGGTGAAACTTGTGCGGTTGCTTTAATAATAGGAGCAATTTACCTTTTTATCCGGAGAATCATAGATTTCCGGATACCCCTTTGCTACCTGCTTGCTGCTTTTATCTATATAGCAATTTATTCATTGGTGACTCGTGGAGGAATCGATTTTACATTGATCGGCGCTCATATGCTTGGCGGCGGTATGCTGCTGGGTGCCTTTTTCATGGCAACCGATTATGTGACCAGCCCGGTTTCCCGTCCGGGCAGGATGATCTATGGAGCTTTAGTAGGAGCATTGATCTGTACGTTCCGCTTATTTGGATCCACAAATGGCAGCATCTGTTACGCCATTATTTTGAGCAACCTTGTTGTTCCGCTGATCGAGCGGATCACCCGAAGAAAGACCTTCGGAAAGGAGGCGTGACAGAATGAAGATCAATAAAAAATTATGGTTTCTGATTATTCCGATCTTCTGTATTGCTCTGATAACAGGGTCTTTCTTCTATACGCGCGGGATCATCAAGGCAAATGAAGCTGCAAAAGCTAATGGCGTTATTGCGGATGTATTTCCGGATGCTGTCCGCTATTCGGAGGCAACCTATAATAAACGGTTTCTTGCTCTTTATCTGGAAGAACAGGGATATGAAACAACGGATGTGGTTGTAGACCATGTTGTTTACGCCAGAAATGAACAGAATGCAGTGAAAGGATTGATCGTCTACGTTAACTGTTATAAGAAATTTGGCGGTCTGATCCAAATGGCAGTTGGAATTCAGAATAACGGGACGATCAATGGTTATACGATCCTTGATATTTCTGACGCAAAAGGTCTGGAAAGTAAAGTAAAGGATGATGATTTTAAAAATCAGTTTATCGGAAAAAATGTTTCCGCCTTTGTGCTTTCTGATGAGCCGCATAATGATGCAGAAATAGAAGCACCAAATGGTGCAAGAGATGCATCCGGCACAGTTGTTAACGGGATCAATACAGCTATCATTACTTTGGAATTTATTGACGAGAGTATGGGAGGATTGTTGGAGTGAAAGAGAAAAAAGACAACATCTTCCGAAGATTATATTACGGCTTATGGAAAGAAAACCCGATCCTGGTATTGTGTTTGGGTCTTTGTCCGACTCTTGCTGTTTCCACGACTGCGGCATATGCACTTACGATGGGTGCATTTACTACAGCTGTGCTTATCCTGACGAATGTATTTGTTTCTGCCCTGAAAAAGATCATTCCGAAAGAACAAAGATTATTGGGCTATCTTTTGCTGGCAGCAAGCTTTACTGTTGCAGGTCAGCTGTTCCTGAAAGCATATTTCCCTGATTTCAGTGAAGCGCTTGGTATTTTTATCCCATTGACAGCTGTCAATGGAGTCATTTACGACCGTGCGGAAAGATGTGCGTATGTAAGCAATCCGGGGCTTGCTTTATTTGATGGGATTGGTACGGGTATTGGATACACCTTTATTATCACATTGTTAGGGGCGATACGTGAGATTATTGCTTTTGGCACCATTTTTGGTATTCGTCTGATCCCTGCTGACTATACCATATCGTTTACGGCTCTGGCTCCTGGCGCCTGCATCATTTTAGCCTTTATTATGGCTTTGGCAAATAAGATCAGAGGAGGGCACAGGTCATGACAAAGTTATTCTATGCTGCCATTATCGCTGCATTTGTAAATAATCTGGTCCTTACTCAGTCTCTTGGCATGGACAGTTTTATCCGTAATTCCAAAGATCTTGCAACTTCTGTCCGGATCGCAGTCAGTGTATTGATCGTCACAGTCGTGTCTTCCCTGATCACATGGCCGATCGGAAGATATGTCCTGGATAAACTGCAGATATCATTTCTGTCGACGATCCTATTCCTTCTGGTAGAAGCTGCGCTGGTATGGTTTGTCCTTTTTGTCATGAAGAAGATAAGTGTTCATTTGTACGATCACTACAAGGAACTCCTGCCCTGGTCATTATTAACAGCGCAGTTCTTGGAATTATCCTGAACAATGTGGAGGTTGGTTATAGTTTTATCCGAAGCACTGTTTTCAGTATTTTTGGCGGTGTTGGCTTTGGAATTGCCATGATCCTGATGGCAGGAGTAAGAGAAAAAATCAAATATAACGATATCCCGGGACCATTTGAAGGGGTACCGATCCTTTTAGTAACAGCCGGTCTGATGTCTATTGCCTTTTATGGGTTTACCGGATTGTTATTATAAAACTTGAGAAATAAGAAGGCTTTTAGTATAATTATTTGGCATGTTTTTGAAATAAGTACGATTGGAAACATGCCCGGAGGATTAAAATGAACATTCTTGCATGTCTGACACCGAAAAGCGATGTCGATTATGTTACGGATGAAGCTACTTTATTTAAAGTATTGCAAACGATGGAACACCGGAATTTTTCCGCGATCCCGATCATTGATAAAAAAGGAAGATACATTGGAACGATCACATCAGGTGATATTCTGGGATGTATCAAAGAAAACTTTAATTTATCCGTAAAAGACTCTGCTAAGTTCCCTGTTCGTAATGTTAGAAGGACAAGGGATTATAAAGCAATTGGAGTTCATGCTGGATTCGAAGAGATCCTGGACAAAGCCGTAAATCAGAATTTTGTACCGGTCGTGGATGATGAAGAAATATTTGTCGGGATCCTGACCAGAAAAGAAATCATGAAATGGATGCATGAGGAATATACACGCGAGCATCCGGAGGGAGGAAAATAAGTGTCACAAAATGTATATGATGTTTTAGCCGAAAGAGGATTTATCGCGCAGTGTACACATCCGGAAGAACTGCGGGATCTGCTCGGCAGAGAAAAAGTAAAGTTTTATATCGGGTTTGATGCAACTGCGGATTCTCTGACTGCCGGACATTTCCTGACGATTATGGCGATGATCCATATGCAGAAAGCCGGTCATATTCCGGTCGCATTAATGGGCGGCGGAACAACGATGGTTGGTGACCCATCCGGAAAAAGCGATATGCGTAAAATGATGACCAAAGAGACGATCGACCACAATGTGGAACGCTTTAAAGAACAGATCAGCCATTTTCTGGATACTTCTGAAGGAAAGATGATCTTTTCCAATAATGCGGATTGGCTCCTAAGTTTGAACTACGTAGAATTCCTGCGTGAAGTTGGCGTGCATTTTTCTGTTAACCGTATGCTGACAGCAGAATGCTACAAGCAGAGAATGGAGAAAGGTCTTACCTTCTTCGAGTTTAACTATATGATCATGCAGTCCTACGACTTCCTGAAACTGAATCAGATGTATGACGTTTGTCTGCAGATGGGCGGCGATGATCAGTGGTCTAATATCATCGGCGGTGTTGAACTGATCCGCAGAAAAGAGCAGAAACCGGCTTATGGTCTGACCTTTACGTTACTGACGACATCAGAAGGCATCAAGATGGGAAAGACTGTTAATGGTGCATTATGGTTAGATCCGGAAAAGACAAGCCCATACGAGTTCTATCAGTATTGGAGAAATATTGAGGACGTAAAAGTAGAGCAGTGTCTTGGACTGCTGACATTCCTGCCGATGGACGAAGTCAGAAGACTTGGTGCGCTGGAGGGAGCAGAAATCAATAAAGCAAAAGAAGTTCTGGCATTTGAAGTCACAAAAATCGTTCATGGTGAAGAAGAGGCCATTAAGGCACAGAACGCAGCCAGAGAAGTATTTGCCGGCTCTGGTATGAGTGAGCACATGCCAAGTTATGAATATACAAAGGAAGCATTTGCTGCCGCGGATGTCATCCAGGCTCTTGTAGACACAGGCCTGGCAGGGACCCGTTCTGACGGCAGACGTCTGATTGAAGGTGGCGGAGTTCTGGTCAATGACGAAAAAGTCACAGACGTGAAACGCACACTTTCCGACAATGATCTTACAGATGGAGCGCTTGTTCTGAAAAAAGGAAAGAAAAAAGCAGTCAAGATCATTGTGAAATAATCAATCAAGGCGGCACCGCATGTGCCGCCTTATTTCAGAAAAAGCATATTATTAGTTGGAGGCATATCATGCATAAATCATATGGAGTAAATGAATTAAGACAAATGTTCCTGGATTTCTTTGAGAGCAAGGGACACCTGGTCATGAAGAGTTTTTCACTGGTACCGCATAATGACAAGAGTCTGCTTTTGATCAACGCCGGTATGGCACCATTAAAACCGTATTTCACCGGACAGGAGATTCCACCGCGCAGAAGAGTTGCTACCTGCCAGAAATGTATCCGTACCGGTGATATAGAGAACGTAGGAAAGACAGCCCGCCATGGTACATTTTTTGAAATGCTGGGTAATTTCTCCTTTGGAGATTATTTTAAAGAAGAAGCTTTACAGTGGACCTGGGAATTTCTGACAGAATGGGTTGGACTGGAGCCTGACCGTCTTTATCCATCTGTATATCTGGATGATGACGAGGCATTTAATATCTGGAATAAAGTGATCGGTATCCCGGCAGAACGAATCTCCCGTTTTGGCAAAGAAGACAATTTCTGGGAGCATGGCGCTGGTCCTTGCGGACCTTGCAGCGAGGTTTATTATGACAGAGGCGAGGAATATGGATGCGGCAAGCCGGACTGCAAAGTAGGCTGTGACTGTGACCGTTATATGGAAGTCTGGAATGATGTGTTTACACAGTTTGACGGTGACGGCAAGGGCGGCTATGTAGAACTGGAGAATAAGAACATCGACACTGGAATGGGCTTAGAGCGTCTGGCTGTTGTTTCTCAGGGCGTTGATTCCATTTTTGATGTGGATACAATCTGTGCGATCCGTGATAAAGTCTGCGAGGCTGCTGGCGTGATCTACCATACAGATGAGAAAAAGGACATCTCCATCCGACTGGTCACGGATCATATCCGCAGCGCTACTTTTATGATTTCTGATGGTATTAACGCTTCCAATGAAGGAAGAGGCTATGTTCTTAGACGGTTGATCCGTAGAGCTGCACGTCATATCCGTATGCTGGGGATCGCAGATCATTTTATGCCGATCCTGAGCGAGACCGTTATTGAATGTTCAAAAGATGCTTATCCGGAACTGGAAGAAAAGAAGGCTATGATCCTGAAGACACTGGCTAATGAAGAAGACCGGTTCTATAAAACACTGGATCAGGGCATGAAAAAACTGAACGAAATGATCGAGAGTGCAAAAGCAGACGGAAAGACAGAACTTTCCGGAAGTGATGCGTTCCGTTTATATGATACCTATGGATTCCCGCTGGATCTGACAAGCGATGTGCTGGAAGATTCCGGTATGACAGTCGATGTCGATGGCTTTGAAAAAGAAATGGAGATTCAAAGAGAGACCGCCAGAAGCGCCAGGGCTACGACCAATTACATGGGTGCGGATGCAACTGTTTATGAAGAGCTTCCATTAACGCTGACGACAGAATTTACCGGTTATGATGTCCTGCAGGATGAATCGGTCATCACTGCTTTGACTTCTGAAGATGCAGTGGTCGAGACACTTGCAGAGGGAGATATGGGTACGATCATTACTGCAAAAACTCCGTTTTATGCTACCAAGGGTGGACAGGAAGCGGATAAAGGTGTGATCAAAACCGACAACAGTGAGTTCCTTGTTAAAGATGTCATTGCTCTTGCTAACGGCGTAACAGGTCATGTCGGAGTTGTATCGAAAGGTCAGTTTGTGGTCGGTGATGCGGTAAGACTGGAAACAGATACCGTAATCCGTAAAAATACAGCAAAGAATCACAGCGCAACACACCTGCTGCAGGCAGCCTTAAGAAAAGTATTGGGCAGTCATGTGGAGCAGGCAGGATCTCACGTTACAGATACGGAACTGCGGTTTGACTTTACACATTTCTCTGCAATGACTGCAGAAGAGATCAAAGAAGTGGAACAGATCGTTAACGATAAGATCGCAGAGGGAATTGCAGTTCATACGGATGTTATGGATATTGACGAAGCCAAAAAGAGCGGTGCAATGGCTCTCTTTGGTGAAAAATACGGCGATAAAGTCCGTGTTGTCAAAATGGGTGAGTTTTCCAAGGAGTTATGCGGAGGAACTCATGTCGATAATACATCTGTGATCGGAAACTTTAAGATCATATCTGAGGGAAGTGTTGCCTCCGGTGTACGCAGAATAACCGCTATTACAGGACAGCAGGTGCTTCGGTATTACGCTAAGATGGAAGAACAGTTCCATCAGGCAGCTTTGAAAGCAAAAGCAGAGCCGGAGCAGCTCGTGAAAAAGATCGAAGATATGCAGACACAGATCCGTGACCTTCAGGCAGAGATCGCTAAGATCAAGAGAGCTTCTGCAAGAGATGCATTAGGTGATATTGAGGCAGAAGTTGTCAATGGTATGAATCTGGTCACACGCAAACTGGAAGGTGTCGATATGAATCAGCTGCGTGAACTGGGCGATCAGATCAAAGAGAAGATCGGAGAAGGAGTTGTAGCTTTGGCATCTGTCGTAGACGGCAAAGTGAACCTGATCGTAACGGTAACACAAGGGGCAATGGATAAAGGCGCTCATGCCGGAAACATTATTAAAGCAATCGCTCCAATTGTTGGCGGAGGCGGCGGCGGCCGTCCGAATATGGCTCAGGCCGGCGGTAAGAATCCTGCTGGTGTCGAAGAAGCGTTAGAGAAAGTCAAAACACTCCTGTAAATATGTTAGGTCGTAAGAGAAACTGGTACTTTAACGGATGGGAGAGCCGAAAAGAGCTGTCTTCCTCCGGGAGGGTAAGGACGGTCTGGACATATAATGATGATTACTATGCGTTTGACCTGTCCCCAAAAGCCTTCCGGCTTTTAAAGATCTGCTTTATTGCCGTGCCGGCATTGATCGTGCTTCTCTGGATCTTCTTCTCTCTGGTCAAAAGTATCGGGAGAGATACGGTTCTATATGTTGGTGCGTTCTGGTACGTCAGTGTGATCCCGATGATCTATATGGTCATGGGGGCTGCCGGTGCATTTAAACTGAAACTGGAAATGACATACCGGGATATTTACGCCTGCTATCGAAGGATTAAAGTAGCAAGCTGGATCCTGCCGGTTTTGTTTTTACTTTCTATTATTGGTAATGCTGTTTTTTTGGTCATCTATAAAGAGTACTTTTCTATTCAAACGGAATTGCCATGGATGATCGGAGCATTTGTTTTGTTTCTGCTTTCTCTGTTTCTGTTCATTGTGCAGGTGAGAGTGAAGAATAAGATCAAAGTTGTAAAGAAAAAAACAGAAGAAGAGTGATAAGAAGAGCGGAAAAACCGCTCTTCTTGCGTAATACTTTTGTAATATTTTTTTAACTTATTATCAATGTTTATTTGCTAGAATTCTTAACATATAATAAAAAGGTACTTTTTAGTATTATTTGGAGAGACCGTAATGCGTTGTAAAGAATGCGGAATTGAAGTCGACAATTTGGAAGTTTTTTGTCCGAATTGTGGAGCGCCTTTACGGATGACTGCTGATTATGATTTTATCCAGGCAGAAATCGGAGGTAAGGTCGATCAATTCTTAAATGATAAAGATTTCTATCCTTCTGAATCCAATAAGCCGGTAAGAAAAACGGCAGAAAATCAGGAAGCAGAAAAAACAGTGGTTGTCAGTAAAAAAGACAGCCGTTCTGAATCGGTTCCTGAATTGACCATTATCGGGGAAAAACCGCGTCACGAAAGCGAAAATGGTGATACGATCGCGATCACGAAAGCCATTTATGGGAAAGACACGGTCTTTTCTGTTGACGGAACACAGATCTACGATGATCTTTCTGATGATGAAGATGAAGATGACTATGAAGATGATCAGGAAGAACCGACAGAACAGGATGGAAAACAAACTGGAAAGAACGGGAACGGAAAACGTTCTGACCGCGATCTTTCCCGTATCAGAGCACGTGCAAAAGAACGGAAACGGAAAAAGAGAAAACGGATCATTCTGTTCTCGATCATTGGTGCAGTTGTCCTGATTGCGGCAATTGGTATTATTATTGGCGTTACAGGCAAAAAGAAACAAGAAGAATCTGACAAGGATGCCCCGGATGTAATAACATCCAATGTAGAAGAGGGCGGCACTTATTCCACACCTTTTGATCTTACTATTATGTCAGATCAGAATAATAAAATGTTTTACACCTTGGATGGAAATGAGCCGAACAGACAGTCCGTTCCTTATGGGCAGCCTATCCGGTTTACAAATGAAGACCTTAACGGAGATTACATGGATATTACATTAAAAGTGGTTTCATATTCTCCGAATGCTCCTATCATTAAAGGCAAGTCAACGTTTCATTTTACGCTCGTACGTTCGGAGATCACGCCTCCTTATATGGAACCGGACAGCGGAGATTATTGGGAAGAGGAATATATCTATATTTACGGGCCGGATGGAGCTGACATTTATTATACGTATGACGGTTCTACGCCATCCAAGAACTCTACGCTTTATACAGGACCAATCCAGATGAAACGCGGAAATTATGTCCTCAACGCGATCGCGATTGATAAAAGCGGAGTAAAAAGCGAAGTGGCGTCTTATGTTTATAATCTGATCATTGAACCACAGGTTTCCGAAGACTACGCTTTTGAGGTCGTTTTATATGATCTTTTGGAGGAAGGTTTGATCGAAGATGATAAACCAGATGACAGCGGACAGTATAAGGTTCCGGGCGGCGGCATCCGCAGGATCAATCGCGGAGGAACCACGATCATAGAAAATGAATGCTATTACGTGATCCAGGTAGATTATCTGAATGACGGTCAGAATGTTCAGGCAACAACGTATTACGGCATTAATGATCAGACAGGAGAACTGTACAGACTGAATCGGTCATCTGCCAATACCTTTTCCTTTGGATAATGATCAGAATTGTTGCTGTCGGAAAAATTAAAGAGAACTTTTTTACACAGGCCATTGATGAGTATTCGAAAAGGCTGAGTGGTTATTATAAATTGCAGATCGTTGAAGTCGCAGATGAAAAATGCGATGACAAGACGTTGGAAAAGGAAGCAGACAAGATTCTGCGTCATTTGAAGGAAACAGATTATGTAATTGCCCTGGTCATAAAAGGTCAGAAGTTTTCTTCCGAAGGGTTTGCGGAGACGATCCGTCAGCTAGAATTAGAAGGGAAAAGCAATATTACATTTGTGATCGGCGGTTCTTTGGGGCTGTCAAAACGTGTCATAGACCGTGCAGATTTAAAAATCAGCTTTTCTGATATGACGTTTCCTCACCAGCTCATGAGGGTCATTCTTTTGGAACAGATTTACAGAGCCTGTAAGATCAATCGGAATGAGCCTTATCACAAATAGTTCACTTTACTTTCCCCTTACCGGGATGTAAAATGACTATGCTTTTTTATTGCGGAGGTAATGAAAATGGATTCATTGAAAATTTACGAAGCAGAGAACATCGGTGAAGTCCGGGTTACGGAAGATGTGATCGCTATTATTGCAGGTCTGGCTGCTACAGAAGTGGAAGGCGTTCATTCTATGGCAGGCGGTATCACAAATGAGATCGTAGCAAAGCTTGGCCGCAAAAACCTGGCAGCTGGTGTTAATGTAAGCTGTGTGGAGCATGTGGTTCAAGTGACATTAAGTCTGGTCATAGAGGTCGGGTTTAATATTCCGGAAGTGTGCAGGATCGTACAGGAACGAGTCAAAACGGCAATAGAAAATATGACTGGTCTGACGGTCGACACAGTAGACATCAAAATCGCTAATGTGAACATTGACAACTGATAATGAAAAATCATTAAAAGGGTGTCATTTCGATACCCTTTTTCTTTTAAGGAAAATCAATTATGAAAATAGACAGAAGGACACAGTTACGGGAAGCAGCTTTTTTACTTTTATTTCGTCTCGACTTCTATTCCAGGCAGGATATGCCGGAACAGATAAAAGATTTTTTTGAAGGGGAAGACGCTTTCACAGAACAAGAGAAGCAGGCAGTTGCCAATAAGGTTCTTGCTATTTGTGAACGGTCAGACGAGATAGATGATCTTTTAAACCGCATCAGTGTCGGTTGGAAGGTAAAAAGAATGTCGCGCGTGGATCTGACGATCCTGCGTCTTGCTTGTTATGAGATTCAATATGATGATAACGTACCGGTTTCTACCGCTATTAATGAAGCGGTAGAACTGGCAAAGAGCTATGGGGAGGAGAACAGCCCTTCCTTTGTTAACGGCATTTTAGCTAAGGTCGTTAAAAATGAGCAGTAAGACGAATATCTATACCGTAAAACAGGTCAACTCTTATATAAAAGGTCTTCTGGAGGATGATTTTATCCTGCGGAATATTTTTGTACGCGGAGAATTGTCGAACTGTAAATATCATTCTACCGGACATGTATATTTTTCCCTGAAAGATGAATCCGGCGTGATTCCGGGAGTTATGTGGAAAAACGATGTAAGAGCATTGTCATTTCGTCTGGAAGATGGAATGCAGGTCGTTGTTCATGGAAATATCTCTGTTTATGAAGCGGGCGGACGTTATCAGATTTATGCGAAAGGGATCCAGGAAGCTGGAAAAGGCGATCTGGCTGCCCGGTTTGAGGAACTGAAAAAGAAACTGATGGAAATGGGGTATTTTTCCGAAGAGTACAAAAAAACGGTTCCTCGTTTTTCCCATAATATTGGTGTTGTCACTGCAGAAACTGGTGCGGTGATCCGTGATATATACAATGTGGCCAGCCGGAGAAATCCTTACTGCCAGATCCTTTTATATCCTGCTAAAGTTCAGGGAGACGGCGCGGCAGAGAGCATCGCAGCCGGCATCCATTACCTGGATCAAACAGATGTGGACGTGATCATTATCGGTCGTGGCGGCGGATCTGCAGAAGATCTTTGGGCTTTTAACGAGGAGATCGTTGCGCAGGCGATTTTTCAATGTTCCAAGCCAGTTATCTCTGCAGTTGGACATGAGACAGATTTTACGATAGCAGATTTTACCGCAGATTTAAGAGCACCGACACCAAGCGCTGCTGCCGAGCTCGCAGTATTTGATCTGGCCTTGTTTGAAAAAGATCTGGCAGACTATCAATATTCGTTTTATCGTTCGTTGTCCAATAAGATTGATAAGGTAAAACATTTGACAAAGCAGTACGGTCTGAAGATTGAAACATTATCTCCTCAGAACCAGCTGCTGCAAAAAAGTCAGCTTCTGACAGATCTGGCTGACCGGTTGGAGGACGAAATGGATAAAGTCCTGAGAAAATCGCGAGAAGCGCTGACTGTCCGCTCAGAGCATCTGCTTGGTCTTTCTCCGTTAAAAAGACTTTCTGAAGGGTATGCTTTTGTAACAGATAAAGAAGAGCGGTCACTGCGCAGTATTAAGCAGATTGCCCCGGATGATCCAATCAATTTGTATGTAGCAGATGGCGTTGCACAGGCCAGAGTGATTTCAACAAAAGAGGTTCAATATGAATGAAGAAACAAAAATCAATGAGGAAATGTCATTGGAAGAAGCCTTTGAAGAATTGGATGGCTTGATTGAAAAAATGGAAACATCACAGCTTCCTTTGGAAGAGACTTTCCGCCTTTATAAACAGGGGCTTTCTCTTGTTGAGTTCTGCAATCAAAAGATTGAAAAAGTGGAATGTGACATCAAGAAAGTGACAGAATAATGGATAAACAAGCCCTGTTGAAGAAAACAGAACAAATAAATACGGTGATAGAGGCTTTTCTGCCGAAAGAAGGAGAGTATGATCAACTGATCGTAAATGCCATGAATTACTCTGTTTTGGCGGGAGGGAAGCGTCTTCGCCCGTTAATGATGCAGACGGCTTTTCATGTGTTTGCGAATGACACGAAAGAGCCGGAAATCTTACATCGGTTTATGGCTGCCATCGAATGCATTCATACCTACTCCTTGTGCCATGATGATCTTCCGTCAATGGATAATGACATGTACCGTAGAGGGAATCTGACCACACATGCCAAATATGGTGAAGCCTTTGGCATTCTTGCAGGTGATGGCCTTCTTAATTATGCATTTGAATTGATAGCAGAAGGGATGCTGCAAGAGGAAGCTGCAGCTCTTGCGAAAGATGTACACGCTTTCTGTGTTTTAGCTGAAAAGGCAGGTTACAGGGGAATGGTCGGAGGCCAGTCTCTGGATGTTTTTCTGGATCAGACGCAGGATGCAGATACAAAACAGGAACAGCTGGAGTATATTTACCGTACCAAGACGTCTGCTTTGTTAGAGGCATCCTTTATGATCGGAGCGATCCTTGCAGGGGCATCAGAGCAGGAGATATCCATCTTAGAAGATGTTGCCGGCAAAACTGGTTTTGCATTCCAGATTCAGGATGATATCCTGGATCTGACCGGTGACGAAGAAGTAATTGGAAAACCAATTCATAGTGATGAAAAGAACGGTAAAAAGACATTTGTTTCATTTGCCGGATTAGAGCAGGCCAAAAAAGCAGTGGAAGAGTATTCCATGGATGCTGTCCGCTTATTGGATGAGATTCCTTATCCGACCGATGAAATGAAAGAGTTGATCACATACTTAATGGACAGAGATAACTAATATGATTTTAGACAGAATTCAAAAACCAAACGATATAAAGAATATCAAACCGGAAGAATATGAAGAATTAGCCCGTGAGATCAGACGGTTCCTGGTGGATAAAGTCAGTAAGACCGGAGGTCATCTGGCATCCAATCTGGGCGCTGTTGAGCTGACCATGGCTCTGCATATTTGTCTGGATCTGCCAAAGGATAAGATCGTATGGGATGTAGGACATCAGTCCTATGTTCATAAGATCCTTACAGGAAGAAAAGATGCGTTTGACACGCTGCGTCAGTATCGGGGGCTGAGTGGTTTTCCAAAACGCAGGGAAAGCGAATATGATACGTTTAATACCGGACATTCCTCTACCAGTATCAGTGCTGCATTAGGCCTGGTTGTTTCAGATGAACTGAACAACGGAAATGATTCTACAGTCGTTGCTGTGATTGGTGATGGAGCTATGACGGGCGGCCTGGCGCAGGAAGCAATCAATAATGCGTCGAAATTAAAAAGAAATTTTATCATCATTCTGAATGATAACAATATGTCTATTTCCAGAAATGTCGGCGGTCTTTCCACATATTTATCGAACGCTCGTGCTGGAGAGACTTATATTGAATTGAAGTCCGGCGTACAGCGGACGCTGGAAAAGATTCCTGGTGCAGGCGAAAAGATCGTTCGCAGCATCAAACGGACTAAGCACAGTATTAAGCAGCTGCTTGTTCCGGGAATGCTTTTTGAAAATATGGGGATCACCTATTTAGGGCCGGTTGACGGACATAATACAACGGCACTGATCCGTATCATTCAGGAAGCTAAAAATATTGATCATGCGGTTCTGATCCATGTATGTACCAAAAAAGGAAAAGGGTATGGTCCTGCAATGGAGAATCCATCTCTGTTCCATGGTATCGGACCATTTAATCCAAGAACCGGTCTTCCGAACAATATGAACGCTCCGCAGTCCTATACAGATGTATTTGCAGAAGCAATCTGCAGGGAAGCGGGGAAGAATGATAAGATCGTTGCGATTACTGCGGCGATGGAAGACGGAACAGGCCTGGCTAAATTTCAGGAGAAGTTCCCAAAAAGGTTTTTCGATGTTGGCATTGCAGAATCCCATGCAACTACTTTTGCTGCCGGATTAGCAGTCGGAGGATTAAAACCTTTTGTGGCTATCTATTCTTCTTTCCTGCAAAGAGCATTTGACCAGATCCTTCATGATGTTTGTATTCAAAGCCTTCCGGTTGTCTTTTGCGTCGACCGTGCAGGTCTTGTGGGAAACGATGGGGAAACGCATCAGGGAACATTTGATATTTCCTATTTATCTATCATTCCGAACATGAATGTTCTTGTTCCGAAAAATGCGTGGGAACTGGATGCAGCAATTACATTTGCAGCAACTTTCCCGGCACCTTTAGCGATACGTTATCCTAGAGGAAAGGCCTATACAGGACTGTCTGAATTCCGTGAGCCAATCTGTTTTGGTAAAAGTGAGATCATATATAAGGAACGTGATATAGCAATTCTTGCAGTTGGAAGTATGGTAGAGTCTGCTGTCAAGATCAGGGATGAATTCAAGCAGAAGGGAAAGAACGTATCTCTGGTTAATGCACGTTTTGTAAAACCATTGGATGAAGAAATGCTGGATCAGCTTGCCCAGACACATTCTGTTATCATCACAATGGAAGAAAACGTTATCAACGGCGGGTATGGCATGGCTGTATTACGTTATTACAATACACGTCATACAAATGTAAAAGTGATCAATTTTGCGGTTCCTAATTCTTATGTGGAACAAGGAAGCAGAGATGATCAATTGAAAGAATGCGGACTTGATCTGGAATCCATCCTAAAAAGACTGGAAACGGAATTGATATGAAAAAAAGACTGGATGAGTTAGTCTGTGAACAGAATCCTGAATTATCCAAAACTGCTGCACAGCGCATCATCATGAGCGGTGTTGTTTACGTACAGCAGCAAAAGGAAACGAAGCCAGACAGTATGTTTCCGGATGATACACAGGTTGAGATCCGGGGAGGCAGCATCAAATATGTCAGCCGGGGAGGGTTAAAACTGGAAAAAGCTATGGAAGTGTTTTCCTGCGACCTGAAAGGAAAGGTCTGCATGGACATTGGTTCTTCTACCGGAGGCTTTACCGATTGTATGCTGCAAAACGGAGCAGTGAAAGTATATGCTGTCGATGTGGGAAAAGGACAGCTCCATTATAAACTCCGTCAGGATGAACGAGTTGTTGTGATGGAAAAAACGAATATTCGTTATGTAACTCCTGACATGATAGCTGAGCCAATTCAGTTTGCCAGTGTGGATGTATCCTTTATTTCTCTGACATTAGTGATTCCGGCTGCATTGCCGCTTTTAGATGATAATAAAAATCTGGTCATGCTGATCAAACCACAGTTTGAAGCCGGGAAAGAAAAGGTTGGGAAAAAGGGTGTTGTCCGTGATCCGAAGACCCATGAAGAAGTGATCAAAAAGATCGTCAGGTTTTCTGAGGAGAAGGGTCTGCAAGTAGAGGGTCTGACGTTTTCTCCGGTAAGAGGACCGGAAGGAAATATAGAATACCTGATCTGTGTCAGCAAAAAAGAGGATCTGATCCCATTTGAAGAAGAAAAGATCAAAGAAGTCGTGAAAGAGGCGCACGAGGTACTGGATAAATGAAAAACTTTTATATGGTTACAAATACCTTTAAAGATCCAAACAGAGAGTACTCCGGAAAAATCTGCTCTTTTCTGGAGCAGCATGGCATGCATTGTTCCGGGAATATGTACTCTAAGGAAATAGTGGATCTTGGATATCTGTATGCCGATCCTGCGCAGGTGCCGGCAGATACAGAACTGATCATTGTGATTGGCGGCGATGGTACATTTATCCATACGGCGAAAGATCTGATCGATCTGCAGGTCCCGATCATTGGCATTAATATGGGAAATCTTGGATATCTGACAGAAATAGATGCTAATCACTATGAAAATGACCTGGAGCAGCTGGCGGAGGGAAATTATCATGTGGAAGACCGTATGCTGATCGATGGGGAGATCCTTCGTGATGGTCAGGTGATCAACCGGGATATTGCATTAAACGACGTTGTATTAAATCGCAGCCAGACGTTAGGGATCATAGACTATGAAGTTCGCGTTAATCAGAAGTTTTTAAACAGGTACAGCGCGGACGGCATCATTTTATCCACACCGACAGGTTCTACCGGCTATAACCTTTCTGCCGGAGGACCAGTCGTCTATCCAAGTGCAGAGATCATCTTAGCGACACCGATCTGTGCCCATACATTGAATTCCAGAACGATCGTTTTCTCTGCAGATGCTGAGATTGAAGTGGTCGTGAAAGGCAGGTCTTCGGAACGAAATCAACAGAAGATCGTATCTTTTGACGGACAGAGTGAGATCGTATTAGAAAACGAAGATGTGATCCGTGTACGGAAATCTGATAAGATCACAAAGATCCTGCGTTTGGATGATATCAGCTTTGTTGAACACCTGGGAAAGAAAATGAGGTAAACATGAAGAAACCAGTCGTACTGATGATATTGGATGGCTTTGGTCTCAGTGAGGAGACCAGGGGAAATGCAATTGCTGCGGCCAGAACACCGGTCATAGACGGATTGATGAAAGAATACCCTTTTGTGAAAGGATATGCCAGCGGTCTGGCAGTTGGTCTTCCGGATGGCCAGATGGGAAATTCCGAGGTAGGCCATCTGAATATGGGAGCTGGCCGGGTCGTATATCAGGACCTGACCCGGATCACCAAATCCATTGAAGATGGTGACTTTTTTGAAAAGGAAGAATTACTTGCTGCTATTGAGAACTGCAAATCACATGGTTCTGATCTGCATCTATATGGATTGATGTCTGATGGTGGTGTGCACAGTGATATCCGGCATCTGTATGCCTTATTGAAACTTTGCAGACAGAAAGAACTAGACAGAGTCTATATTCATTGCTTTATGGATGGAAGAGATACCTCTCCAACATCGGGAATTGAATATATTCGTGAACTGATAAAGGAAACCGAAACTATTGGCGTTGGGCAGATCGCTTCTATTTGCGGAAGATATTACGCCATGGACCGGGATAACAGATGGGAAAGAGTAGAAAAAGCTTACCGCAGTCTTGTCTTTGGTGAGGGAATCCAGGAAGAAGATCCTATCCATGCTATGCAGCATTCCTATGACAGGGAGATCACGGATGAGTTTATCGAACCGGTCGTGATCGAAAAAGACGGGAAACCGCTTTCTTTGATAAAAGCAAATGATTCCATAATTTTCTTTAATTTCCGTCCTGACCGGGCAAGAGAGATCAGCCGTGCTTTTTGCTGTGAGGAGTTTGATGGATTTGACAGAGGTGCACGTTTCCCTGTTTATTATGTCTGTTTCACAGATTATGATAAGACAATTCCTAATAAATCCGTTGTTTTTAAAGAAGAGGAAATCGTAAATACCTTTGGAGCTTATATTGCATCTCATAATCTGAGACAGGCAAGGATAGCAGAAACCGAAAAATACGCACATGTAACATTTTTCTTTAACGGAGGTGTGGAACAGCCAAATCCGTTGGAAGACCGTTTTCTGATCCCTTCTCCGAAAGTGGCTACATATGATCTGCAGCCGGAAATGAGTGCTTATGAAGTATGTGATACTCTGACGGAAAAAATCCGTTCCGGAGAATATGACTGCATTATTATTAATTTCGCTAATCCAGATATGGTTGGCCATACAGGCATCATGCCTGCGGTGGTTAAGGCTATTGAAACAATAGACTCCTGTGTGGGGAAAGTTGTAGAGGCGATTAAAGAAACGGACGGTGTTCTTTTCCTTTGTGCCGATCACGGCAATGCAGAAGAACTGATCAATCTGGAAACGAATGAACCATGGACGGCGCATACTACAAATCCTGTCCCGTTTATATTGATCAATGGGCCGAAAGGTGCT
>JAFWCK010000068.1 GCA_017536965.1 Lachnospiraceae bacterium | reverse complement strand
GTCCTTCCCTGTGAGACCAAAAAGGCTTCAGCCTTTTTAAAGCTCACAGGGAAGGACCTGCGGTTTTCAATGAAGATGATGTCTGCGGCCAACGAAAAGCGCATAATCCCGGCAGGCCTCATAGCCGTCCTGCAGAATTTTGTTCTGCACATTTTGTTATCTATCTCAGCACAACATACACAAGCTCACGTATATGCCGCATCACCCTGTAGAGCTCCTCCTCTGATGAAAAAGCGAACATCGCAATGCCGACCGGCCGGTTCTCCGCATGAATGCTCTCAATATAAGCGCCCGGTTCCCCGCCGGGAAAAGCGTCAAACGAGATAAGAGAATCCCTGACAGAATCATCTATATGCACATGATCAAAGATTCCAGGCGCAAAGCTGAATACAGCATACATGAGCAGGCAGCGTCTCTGCCTTTGCGAGCTCCTTAGCTCCTTACAGTAGGAGAGGTCCCCGACAGCAGTAGTTACAAGCAGTTTTGAAAAATCCACTCCGCTAAAGAGTTTCAGTTCCTTCTGAAAGCAGTATCCGGCCGGCCGCGGATTAATTTCTATGACAAAGAATCTGCCCTCATCCGTAAAAAAACCTTCGACGTTAAATTCGCCGAGCCGGGCTCCGGATGCCGCGAGCACAGTTCCAACGGCAGACTTAAATTCTGCCTCCTCGCGGCTGTCCAAAGAAGCGGGAAACACATCGAGCACAGGGCGGAGCGGCTCTTCCGGCAGCCGGTAGCACCAACATGCCCCGACCCAGAGAATATCGTCCTCCACAAGAAACACGTCAGTTTCCAGGACCCGCAGTGAATCCTGTTCAATAAATTCCTCCACACAGACAGCCCCGTTTCGGGAATAGGCACTGGCTTTTTCAAATGCGGAAATGACCTCTTTCCTGTCATAAAGCTTCGTCATGCCGAAAGAAGATGAGCACACGGCCGGTTTCACAATAATCGGAAAGTGAAGCTTTGCACACTTCTCTTCCAGACCTTCACTTGTGTCCGTTTCAAAATACCCGGGACAGAACACGCCGGCCTCCCTCTGCAGGGAGCGAAATCGACCTTTATCCATAAGCGTTCTCACGCAGTCCGGGCTGTTTCCGGGCAGCCCGAGCTCCCGGGCAATCATCGCTGCCGAAAGGACAGATTTGTCCCACGTTCCGAGCACGCCGTCTACTTTTTCTTTTTTTGCAATTTCAAGCAGCTCTTCTGTCTTATTACCATCAACCAAATAGAACCGGTCCGCATGCGCAAGGGAGCCGTCATCCTCTTCCCTGACGCACGCAACAGTTTCCATACCGAGCGCCCTTGCAGCCTCCACCGCTCCGACGAGCCGCGGATCCAGCGAAGAAGATATGACCATGATTTTCTTACTCATCTGCTTCTTTTGGCCTCCTCATTCTAAGCGTCCTCTTAATATCTGATGAACTGATCCCAGGAGTCCGTTTCAGGCGGACGACGGACTTTCCGTGCGCCAGACACCACTCCATGATGACATCGAACCGCTCGCCGATATGGTCTTCCCCGAGAGCAAGGATATCGAACTCTGTCTTTTCCATCACGGCGTCGCAGAGAGTGTCGTAAACGAACACCTCATCCACAATGCGCAGAGCTTCAATCATCGAGGCTCGCTCCTCCGTCGTGTAGAGCATCTCCTGCTCAGGTTTGAATCTGGCAACATACTCTCCGTTCTGTACTCCCACGACCAGATAATCGCCATATTCCCTGCACTGCTGAAACAGCTTCAGATGCCCGATGTGAAAATAATCAAATACGCCAAATGTCAGGACCTTTGTCATCACTCATCTCCCCGCACTGAATTCTTTTCTGATCCGGGCAAGTGCCATATACGTCGGGTCATATACCCGTACATCGCTGCACAGATTCCGATATCTTTCATACAAGATCGGAAGTTCCGTACACCCGAGCACGCACGTGCTGCCTCTCAGCACGAGCTTGGCAAATGCAGCGCGGACCGCATCACTGTACCGATCCCTCTTGACAGCCTCTATGCAATCCCGAAGATACGCATATTCCTCTTTTCGCGGAGTCCTGCACCGGATTCCGCGCGCGCTGCACGCCTCCTGATAGATCCCGGAATCTATGGTTCCCTCAGAAGCCAGAAGGAACACCTCGCTAATGCCGTCTTCGCGCAAACCATCCGCGCAGACTTCAATAATGTTGACGATTTTTCCCTCCGCCTCCGGGATCTGCCCCATAATATCCGGAAGAAAAAGATGCGCTGTATTGCAGGCCAGAAGAATTCTGTCGCAGCCGCTCTTTACGAGATTCCTGACAGAATCCGACATCTCACGGATCAGCTGCTGCCTGTTCTCTCCGTACAGCGCAGCCCGGACACGGCTCGGCATGGTGCACCTGTTGTCAATGATGATCCTCGGGCGTTCCCACTCCTTCTCCGCCGGAAAAACCTCTGCATACTGCCTGAAGATGTGTATGGTCGCATATGTGCCCATACCTCCTAACACACCGATTGTATATGATCTGCTATCCATGTTTTCCCCTATGATAAAATATCCATCTCCCCGAGAATCTTTTCAGCAGCGTGAGGATAATTAACTGCAATATTCTCCCGGACCCAGTCGTCCATTCCACAGTCCGCCGGATATCTGCCGCCGGCAACATCCGAAATGAAACTGATAATGTCCTCTAAGCTCCGGGCAATTCTGTATCGGGCAATCGCCTCCTTCATCTGGGTCGTCAGATGCTCCTCCTTAAGATCCTCGTTCATGACAAAGCATCCCGGCTTTCCGGTGAACAGCCACTCCATTGTGAAGGAACCGCAGTCATTGATAATCGCGTCGCACTCCGCAAAGATATGCAAATATTCTCCGCCGTCGGAATACTCTATTCCGGCCTTCCTGAGGTCCTCCAGATAGCAGTTCACCTGCTCACTTGTCCAGACCTTTTCGTTGACCAGCCTGATGAACATCAGAGGGTGCGGCCGAAATACAAAATCAATCTCCGGGAACATCTCCGGAAGCTCCAGAAGCAGTTTATAATATGTCCTGAAGTTCGATAACGGCAGCTCCGGCATATTTACAGAGTGGTGTGACGTGATGAGAATCTTTTTGCGCTCCCCCTCCCTCTTTACGGGGAATCCGGCCAGCGCATCCATCTTGGCGTATCCGGTGAGCACCACATTTTTTCCCTGAATGATCTGCAGTTTTCTGCAGTCCTCCTCAGAATAGACCGTCTCAGTGAAATATTTCCACACCAGATTCAGCTCCGGCCCCTTCATTCTGGAATACATCGTGTAATATCCGACATCATACCCGTAGTTGACATAGACCGGCAGAACATTTCTTGTGGAAGCGTAACGGATAGAATGCACCTCCGGCGCCATCGCGTCATACGGATCCGCAAAATAGATGACATCGAACCGGTCCGTCAGGTCTGTGCAGCTATCTGTCTGAATATCCCAGCCATCCAGCACCGCGTCGGCCCCGTAAAGGCCTGTAAAATACTCTCTGGCACTAAGATACGTCTGCTTCTTATGCGGATATCCCCTGGATACATCGGGAACAATTACGACTTTGGGATCCCAGCGCAGCGGATTCTGCCGCATAAGGCGGAACACACCATCCATCCCGTACATTGCGGCATTTGACACATATGCGGCAAAATGAATGACCGTATCTCCGGACCGCCTTTTTTGCTCTATCACTTCTCTGTAATGCACTGACAGTCTTTCCGCCTGTGCTTTAATCCGCTCCCATCTGTCGGGATCCCAGACCCTGTTTAGCCGGATTTCCTCCAGAACCTTATCAACCATAGATATCCACCTCATAAGCTTTTCGAATGTATATGCCTCGTCTCAGAGAAACGACTGCAAAATTTCTTTATCAGACAGAACAGTGAAACAACATATCTCCCTGATCTGATATAATTCCGCAAGAAAGCGCTCCCCGGAATAAGGATTCCATATGACGCCCCCGTCATCATCCAGATACATGACCGGCAGCCAGTGGTCCTGATCTCCTTCCTTTATAACGGTTCTGATCGCGCAGGGATGACCGGCATAAAAAAGTCTTCTCAGCGTCTCCTCCTGATATTCATGAAAACCGCTGAACTGAATATCACGGTCTACTGCATCTATATCTTCCACAGACGTGAGCTTTTCTGCCAGCTTCTCCGGCGTATAAGAGGTGTCTTCCACAACACCGTAATGCATAAGCAGCGCTGCCACAGCCACTGTAAGACTGTCAGCCGCGTCAATCTCCGTCTTTTTCCATCTGAGGAACTTATGATTGCCGTTTGCCCGCACCAGGTGTCTGCGAATAACGACATACCCGGCTGCAAATATAAGGCTGATGATAAGCAGCATCAACATGACACTGTGTATACCATAATACTTCAGTAATACTGTCGAAACTGTTGAAAAGACCGCTCTTGAAATTTCGCTCCCGGTGGACTGGACAAAAAGAACATCAATCATCTTATCTTCTTTCAGCCGCTTCAGCATGAAGTCATATATGCTGAAGCGAAACGGGTCGAAAACAATCACCCGTATCAGAAAAGCAGAAGCAGCCAGTATAATGCCATAATATCCGCTTCCCCATTTGCTCAGTACTCCAAAAGAAGAAATCAGGACAACGCCGATCACGACAAAGGAAATCACTCTCTCCTGCCCGATTTTTATGTTTCTGCCGGCATATAGCAGGAGATTGCTCACTATTTTAACAATCCTGCTCAAAAGGAGGATCATGGAAAAAAGAAACACCGTTCTGCCGCTGTCTGTCACCGCGGAGAGATCGTTTTCAAGCATTATTTTTAAATAATCCCCTGACACGTAGAAAATCACCATAAACAGTACGGACAGGAAGAGACAGCTGAGCGTCGTTTTGTCAAAGGAACGCATTTTCATTCCCGGCAGCGTCTCGCGCCGGGTCCTCTGGCTTTCCTTTGTGTCCTCCTCATCATATTTACTGATAAAATAAGCAAGAACACATGAGTTCAGGCAGAAACCGATGCAGATATACATCGGCAGATTTTTATTTATCTCATACAATCTGCTCATGCTGACAGCCCCAATCAGGCTGATGACGGAAAATATGACCCCTGTTGTCGACATGAGCTGCATATAGTCTACATGGGCAGGATCTCTCTCCGCTGCTTTTTTGGCAATCACCGTTGCCATTTCCTGAAAGCTTCCGGCGGCCAGATAGATGCTCTGACCGACAACCGCCACTGCGAACGTACTGCCGAAAGTCAGGAGAAGAGCGGCCGAAAGAAACAGCGCGGCGGAGAGCAGAACACAGCGGGCTGCTCCAAGCTTCTTAGCCAGAGCGTTCGCGGGCAGCTTCATGGCTAAAGCCGCCCAGAAAGACACGGAGAAGAGCAGTGAGATCTGCGTCATGCTAAATCCGTAATTCATGCTTAGTATGAGTACGTCGAACCAGCACCAGAACATCAGATCATCCGATGTCGACTGATACAGGCAGAAAAGTGTTTTATTGAACCTCCTTTTTCGGGAACCCGCTTTACTCATTCTTTATTCTTCCCCGCGCAAAGTATAAATAGTCGTCTTGTAATAAAAATGCGCTTCTTCCTTAAACCCTTTATTCATCAGAACGTCCCCATAGACAGGATTACAGTAAAATACTGTCAACTTTCTCGGACATTTCCTGAGAGACGCCAGAATCTGATCGATGCATTTTTCAAGTATCTTTTCGTCAAACGGGTTGTACAGGTAGAATGTATCGAAATTATCATACAGCGGAAAATCTGCCGCATCCGCCCTGTATACCTTTACCTTCCCGGAAGTTTTTCTCAGATTCCTTTTGGCAATGCGGCACAGCTTCTCGTCATACTCAATCCCTGCCACTTTGTCGAAGCTGAGCCCGCTGAAAAAAAGAAGGACGAAACCCTTCCCGCACCCAATATCCAGCACTGAGCTTCCCCTTCCGTTTTGCATATTTCTTCGGATATATCTCCGAAGGCGCGGAAACGAGAACACCGGAGAAGGATAGTACGTATACCGCCCTTCTTTGTCCTCTGAATTATCGATTCCCGAGAATTCTGTTCCATGTAAAATATCGTAAATCTTCAGAGGGACCAGTGAGACAAAGTAGGTCAGTGTATATAATAGATGAAAGAGCCGCTTTAGATCGCGGACGCAATTCTCCCTGAAATTGTTCATAAGGTCATCCGCCTTCATCTTCCGGTGAACTACCCGGCAATTGAATTACCGGGGATTCCCGCTTATTATCCTAAAAATCTCCTCCGGAAACGGGGAGAAGCCTGCGATGCGTAAATTCTGTGAAGACATTCTTCTAAGAAAAGCATACACATCTCCTGTCAAAGAATCAATATCAGCTTTAGGATAATCAGCGGAAATCCCGGTCAATTTTCAATGATTTTTGTCACTTTTTCCTGTATATAACGAGCTTTATTTGACAATTATAAGTATCTGACTGTGTCATATGTTATACTGATAAAAACAGACACACTGACATACTCACGATTTGAGGAGGCTGCATGATACCTAAAATTATTTTCAGCGATGTCGACGGTACACTGCTAAACAGCGACCATAAGGTCCTCCCGGGCACTGTTTACGCAATCCGGGAACTTAAGAAAAAAGGAATCCCCTTTGTCATTATTTCCGCCAGAAGCCCCTCTGGAATCCGACCGATTCTGGAGGAGAATAATTTCACCTGCCCGATGATCTCCTACAGCGGCGCCCTGATTCTGGACGAAGATGAGAATGTTCTGTATTCTGAAGGATTCAGTCGTGAAGATGCCGCCGAGATGGTCCGATTCATCGAGAGCAATCAGCTCGACTGCACCTGGAACATTTATTCCATGGATACCTGGATCGTCAAAGACCGCAGTGACCCCCGCGTGAGGCGTGAGGAAAATATCGTTAAAGCTTATTCCGTAGAAGGCAGCGCATCATCCCTCGCACCTTCCGCCAAAGTAGGGAAGATCCTGCTTATGTGCAATCCCGATAAGATTCTCGACATCGAGCAGTCCATGAAGGATGCTTTTCCCTCCATGTCCATCGCCCGCTCTTCAGACATCCTGATTGAGATCATGCAGGGCGGCATTACGAAAAGGACCGGTGTGACGGAGCTTTGCCGTGTGTGGAATATCCCTATGGAAGAAACTCTCGCTTTCGGGGATCACTATAACGACCTCGAAATGCTTGAGACGGTCGCGCTTCCTTTCCTTATGGGTAATGCGCCGGAAGAGCTGAAGGATAGATTTGCAAATGTCACCGCTTCTAACAACGATGAAGGCATCTATAAAGCCCTGCTGCGTCTGGGAGTCATTGAAGGTGCAACCTGATTTTCCT
>JAFWCK010000067.1 GCA_017536965.1 Lachnospiraceae bacterium | reverse complement strand
CGGTATCTGATTCACTTCATAATTTTCTATTGCAACTTTAACAGCCTGCTCATCGATATCTACAGAAGTTACGGAGGACGCCCCTAATTTAATAGATCCGATTCCAAGTATGCCGCTTCCGCATCCCAGATCCAGAACACGATCACCCTTCTTATTATAATGAGCCAGGCCTCTTAAACACAGTCTTGTCGTCTCATGAGTTCCCGTTCCGAATGCCATGCCCGAATCAATACGGATGATGATCTCCGGATCAGACAATTCCTCTGCCTGATTGCCGCCTCCTTTGTTTTCCAAAACATCAATGGAATCCGGAATAGCTTCCCATGTCGGTGCGATAAGGATCTGATCTACACGAAATGGTTTAAAATACTCTTTCCAGTTATTCTCCCAGTCAGCAGAATCCGTTTCTTTACATTCGAATGTAACCGGATCGATACTGTAGATATCCGGGGCCTCTTTCAATAAATCTGACAGCTTCCTGCGGAATGCCTGTCCCTCTTGAGGAGTTTCTTCCTCACGGTAAAAGATGACATCACAAGAGCCGTCATCTTCCGGCAGTTCCTTCTTAAAATCTGCATACATCTGATTCAGTTCTTCATCTGTCAGCTGTACATTGTTTTCAATCTGCACATCGCAGATCCCGACATCCATAAGAAGAACGCTGACCAGGTCAGCGTCCTTCGTCGTTGTCTTTATCGTGTATTGGGTGTATTTCATTGACTGTCACGCTTTGCCTTTCATTTGCTGTTATTGAAGACAGTATAGACTAAGTGAGGTTTGTTTTCAAATACAGTCTGTATGGTCGCAGTAATGCAGATGGGGCTGCGCACCTTTCCGTTTTGAACCGGGTTCAATAAAGACAATCAAAAAAACAAACAAGAAAGAAAGGAGGTGGTTCAAACAACGTTAAGGTAAAACAAAAGAAAGGCGTGTATGTACTAAAAATGTAATCAGTCTTAAGTTACCTTATGCTAACTTATGTCGTTATTATAGTTACCTTATGCTAACTTGTCAACCTCTTTTTTAGTCTTTTTTCTGATTTTTGTTTCTTCACCAGAGAATCCTTCAAACTCAAGTGACCCGGTCAGCCAGCCCCTCCATACAGGTCACTTTATCCCGGATAATAAGTGACCTGATCCGGCAATGCCGTTCTACAGGTCACGCTTTTTCCTTCATCTATGTGACCCAAATAGCGGCTTGCACTCAGTGGGTCACGCCTTTTTGTCATTTTGCGTGACCTAAATTGTGGTACCTCTCTCAGCAGGTCACTCAATAACGGTATTTCCCGTGACCTGATTTAAGCTTTCCAGTGAACAGGTCACAAACTTTCATCATTTTAAGTGACCTAATGGAGGACCCCTTTGAAACGGGTCACATTTCGTCCTGATTTTTAGTGACCTAAATCAGGAGACTATCTCATCAGGTCACTTCGATTGCGTCGTTCAGTGACCTGATTTAAATAACCCACAGAATGGGTCACTCAGATCATTTCTTCAGATACGTTTTGATTTCTTCCAACCGGTCAAGGCAGTCCTGATAGCCCAGCCAGTATAGATCGCCCAGCTTTTCCATATCCTTCTCAAGTCGGGTCACGGTGACAGGCTGCGATGGTGCCAGCAGAAGGAGCCGTCCTTCGTTATGCAGACGTTCCACATCATCGCAGTCCTGATTATAGATGAAATCACGGTCAGCCAGTTTTCTGGCAAAGGCCGGATACTTTTGATACATTCGCAGGGACAATTTTGATTCCTTTACTTCCTTGCGATAAGATAGTTCCCGCGTGCGGATGACCAGGATCTTCCGATATCCCTGCTCCATCGCCCACTGGTAAGGGAAGTTGCAGGAGCATCCGCCGTCAAAGTACGGGACGCCGTCGATCATGACCGGCGGCGAGATGATCGGCATGGTCGCAGAGGCCTGAACAGCTTTTAAGATATCGGTACATTTTCCTTTTTCAAAATAAACTGTCTCTCCGGTCAATTCATTGGTCGTCACCGCAATGAACCGCTGCTGCGGACGGTAGAAGCGCTCTTCATCCAGCTTTTCCTTAATGATTCCACGTTCTTCGATCAGGAAACTGATATCCAGAGGGCTGTGGCTGTGCAGAAGCGCCTTCAGTCCGACATAACGACTGTCATGCCGGTATGTCAGGTTGATCCTTCCGGATCTTCCAATCTGCCCGGACACATAATTGACGCCGCTCAAAGCGCCGGCAGAAATACCGATCACGCAGGAAAGATTGATATCCTGAATCATCAGCGCATCCAGAAAGCCCTGTGTGTAAAGGCCACGGAATGCGCCGCCTTCCAAAGCAAGGCATCCGTCGATCAATCGTCCGGATGCCTGTCCCTTTGGAATCGTATTAACTTTTGAATAAATCTTTTTCAATTATTTTTTCGGATACATGACAGCATCAAAAGCCTTGAGTGCTTCTTTCTGCCGTGCATTCATCTTTTCCGGGACTTTAACCACCAGAGTGGTATACTGGTCACCTCGTTTTGTTTTATCTCTCAGGGACGGAACGCCCTTGCCTTTCAACCTGATGCGGGTATCTGTCTGTGTTCCTGCTTTGATTGGGAACAGAACATCGCCGTCAATGGTTTTGATCTTCACATCTCCGCCCAGTGCCGCTTCGGTAAAGGTAATGGATGCTGTCGAATAAAGGTTCAGTCCGTCTCTTGCGAAGATTGGGTGCCGAGCTACCATGACTTCGACTAGCAAGTCACCGCGTGAGCCTCCATTTACGCCTGGTTCTCCCATTCCTGAGATTCGAATGCTCTGGCCAGAATCAATACCTGCAGGAATGGTTACGGATATTTTCTTTTTCTTTGTCTTATATCCATTTCCTCTGCAGTCCGGACATTTTTCACGAATGATCTTTCCGGTTCCACCGCAGTCCGGACACACGCCAACTTCCTGCATCGTCCCAAAGAAGCTTTGTCTGGTTCTGACGACCTGTCCATTTCCTTTACAGGTGGTACAGGTTTCCGGAGTCGTGCCCGGTTTTGCACCAGTCGTATGACAGGTTGGACAGTCTTCTTTGAAATTGATCTCAATATTCTTTTCGCATCCAAAAACCGCTTCTTCAAAACTGATCCGAACCGTCGTACCGACATTTCTGCCTTTCATCGGGCCATTATATGCCTGCGTGCGCCTTCCACCTCCGGAGAAACCGCTTCCACCGGAAAAGCCGCCGCCAAACAGATCGCTGAAGATATCACCAAAGCCGAAGCCGCGCAGGATATCATCCACGTTCATATCCTGATAATTGAAACCGCCAGCGCCAGCGCCGCCCTGTTCAAACGCAGCATGTCCAAACTGATCATACTGTTTTCTCTTAGTCTCGTCGCTCAGTACGCCATACGCTTCTGAAGCTTCCTTAAACTTTGCTTCAGCCTGCGCATCACCCGGATTCATATCCGGGTGATACTGCTTAGCTAATTTTCGATATGCTTTTTTTATTTCGTCCTGTGTGGCTGTTTTAGAAACGCCAAGGACCTCATAATAATCTCTTTTGTCTGCCATTTTAGATTAGATCTCTTTATAATCTCCGTCTACTACATCGCCTTCCGGGCTTGGATTTGGATCATGCTCAGGCTGGCTGTAGTTTGCACCGCCGTTGAAACCTGCATTGCCCATATCCGGACCTGCCTGATTTCCGGCATTTGCCTGTGACTGTGCCTGCTCATACATCTTGGTGAACAACTGCTGTGAACTTGCAAGCAGTTTTTCTTTAGCTGCTTTGATCGAGCTTACCTGCTCCGGTGTTAATTCTACAGAAGGATCATTTCCGATCAAAGTCTTCAGTGTATTAAGGTCTGACTCTACTTCTGCTTTTCCTGCCGGATCAAGCTTGTCGCCAGCATCCTTCAAAGCTTTTTCTACCTGTACTGCAAGTGAATCTGCTTCGTTTCTGGTATCAACTGCTTCTTTACGCACTCTGTCCTGTGCCTCAAATTCAGCTGCTTCTTTCACTGCTTTTTCAATTTCTGCATCGCTCATGCCGGATCCGGAAGTGATCGTGATGTGCTGTTCTTTTCCAGTGCCCAGATCTTTTGCGCTGACATTGACGATACCATTGGCATCAATATCAAAGGTAACTTCGATCTGCGGAATTCCACGTGGAGCCGGTGCAATACCATCCAGACGGAACTGTCCTAATGTCTTATTATCTCTTGCAAATTCACGTTCACCCTGTACAACATGGATATCAACTGCACTCTGGTTATCAGCTGCTGTTGAGAATACCTGGCTCTTCTTTGTCGGGATCGTGGTATTTCTCTCGATCAGTCTAGTTGCAACACCGCCAAGGGTCTCAATAGACAGTGACAACGGAGTAACATCCAGCAGAAGGACATCACCAGCACCTGCATCACCTGCAAGTTTGCCGCCCTGGATTGCTGCGCCAATAGCAACGCACTCATCTGGGTTCAATGTCTTACTTGGCTCCTGACCTGTCAGCTGTTTTACTTTCTCCTGTACAGACGGCATACGTGTTGATCCGCCAACCAGAAGAACTTTACCAAGTTCAGAAGCCGTGATTCCGGCGTCTCTTAATGCCTGCTGCACCGGACCTGCTGTTGCTTCTACCAGGTCATGTGTCAGCTCATCAAATTTTGCTCTGGTCAGGTTCATATCCAGATGTTTCGGGCCTTCATTCGTTGCTGTAATGAACGGTAAGTTGATATTTGTTGTCGTCGCGCTTGAAAGTTCTTTCTTAGCTTTTTCAGCTGCCTCACGCAGTCTCTGAAGAGCCATCTTATCAGTGGAAAGATCAATACCTTCCTGTGCCTTAAACTGGGAGATCAGATAATTTGTAACTCTTTCATCAAAGTCATCGCCGCCCAGACGGTTATTACCTGCAGTTGCAAGAACTTCGATAACGCCATCGCCGATCTCGATGATGGAAACATCAAATGTACCACCGCCAAGGTCGTAAACCATGATCTTCTGCTCTGCTTCATTATCCAGACCATATGCAAGGGCTGCTGCCGTTGGCTCGTTGATAATACGATCAACTTTCAGACCTGCGATCTTACCTGCATCTTTTGTTGCCTGTCTCTGTGCATCATTAAAATATGCAGGAACTGTGATAACAGCTTCATTTACAGTTTCGCCCAGATGTGCTTCTGCATCTGTTTTCAGTTTCTGCAGGATCATTGCGGAGATCTCCTGCGGTGAATAGCTTTTGCCTTCAATCGTGACTCTGAAATCAGATCCCATCTCTCTTTTGATAGAAGAGATCGTATTGTCAGAGTTTGTAACAGCCTGCCGTTTTGCCGGCTCACCAACTAATCTTTCGCCGTTCTTTGTAAAAGCAACAACAGACGGGGTTGTACGCACGCCCTCTGCGTTTGCGATTACGACCGGCTTACCGCCTTCCATAACTGCTACACATGAGTTTGTTGTTCCTAAATCAATACCTATAATCTTTGCCATTTTATTTTCCTCCTATCGGTGGGCCTTGCGGCCTGCGGTTTTTTATATATTGATACGCGCGGCTGCGCGGTTTTTTGTTAATTAGCTACTTTGACCATGCTGTAGCGGACAACGGAATCTTTGTACATGTACCCTTTTTGAAGTTCCTGTACAACGATGTTTTCACCGACCGTTTCATCCTCTACATGCATCACTGCATTGTGAAAGTCCGGATTGAATTCGCAGCCTTCTGCCTCAATTGGTTTTACTCCGGCATCTTCCAGGGTCTTCAGGAACAGTTTATGAATCTTGTCCATTCCTTCTACAAAAGAGGAATCTTTTTCCTCTTCCGGAACATTCTTCAGTGCCAGTTCAAAGTTATCCAGGACAGGCAGGATCTTCTCTACCATCTGCTTAGCTCCCATATCGTACCGGGCGCTTTTTTCTTTTTCTGTTCTCTTGCGGTAATTATCAAACTCCGCAAATAGTCTCTGGTATTTTTCTCTGGCTTCCAGAAGTGCCTTGTCCACAGTTGCTTCCGGCGCAGGAATTTCTTCTTCCGGCGCTTGTTCCGTTTCAGCTGTTTCTTCGGAAACTTCCTCTGCTGCCTCTTCTGCTGCTTCTTCCTGTACTTCTTCTACTGTTTCAGCTTCTTCTGCCATTTTTTCAGCTGCCTCTTTTGCCCATTTCAGGTCTCTTTCTTTCGACACGATTCAAGCCTTCCTTTCTGCTATTTCTTTTTACCTTTTCCGAATTTTTGATCCAGGCTGCCTGTTACATTTTTCAGCGCATCAACGACCTTTTCGTAATCCATCCGCTTCGGTCCGATGATTCCGATTTTTCCATAAACACCGTCCTCAAATTCGTAGGTCGCAGTCACAACAGAACAGTCCTTCATGGAATTGACCGGAGTTTCCTCACCGATATAAATCTGAATCCCGGTTGAGCTTTCTCCCATCTCCTCCAGACTGTCTGTCAGAAGATTGGTCAGCATATCTTTCTCTTCCAGTGTAGAAATCAGGCGGCTGGCGTTTTCATTGCCGCTCAATTCCGGATATTTAAAAATATTCGTCGCGCCGCTTGTAAAGATCTCGATGCCATCTGCAGCTCCGATTGCTGCTACAATGGCGTTCAGGATATCCGACACAAGTCCGCCAAGTTCTCCGGATTGATCAGCCATATTGGCTGCCATATCAAAATTGATCTCCTGAAGGGAAAGGCCATTTAATGTGTTATTGAACAGAAGATTTAATTTCAGCAGCGTCTGCTGGTCGATCTCTCTGTCCAGCTGGATCATCTCGTTCTTAACGATATTTCCCTCCAGGACAATGGTACAAAGAAGTTTGCCTTCATCTACCTGCGTCAGCTGAACAAATTTCAGTTTATTTTTATTTGCCTGCGGCATGCTGACCAGCGAGGTGTAGTTAGTATTATTGGCCAGCATTTTGGCCATATCCTTCAGGACTTCTTCAATCCGGTCGACCCTCTTGTCCATGATTTCCTGCATGGTCTTTAAGGATTCTGCTTTATCATCCAGTTTCCGGTCTTTTTTATCCAGTTCCTTTTCTCTTGTGGATAACATATCATCCACATAAAGCCGGTATCCCATATCCGTTGGAATTCTTCCGGCGGATGTATGCGGCTGGAAGATATATCCCAGTTCTTCCAGATCTGCCATTTCGTTCCGGATCGTTGCGGAACTCAGGTTCAGATCCGTGTACTTAGAGATCGTCCTGGAACCGACTGGTTCTCCGGTCTCCAGATAATTCTTTATTACTGCCTGCAGAATTTTCTTTTTTCTCTCGTCCAGTTCCATGTTTTTCACCTTTTCCGACGGATCTGTTTCTCTTTTTATTAGCACTCAAATTAATAGAGTGCTAACATCTGTTGTTATATTAGCACTATAACAAGAAAGTGTCAATCAATTTCAAGAGTTTTTTTTATGTTATTTTCAATGTAGAAACTCTGACTTTTTTCGCGGCGATCTTCATATCAGCAGCATCAAAAAGCCGGAAAAAGCAATGCATGGGCCAAAGGGGATCTGTCTTCTTTTGTCTATTTTTTCATTTATCGCAAAAACCATCAACCCACATATGCAAGCCAGCGCCAAGACATATAGTGTCTTCTCCACACCCAGAAATAACGCCGTAACCAAAAGCAGCTTGATATCTCCTCTTCCGAGCATCTGTCTTTTCTTCCATTTTTCCAGAATTACAATAGTCGAAAGAATGACAGAAGAAAACAGCACTGCAAATAAAAATTCCAAAATGATCATTGAAAACGTTTTACCATCGCTCACGTCAAAAGGACCACAGAGGAACATCGCCGTCACGATCCCCTCATTTGGGATGATACGAACCCAGTAATCTGTATATCCGGAAAGAAATAAAATGCAGAAAAACAGCCAGCAGAACAGCAGATGCCAATCCGGGGGGGTCCGCTGCAGCAAAATGCCGGAGCCAAATGCCATTAATACAGATGCCTGCAGTCTGTCTTTCTCCATGACTTGGGAAATAAAGAATGACTTTGACCAATTTTTGCGGCTTATCAGCTGCTCCGCCCACTTTACAAGCAGACAGCCGGCAGCAAAGCCGGTCAAAAAGGCCATGATCAAACGGCCAGAAAACGACAAATAATAAGAAAGAATTGCCAAAGAAAACTGTCTTCTCTACGAAGGCATCATCGAATCAATTAAGAAAGGTCATCGTCAGAACCATTGGCGGAGCGAGCCAAAGGAAGAAGCATCCGCGTCTCGCTTTTATACTCCTCAAATCCCGGTTTGAACGACTGCTTCCCATCGGCCAAAGGAATACTGACCGTCAGGAAAAGAATGGTATTTGCCAGAGCTCCGGCAAGAAAATACCAGCGGAAAGGCAGTACGCAGCACGCAGACAGACCAATCGTCCACCACATACAGATCTCACCTAGATAATTTGGATGTCTCGAATACTTCCAAAGACCGATCCGGATAAAAGAGCCTGTTTTCATTCTGCGGAACTGATGCATTTCTTTATCGGAAAGGAACTCCAACAGGACCGCTCCTACCGAGCAAAGGAAAAACAATACAGACCCGATGTTTCCCTCCACATCACTGCGCATAACGATCACTGCAGGCAAAATGCAGCCATATACGATCAAGGTCGGAACCAAATGGATACCTGTCAGGTTAATGAAAGGATACCATTTCCCAGCTTTCTTCTCATATTGCGTATATCTCCAGTCCTGTGAAGACAGGTTTTTGAACGTATACGCCCAGTTTCCGGTCAGCCGGATCCCCCAGATCCAGACGGCGCCTAAAAGAAGAAGTTTTGCAAGAGTCAGTTCCTGTCCCAAAGCAAATAAAGTAAGGATCACCGGCGGCTGCACACTCCAATATGGATCATACACGGAAGCATTCCGGAAAATGCAGCTGAAAATAAAGACAAAAATGGTTGCAGTAACATCCGCCAGCAGCAGATTCAGCCAATAAGCAAATGGAAGAAAGTGCCACACAAGGACACCCACCACTGTTGCCAGAATATAGATAATTGTAATAATTAAGAAACTAAGGAAACGATTCTCTTTCATCATTCTGCCACCTGCTCCGGAAGTTTGCAGATATCTACCCATCCCAGATAGCCGGAAACTTCCTCCAGTTCCGGAATGGACAGCTTCACTGCACTATTATCACTGCCGCAAGCAGGATAGACAACTTCGAATCGTTTTAAAGATTCATCCAGATAGACATCCACCCCGTCGTTAATGCCAAATGGGCAGACTCCTCCAACATCGTGTCCGATAAAATCATGCACTTCATCAAAGGAAAGCATCTTTGCTTTCACATGAAAGGTTTCTTTAAATTTCTGATTATTGACTTTTGCATCACCGGCACAGACGATCATGACTGGTTTTTCATTCACCTTAAACGTCATGGATTTTGCAATCTTCTCCGGCTCTGTTCCCACAGCTTTTGCAGCAAGTTCGACTGTGGCGCTGGATACGTCAAATACCATGACGCGGTCGCCATACCCTCTTTTCTCCAAATATGCTTTCGCTTTTTCCAGTGCCATTACTTTTCCTCTTCTTTCCCTTTTTCGGATTCCTGCACTTCTGCCGCTTGATCTGGTTCTGATGACTGCTCATCTGCTGCAGCCGGTTCATCCTCTTCTGTTTTCTCTACTGTATAAGTCTCCCAGCTGGAATCATTTTTATTTTTTGCTGCTTTCTTTTCAGCCAGGCGTTTCTTATTATACTCTACTGTTCCTACGGCACCGGGGCTCAGTACAAGTTCAAAATCCGGTACCCAGGACTTACGTGCCAGACGAATTCTGTTAATGACCAACAGAACAAAAGCTCCGGCAAAAACTGCCACCGATAAGAGCTGGGAAACAGCAATATTGGTATTCCAGAGCATCAGTGAATCTGTCCGCATTCCTTCGATCCATGCGCGTGCAAGTGCATAAGATCCCAGATACCACAGAGAAACTTCTCCGTTATACTGTTGGAAACGACGGAAGATAATGATCAAAATGAAAATCAGCAGGCAGATCGCGCTTTCATACAGGAAGGTTGGTGCAACCTGAATATACTGCACGCCATCCACTGTCACCATGTTTTTTCGCATCAGATCTGTGATCACGCCGCCAACTTCATCGTACTTGATCTGCATCGCAAAAAGCGAGTCTGTATATTCACCAAAGGCCTCTCTGTTAAAGAAGTTCCCCCATCGTCCGATTGCCTGAGCCAGGACCAATCCCGGAGCGATCGTATCGAAAGCCCGCAGGAAATGGATCTTCTTTACTTTGCAAACTATAAATCCAGCGATCAAGCCTCCGATCACGCCGCCATAAATTGCCATGCCGCCGCCGCGGATATTGATGATCTCAGCCGGGTTTGCCAGATAGTAATCCAAGGTAAATAACACATAATATATCCTGGCTCCGATGATACCGAAAATGATCACGGCAATACCCAGATCGATATAGTCATTTGTGTCCTGATGTGATATTTTGGCTCCCCGCATGGAAACCACAACCGCCAGGACCATTCCGATCGCAATGATCAGACCATAAAAGGCGATCGTGAATTTACCAAAAATACTGAATGAGTTTGGAAAATACCCGAGGCTGATTCCGATATGCGGAAAAATAATGCTGGCTGCACCAGATGATTCCAATAACATAGTCTCTCCTTATACGTTGAACCGGAACAGGATGATATCGTCATCCTGCACAACATAGTCTTTACCTTCCATACGGATCAAGCCCTTTTCTCTTGCGCCGCTGTAGGAACCAATCTCAATCAAATCATGGTAATTCACCACTTCTGCTTTAATAAAACCTTTTTCAAAATCCGTGTGGATCTTTCCAGCAGCCTGCGGTGCTTTCATACCTTTTGTGATCGTCCAGGCTCTGACTTCTTTCTCGCCTGCAGTCAGGAAGCTGGTCAATCCAAGGATGGAATAACTTGCCTTGATCAGTTTATCCAGGCAGGATTCAGCAAGACCCATATCCTCCAGAAACAGTTGTTTTTCTTCATCATCCAGTTCAGATAATTCTGCTTCCATCTTAGCGGATACGACAAATACTTCTGAGCCTTCTTCTTTGGCGTATTCGCGTACTCTCTGCACATTTTCATTGGAGGCACCGTCATCCGCCAGATCATCTTCAGAGACATTAGCTGCGTAAATGACTGGTTTATCTGTCAGAAGATTAAACGTTTTCATCAATTCTGTTTCTTCTTCATCCA
This sequence comes from Lachnospiraceae bacterium, assembly GCA_017536965.1. Taxonomy (GTDB): domain Bacteria; phylum Bacillota; class Clostridia; order Lachnospirales; family Lachnospiraceae; genus RGIG5612. The sequence goes on along the minus strand of JAFWCK010000067.1, from coordinate 29,218 downwards.
GTTCCAGCGTTTTGGCCAGTTTTCCCTGCTCCAGATGCGCTTTGATCTTTTCCAGAAGCTGGAGTTCTGCAGCCATCGCCTTATCATTACGCGCACCGCGGACAGTCTTGGCAATCCTTCTTTCCAGTATTTCTATATCAGAAAAGATCAGTTCCAGATTGATCGTCTCGATGTCTCTCACCGGATCAACGCTGCCATCCACATGCACAACATTATCATCCTCAAAGCAGCGCACAACATGTACGATCGCATCTACTTCCCTAATGTTCGCAAGGAACTGGTTTCCCAATCCCTCTCCTTTGGATGCTCCTTTTACAAGACCCGCTATATCCACAAATTCCACAGTAGCCGGTGTGATCTTCTGGGAATGATAAAACTCTCCCAGTACCTGCAGTCTCTTATCCGGAACGAATGCGATCCCGACATTGGAATCGATCGTACAGAATGGATAGTTCGCACTTTCTGCACCAGCTTTGGTCAAAGCATTAAACAACGTACTTTTTCCGACATTCGGAAGCCCGACGATACCTAGTTTCATTTTTATCTATATCTCCTTTATTTTCAGGATCTTTGGTCCCCTGTAACATATTCAGAAATTATAGCATTCTGATCCAATCCGCTCAATAGTATCCTTATTTATCTCCGTCATGCACAACAACCTGCGGGAAAGGAATATTAATATTGTTTCTCTCGCAAATAAGTTTCAGTTCCCTGTTGATTCCAAAGGTGCAGGCAAATCTGTCCTTCTCGTTACAATAAGCAAAGATCAGCAGTTTGACCCCGTTATCAGATAGTTCTGAAACGCCTCCAAACTCAGGGCCTTCCACGATTTCCGGTACATTGGCTCTGATCACATCAAACTCATTTTTGAAGATTTCAATCGTCTTGTTCAGATCCTCTTTGTACTCGATCATTATTTCACATCTGCATCTGGAATTCTGGCGGGTCATATTCAGAATGTCGTTTAGGGTAGAATTCCTGATGATCTTCAGATCACCGCCGCCATTCATGATCTTGGTCGTACGGATTCCGATTTCCTGAACAGTTCCCCGGAAAGTACCGATCGTGACGATGTCGCCCACCTGAAAATCGCTTTCAAAAATAATAAATAAACCGTTCAAAACATCACTGATCAGTGACTGTGCTCCCAGGCCGATAACCAGCGTGAGCAGCCCGGCGCCTGCCAGAAGTGTGGTAACTTTAACGCCTATAAAAGAAAGGCACAGAAAAACGCCGACAATAACTGAAATGTATTTCAAAAGGTTTTTCAGCATTCTAATGATCGTCTCCCCTTTTGGGTTGGCGATAATTGCAAGACGGTTCAGTATTTTCGCCAGAATGAAAGCAACCATTAATATCACACATACTGTGAATGCGCAGTACGTGAGTGAGAAAATATTAACGTTCCGTTCCCATTCCATATTGAGTATATATGGTAAAAGTGAGTTGTTCGGGAAAAGAATACTGCTTTTGAATAGTAATATCACCACGCCTGCAAGAGACAGTATCATGACAAAGACCCTTAACAAGGTAGCTGTTTTCTGCTCCGGTGTCATGATTTCCCAATCAACATCCCGTAGCGATAATCTTCCAAGGACCGATATTGCACGCTTTACGGAGCCATCCGGCATCACCACATCGACATAAGGATAGGAGTCTTCTTCGTCTTCTTTCTTTGAAACGTGTATGGAACCTCGCAACAGTTTTTTGAGGTTTTTCCCTACAAGCAGGCGGTTAATAGCGGCACACAAAACCAGACCGATCAGCATCAATGCACAAACAATGAGTGCAAAAAGGACACATCCACGACCAATGAACTGCTTAGGAACAAACAGATAGATAAGACTTCCATCCTGTCTCTGCTCAGATGTCGCAAAATAGCGGCTTCCTACAAAGGTCACAAATCCGTTGAACCGATCCCTTATTTCTGATTCTTTAAGGCCGTAGTTTCTGGCATCTTTTCCTTCAATTCGTTCCCCGTCCGCAAAAATGATCTCTTTCGTTTCTGCATCTATAACAACCGGAACGCCTGTAAACAGGTTAATGGACTCATATACACTACGCGGATTGGTAATTGCATTTAGTTTATTAAGCCGTTCGTAATTATTGGAAATAACAACAAATCCGTCTGCCTCCCCATCCGCCTTGATGGCTGCACCAATATCCTGATGAACTTCCCCGGAATACTCTCCTGTCACAGGTTCCGTATAGACATATGTATTACCGTACATCAGGTTCCTGAGCTGGTAGCTTGGATCTTCGGGTTCTTCACTGATTTCAATTCCAACAAACCGTCCGTTGGAAACTACTTCCTTTCCACTTTGATCAAAAATAACAATGTACTCACTATCCAGCGCAGCATTCAGTTCGTCGAGGTCTTCTGTATTCCGAATGTCCGGTTCTTCTCCAATAATATAGGCTGCCGTTAAGGCTTTGTTGATCAAGAGTTTCTTTGCAGATGACATCAATTTATTATGATTCATCGAGCTGAATTCGAGACGGAAATCAATATCGAGCAGATGGTCATTATTCTCACTGGTAACAATAGAGATCATGCTCATATTCTGCAGATAAACTGCCAGCAGAAATGCAATGACAGTCCCGATAATAACGACAACACCTGCTTTTCTCCCAAGTTTCTTTGCGTGGCTGCGCATCAGAGAATTAATATCGACCGGTTCTTTCTTCTGTGCAGCATGGGAGATTTCCCTGTTGATGTCTTTTAAGCTCTGACTATATTGGAAGATAAGATAAATATTGAAAATAGAAAGAATGCAGAAGAAGCAAAAAACAAGCATGATAACCGTAGCTGTTACTTGATTGTTTATCCGGCTTTGTGGAATTGCAAATGCCAGCCATACCTTTTCATTCTCGAGCCATTTAAAGCTAATGAAGTATTGGCTTCCTTCAATTTTTAATTTTTTAAGAGTATTTTCCGTGAGATGATCTTTGGAGAGACCTTTTTCAAAAATATTATCTCCCTCATAAACATAATCCAGCTTGCTGGCATAAGAAATGCTGCCTTCTTCATCAAAGACTGCAATCGTGCCATTAAAGCCCAGCCGCGAGGATGTATATAACAGCATGTCACTTGAAAGCTCATCCATTTCTGCATCGAACTCATCTGCATTCGAACGCATCAAGATGTAATTACCATCTTTCAGCGGCGCTGCATAAGATCTGAAGTTCTTATCTCCGACCGTCTCTTTACAATTGTTTCCAGCTGCATGAATGTGCTCTGCTGTAAGTGGAATGGCTGGAGTACAACTGCTTGCTGCGATTGTTCCGTCTGCTGATATGACATGAAGTTCGTCCACTTCTATGATATTGGCCAGATTTTGAAGCGCAGCTGTTTCAGCTTCTTCTTCGCCCAGATGATCCATATAAAAAGCTGCCTGCTTTGCCTTAGAAAGAAACATAGCGTCATATTCGGATTCGAAATACTCCAGGTTCTCGTTTCTTTCAGCAACATTTTCGTCAAAACAAGCCAATGCAAACCTGAGTTCTTCCGCCTTCTTGTTTGCGATGATCCTCGATTGCAGCAGATAGACAGCAGCGCCAAATGCTGCCACTATGATCAATTCTGCAATTAAAAGTATCACTATGATGTTTTTGATTTTCTTGTTCATACGCTTGTTTCCTGTCTTTTTTTCTCAGTCGCTTTCAATCTTTTTTATGAACTTTGCCGGTACCCCGCCAACAACTACATTGGCAGGAACATCTTTCGTAACAACTGCCCCTGCAGCCACTATGGAATTATCTCCGATCGTAACTCCCCCGGTAACGGTTGCATTCGCGCCGATCCAGACACACTTTCCAATATGAATCGGTGCAGGATGCAGCTGCTGCCTTTTAGCAGGATCCATGTCATGATTTAACGTCGCAAGTACAACGCCATGTCCGATCAGCGCACCGTCATCAATCGTTATTCCTCCCTGATCCTGAAACTTACAGTCAGAATTTATGAATACATGATTGCCAATTGTGATATTCTTTCCAAAATCCGTATAGAAAGGTGGAAACAATCCGAACATTTCTCCTACCGGTTTGCCGATCAATTGGGAGAACAACTCTGCCAATTCTTCCGGCTCGTGATATTTTGTATTGATCTCCATCGTGATCTTTTGTGCCTGTCGGCTGTAATAACGCATCAGTTCGATCACTTCCGGGTCTTCGCCAACCGTATCTCTGCGATTAAAATGCTGTAGTAATTCATTCAAGTCCATAAATGCTATTCTCTCCATTCAATTGAAAATGTCACGGAAACATTGCCGTCTCCAAATGCTTCCAGGAGTTCATCTTTTGTAATGTCAGGAATCTTTGCAATCCTGGTGAAATCCCATGTATTTTCATCATAGTATATTGTTATCTGGCTGCCTTGATACAGAATAACATCTCCAGGCTGAGTCGTAATGGTCTCATCATTTCTCGGAAGATCCCAAGGGAGTGGTCCGACTTTCTCAAAGTTTCCATAATCATGCAGATCTATTATAACTTCTTCATTGCGTAATTTCTCTATAAAAGCTTTAGCGGAAGAATTATCCTCCAGATCTGCATAGAATGTTGTATCGTTTGTTCTGATCACTAATACTGCCACCTGATCAATTTCCTCAGTCTTATTTTCCGTCTGACTTTCTGTAACTATTTCTCCGGTCCAATCTATTATCCCGCCAAACTCGTAGACGTTCCGGTAGCCCATGTCTGCAAGCTTTTGAGCTGCTTCTTTGCTTCTGCGCCCGCTCCGGCAGTAAACAAGGATCACTTGATCCGGATCACTCAGCTGCACAGGCGGAGTTGTTTCGATACTTTCATTGGGGATACAAACAGCTCCAGGAATATGTCCGCTGTCAAATTCATCCTGTCGTCTGACATCAATTACAATGTGGCCATCGTCCCGCCCCATCATCTCTTTGGCGGTCTCCTGATCGATCTGTATGTATTCCGGTGTTCCTACCATATCCGGCCCATCCATGACCTGCTCTTTCGAACAGCCAGCAATTATAAGCGATGCCGCAATTAATAAAAAAATACAGGTTTTTTTAAACATTTTTCTTTTTTATTATGTATCCTGATTAAATCATGATTCTATCATCTACAAACACCGTTCCAGAAAACGCAGAAGCCCTTTCGGTCCGTCCTTCGTATTCTCCAGTCCGGTATCTCCTAACCGGACCAATTTATTACTGCCGTGATAATCACTTCCGGCTGTGACAAGCAGGTCATATTTATCTGCATAGGACAGCAATTCTCCGGAAAGCTTTGGGGTAAATCCGGAATAAAATGCTTCAAGTCCCTCAAGACCGTATTCCATCAGCTTCCGCAGGCGTTCTTCCATTTCCTCTCCGAGGATCAGCTGCTCCCCATCACCGAACGACGGATGAGCCAGGACAGGGATCCCTCCGCTTTTAAGGATTCCCTCAATTGCTTCTTCCGGCCGGATATAGGTCGTTTTGATACGGGTCTTGTTAATAAACTCCTTAATGGCCTGTTCCTTCGACTCTGCAAATCCATATTTGACCATCAGATTTCCGATGTGGGGTTTCCCTGGATTATCCAAAGAAAGAAGTGCCTCCACCTCTTCTTCCGGAAAATAAAATCCAAACATTTCGCCCAAAAGCTGTACTCTTCCTCTGGTCTTTGCAAGACGATAGCCGTGACCTCTTTTTATCAGCGCATTAATAGCCTCCCCCTCCAAGTCATAATGATAACCCAGAATGTGATATTTTCCTTTTTCATCACGGCAGGAGAACTCAACCCCAGTGATAAAGGAAGGATCATCAGCCTGTCTCTTGTTTAATATTTCGGCCCCGCCTTTCAAGGCATCATGATCTGTAACGGAAAAGAATCCAATTCCTTCCGTTTTCACTTTTTCCAGGATTTCCTCCGGTCGGTCAGTCCCGTCCGAGATCACTGTATGCATATGTAAATCAATTTTTGCAGGAAAATCTTTCATCTTTTTCTCAATTCCCAAAATGCGATCGCACTTGCAGCCGCAACATTTAAGGAATCCACTCCTTCTGTCATCGGAATAATGACTGTATGATCACTGTTTTTTATCACATCCGGCGCCAATCCGTGTTCTTCATTCCCCAGAAGGATCGCCAGTTTTTCTTCCTTCCGGGCAGAAGAATGATCAATTGCTTCCGCTGATGGAGATAACGCAAGCGCAGCTGTCTGATACCCCATGTCTGTCAAAACTGCCGGCACCTTTTCTTCTTCCTTTAAGAACGTCCACGGAATTTGAAACACAGTACCAACACTGACGCGGGCAGCCCTGCGGTATAACGGGTCACTGCAGCCGGATGACAGCAGAACAGCATCCATTTTTAATGCCGCCGCGTTACGGAAAATAGAACCGATATTCGTTGGGTTTTCAATGTCCATCAACACCGCAATGCGGGATGCATTTTCACAGAGTGTTTTAGCCGGTAGAAGGTCTTTTCTCTTCATGGCACAAAGCATGCCATCTGTCAAATAATAGCCCGTTATCTTCTCCAAGGTTTTCTTAGGCGCTTCAAAAACCGGAACCTCTTTGCATTTAGTAAAAATATCCTGGTTCTCTTTTATTTTTTGTGTATTTTCCACAAGGAGAGATACTGGTTCATATCCTGCCTGCAAGGCCCGTCGGATGACTTTCGGACTCTCACAAATAAAAAGCCCTCCATGCGGCTCATAGTAGTGTTTCAGTTGTGCTTCATTCAGACCATGATAAACCAGAAGTTCCGGCTCATCCAGATCGGTGACCATTCTGCAGGATATCATATTTCCTCCCAATTATATTATACATTCTTTCTCCTTTTTTGCATCGCTCTTTTTACTGTATTCTCAACAGGAATATGCTATAGTAACGAAAAAGAGAAATGGATAATGTTATATGAAAACGAACTCTGAAAAAAAACGATCCCGCGGCATTCTTTGGCGTATTCTTTTTTTCCTTTTATTGTTGATCCTGTTCGCCGTTTTGGAACTTGGCAAGCATACGATCCTTGGATGGATCTTGCTGGTTCTGGTATTTGCCGCATTTTATGTATTTCGCTCTACAAAATTAAAAGAAAAGAGTAAAGGCATCCGCTTCCTTTCATGGATTGCTCTTCTGATCCTTTGCGGCATTGTGCTTTGGATTTCCTGGCCTCCTGTCCGTCTGATCCCGGCTGTGCAGGCGAAAAACCCTGCGAAAACAGATCTGATTCACGTAACGCAGGGAGATTTAACAGGCGTTGTTACAGAAGACAAAGAGGTAGAGGTCTTTGCAGGCATTCCATATGCCAAGCCTCCAGTTGGTGATCTGCGCTGGAAAGAACCGCAGTCAGCAGATGCATGGGAAGGAATCCTGGAAGCAGATCATTTTGCCCCAATGTCCATGCAGGTGCAGAATCTGCCCATCTATAATTCCCTGGCTCAGATCATCGGTTATCATGATTACCATATTTCTTTGAAAGACAATTACAGGGAACCTGTCAGCGAGGATTCCCTGTATCTGAATATCTGGCGTCCTGCCCAAAAAACCGATCAGGCTCTCCCTGTCCTGGTTTATATTCATGGTGGTTCTTTGCAGACTGGACAGCCGTGGTACCAGGATTACAGCGGTGAAGGTCTTGCCAGAAAAGGAATCATTGTTGTGAACATGGCTTACCGTCTTGGCATCTTCGGGTTTTATGCCGATCCTGCATTAGCAGAAGAATCTCCAAATCATACCACAGGCAATTACGGCCTGCTGGACCAGATCCTTGCACTTCAATGGGTGAAAGATAATATTGCAGCTTTCGGTGGGGACCCGGAGAATATCACGATATCCGGGGAATCTGCCGGTTCAGCCTGTGTCAGTGCGCTTTGTACATCTCCGTTAGCAAAAGGTTTATTTAAACGAGTGATCCTGGAAAGTTCTACTGTGTCTGCTCCAAAGCCGGCGCACTCTTTCCGTCTTCTGGACGAAGCCTATGAAACCGCAGAACAAATGAAGGACCGTCTTCACGCCCATTCGCTGAAAGATCTTCGTGCATTACCTGCAGGTAAAATCGTAAGAGAAATGGCCATCCATCATCACATCACGATTGATGGTTTTGTGCTCCCGGAAATCCCGTATGAGTCTTATCAAAAAGGAATATACAACGAAGAGGCCCAGCTGCAGGGATTCAACCGGGAAGAAGGTGCTCCATTCATTATTTTCTCTCCTGCAAATATGAAAAACTATGAACAAAAGATCCGTGCATCTTTTGAAGATCCTTATGCTGATCAGATCTTATCTTTATTCCCGGCACAAACAGATGCGGAGGCAAAGCGAAACTGGGCCGATATCTATACGGCAGTTCTTTTTACATATGGACATTACTGTCTGGGCAGGGAAGCTGTGGCAAATGAAATCCCTTGTTATATGTATCATTTCACGAAAGAAAACGGACGGCTCGGTTCCTGGCACAGCGGAGAAGAAGTCTATTTTTACCATAATATTCCTGATGGTTCTGCTCTGTACACGGAAGAAGACCGTGCCCTTTCAGATATGGTCAGCAGCTACATGATCAACTTTATTAAGAATGGTGATCCAAATGGGGACGGTCTGCCGCGTTGGAACACATTTGCCGGAACAGAACCCGTTTTAGAGCTGGGAGATAACGTAAAAGAGACGAAGATCCCATATCTGGATCTGTATGAGATCCTGGATCAAATACAGGAATACAAATAATTGCAAAAAGGAGCCCTTATGGCAGAGAGCAATTTAAAGGAACAACTGATAAAACGATATGGTGCAAAGGAAGGCATGCGGATCTACCTGGCGATCGTTCCAGGAATCCTTGCCGACTTCAAAAAAGTATTAAAAGAAAAGGCCCCGGATGAAATAGTCTCCGAGACCTATCATTTTGAAGATGGAGATGGGGCTGTTATAGTAACCGGTTCCAAAGATTCTTCCGGAAAACCGCAGATAACAGCTGAACTCTCCTTCCCTGGAAAAAAAGCTTAAGTACTGACTTGAACCTGTTTCTTCTCTTTTGGAAGCCTGTTAGGGAACAACAGGATACTGCCAACAGTTAACAGGAGTGTGATTCCGTAATAAAGAAGCGCCTTTCCTGTCGAATAGGATGCCAGCGGACTGACTTTATAAAACATATAAGAAAGTACGCAGGCTCCGGCAAGAAACGCCAGATAGATCACACCAATGATCTTTTTCTTTTTCGCCTGGCTGCGATATCCTCGTTCTTCTCTTCCCCGTATACAACGGAGCAGCCCCCTCAGCCCAAGCATAAAGATGCAAAAGACCGTCAATCCGGCACATGCACTTTTCATGATTCCGATCGTAACAAGGTTCAATGTCATGAACTGTGTCAACAATGCGAACAGAGCGATCAAAAGGCAATGCGGAATGATGACGTAAAGATTCGAATATGGCCTCGGCCTTTTTTTCTTTCGGATCGCATGTACAATGGCAATGATCAGATTGACAAGCCCCAGCAGACAGAGAAAGACAACGATTCCAAATGCCATTGTTAAAGAGCTCCCCAATGTAATGGATTTGGTATTCGTCAGCTCCGTTGCCATGACTACAAACGGATTATATTCATATGGGTAGGAATATGACTCCAGTATTTTGCCTTCATGCGCTGTCAGGTCTGATGGTTCAAATTTGGACGGATCAAAAGTAAGTCCATACAATCCTTTCTTCAAAGTACTCTGGTATATAATGCCATCCGGAGCAGAAAGCTGTTCATGACTTCCAAAAACCTGATAATATAACAGGCTGCCTGGTCTGTTCATATAGATCTCCAGATCGTATTGCTTATCTATAGGCAGCACGATACTCGTTTCGTTCTTACTGCGGTGAAGAAAAAGTTCAGAAACGAATAAATCCTCATTGCCTTCCCACTGGTTGACCTGTGATATCTTCCCATTTCTCTCAACGCTTCCAATCAATTCCTCGTTCTGATAAACATAAACATCAATTGGTCCTACCAGGATGATCCTACGGTAAAAAGCCGGGACGCTAAACAGTTTTTCCGGTGCGTTTTCAGAAAACAGCCAGTTCACATAGGTGTACGGCATATGTTCCCGCATGTAATTGACACCAATGCTTGCATTTTTATCCCACTGGCCGCTTTCTATCAGTTCCTGATTCCCCCGAAGCTGCTGTGCTCCAAGCAAAGACAAATACTCTACAAACGTGCCGACCGCGTAAGATTCCCGTTTATCCAGATCGTCCAGCTTATCCAAGGCTAAAGCGACCATTTCGATCATCGTATCTGGATTAAACTCTTTCCATGTCTCCATCAGGATCGCCTGAAACTGTTCTGCATAATCAGCACTTGTCGGGAATAAAGCCCCAAGAAACTCCACGATCAGATGCAGCTGATAATTAATATATGGGCTGTTGATAAATGGGGACCCCTGCATGAGCCGGTTCACCCGATCAGCTCCTGCCACATATTCCACATAATCACTGTTTACTTCCTGTACAGGTGTGAAAACATCGGTACCATACCGGGCAAACCCCCATTGTTCCAAAGGAAACCACGTGACCGGATCAAATCCCCCGCAGATATTATAGATTCCCTTGTATTTGACAGGTGCTCTTGTTGTCCGCGGAACACCGAAAAGATATGCATAAACATCAGAGAACTCTCCGCTAGCGATCATGTCCGCAGCAGTTAAATTAGAAACAGCGGCTGCACGGGAGAACCCGGAGATCCAGAACTTCTTTTCTCCGGTGATCTGATATTCTTCTATATAGTCTTTGATATATCCTTCCAGGATCTGGGCTGCCTCATTGAACCCAACATGTCGCTCCACATCTCCGACCTTTAGATTACTTGCCCATTCCTTTTTGTAGCCCTGGCCGCAAGGAGCTGCTGCGATCAGTGTAAAATCCCCAATCTTTTTCATTGCGATCACACCAGAAAGCGTATCTTCATCCGTTTCCTGATCATATCCAAAAGTGTAGATATTGGAAAATCCTGCTTTCCCCAGATAAGTTTTATTCTGGTTTTCCATCGGGAGTTCATTATTACGAAAAGCAGATATGGCCAATCCTATTGATGCCTTAGCCAATTCTGTCCGGAACTCACCGGAATCAACAGTAAAGAAAAGATCCGAATAAGGAAACTGCCACGTCAGGATATCCTTCATGGAATAAAACGGAACCGTGATGTTCCTCTCATCCGGATAGGACTCCTCCTGCGCAAAAGTTATATAAGAATCTGAATTATCTGAATTATATGCGACAAAATCCTGATCCTGCTCGATGACCGGATCCTCATCTTCTGCCAGAGTGATCTGCGGCTGTGACAGCAGCAAAAGGAAAGATGCAAGCAGCAGAAAAACAATACAAGATTTGATCGTATGGCGTGTTGTCCCTTGATTCATGTCAAAAATCCGCCTTTCCTGTTATAGGGGCAGATATCGGGAAGCAGTTTTATCCGGCTGGATTCACATGCACCATAACGTGTTTCACAGAAGCAAAGTTCAGTTCCAGAGCATTATGCACCTGCTCCGCAATTTCATGTCCTTCCTCTATTGTAAGGCTTTTGTCAACCCCAATCTCTACGTCTACATAGATCCTGTTCCCGAACATTCTGGTCTGCAGCATATCTACGCAGATAACACCTTCCTGCTGCATGACACAATCACGGATTTTCTGTTCTGTTTCTGCGCTGCAGGATTTATCTACCATTTGATCAATGGCAGAACGGAAAATATCAAATGCTGCTTTCAGGATCAAAAGGCAGATCACGATGCTGGCGATCGGCTCTAAAATTGGTGCGCCAAGACGGGCACCTGCGATACCGATCAATGCACCGACCGAAGACAAAGAATCGCTTAAATGATGCCAGGCCTCTGCCTTAAGTGCCGTAGAGTTGATTCGTTTTGCATGAATCTGGGTATAAAGAAACATCGCAAATTTTGCGACAATGGAAACGATAGAAGCAATCAGCGCCAGCATACCTGGGAGCACCATTTCCTTGTAGCTTCCGTCTATAATGCTTTTCACTGCCTTGATCCCGATCGATCCGCCAACAATTACCAGGATAGCAGCAAGGATCACTGCTGCAACACATTCAAACCGTTCGTGTCCATATGGGTGATCATCATCCGCGTCTCTGCCGGAAATCTTTACGCCAACAATTACGATCAGTGAACTGATGACATCTGAAGCAGAATGAACAGCATCAGAGATCATGACCTGGGAATGTGCAAATATGCCGGCAAAAAATTTGAATGCTGTCAAAATAATATTGCCAACCACGCTGACAAGGGATACCCTTGTCGCAATTTTCTGTGCGTCTTTCGCAGAAATAGTCGTTGATGGGTTTTGATTCAAAGTCGATACCTCCAGTTTTTCACCGGATGTAAAAGAAGTTAAATAAAAACACCCGGTGAACAGTATTAACGCTGTCCCGTGGGTGTCCACTGTCAAAGATGACCCGGCTCCAAATAGTACTTCGGCCTGTTCATTTGCGCATTTTGCGCATTTTACAATGTATAAAGCGAATTGTCAAATTGACTTTTCCCTTTAAAACGATTATGTTGTATAAAATTGTAGAAATGAGGGAGAAACATCATGACTGAGATGGATAAACTGAAAAATGGAGAAGAATTCCAGAACAGGGATGAAGAAATCTCTGCAGCTAAACTGAGTGCAAGAGCTCTTGCCCAAAAATTAAACGCGGTCCCTGTGGAGGATCAGGAGCAGCTGCTTACTGCTGCAAAAGAGCTCTTCGGGTCTGTCGGAGATGATCTTTGTCTGAAACCACCGATTCAATGTGATTTTGGTTTCAACATCCATATCGGAAACAGCGTTTTGATCAATTATAACTGTGTCTTTCTGGATGCAGCCCCGATCACGATCGGTGATAACTGCTTTATCGGTCCTATGACCGGCATGTATACCGTTAGTCATCCATTCGATCCTGTCCGCCGAAACGAAGGCTTTGTATCCGGAAAGCCGATCGTTCTGAAAGAAAACGTCTGGGTAGGCGGAGGTGTCACGATCCTCTCTGGTGTAACGATCGGAAAGAACGTGATCGTAGCTGCCGGCTCTGTCGTAACAAAAGATGTCCCGGACAACGTCATCGTAGCCGGAAATCCAGCCCGCGTCATCCGGGAATTACATTTTGATTAATCAATTGATACTTTTGCATAGCCCGTTCTAAATTGAGGAGCGGGCTTTTTGTTTTTCTGCCAGCCTTGGTGCAATGATACGGAAGATCAGACCATGGATCAGGAAGAAGATGACGCTGACAACTGCCATCAGGATCCACAGGGATGTATTCAGCGGCACCAGAGAGAACAAATTCGGGAAAAGCAGGATCAGTGCCAGTCCTTCCAGGATCAGACCAATGATCATACACGTTTTCCATCGATTGATCTTTCCGGAAATATTAAACGCTACCATAAGACCAACCGCAAGTGCCGTATAAGTTGCCAGGGTTGATGTCTGCGCCGCACTTGCCATCAGCACATTTCCGGAATACAGGGTCACGGTAATGATGGCCAGGAACATTAAAATACCGGATGGAAGCGCGATCTGAAATACATTCCGGATAAAATTACCCTTAATTCTCTCCTTGCTTGGCTCCAGAGCAAGGAAGAAAGATGGAAGTCCGATCGAGGTGGATCCGATCAACGTGATCTGAATATTCTCAAACGGATATTTTACCGTTGTTAAAAAGACAAAAACGATTGCCATAATAAAAGCATATACCGTCTTAGTTAAATAAAGGGAAGAAGATCTCTGCAGATTATTGATTGCTTTTCTGCCTTCTGCAAGAACCAGCGGCAGCGAAGCAAAATTGGAATCCATCAAGACCATATTGGATACATTTCTTGCCGCATCGCTTCCGCTCTGCATTGCTATAGAACAATCTGCCTCTTTCAGGGCAAGCACATCATTGGCTCCATCGCCGGTCATGGCAACCGTATGCCCATGTGCTTTCAGAGCCTTAACGATCTCCAATTTCTGATAAGGCGTAACGCGTCCAAAAATGGTAGTCTCTTCCACCGCTTTTTCAATGTCTTCTGCGGAAGTCAGTTCTGTCGCATCGATATATTTTTCCGCTCCTGCCAGGCCTGCTTCCTTTGCAACGGAAGAAACGGTGACCGGATCGTCACCGGAAATAACTTTGATCGTAACATCCTGCTGACGGAAGTATTCCAGGATCTCTTTCGCATCACTACGGATCTTATCCCCTATTACGATAAAACCAAGCGGCTGTATTACTGATGGAAGGTCTTTGCCCTCCAGCGACTCTTCTCCATCTTTCGTGCAAGGCATATGAGAGCTTTTGGCAAACAGGACGACTCTTTTAGCAAGTCCAGTATACTGGTTGATCTCATCCTGATACTGCTCAAACGTATCCGGGATGACAAATTCTGGTGCTCCCATAATATAGGAACCTTCATTCGGTACATATAGAAGACTCCATTTTTTATCTGAGGAAAACGGGATCGTCACCATGGAAGGATCTGGGGAAAGCTCCTCTTTTTTCAATCCGAAATAATCCCTGACAGAATCCACAGTCGTGTTTTCATCGTCCATCGACTGTGCAAACAGTCTGACTGACTCCCGGAGTTCTTGTTCACTACCTTCTGATACCGGGATCAGGCTTTCTACCGTCATATTACCTTCTGTGATCGTACCTGTTTTATCCAGACAAAGCACATCTACTCTTGCCAGGTTCTCCACGCAATAAAGATCCTGCACCAGGGTATGATGACGGGAAAGGCGGACAACACTCACGGCCAATGCAATACTGACCAAAAGGACCATGCCTCCAGGTATCATGGCAGAGATTGCCGCAACGGTGCGGACCATAGCTTCTGTAAAACTCTGCTCTACACGGAAAAAGTTGTTCCAGACAAACAGACCGGCAAGTGGGAGGATCGCGATGGCAATCGTCTTAACAATCGTTTTCACAGATTTCATGATCACCGAATTGGACTTCTTATAATACTTCGCGCCAAGTGTGATCTGGTTAACATAGTTATCGGCTCCGATATGCTCCACTTCGGCCATTACTTTACCGGAAATGACATAACTGCCGGACAGGAGGTGATCTCCAATCTTTTTGTCGATCGGAGTGCTTTCTCCGGTGATGAGGCTCTCATTCACCTGACATTCTCCATCCAGGATTACAGCATCTGCACAGATCTGATTTCCCTGCTTCAGCTGCGTGATATCGCCCAGAAGGATATCCTTAACCTGAATATCCTGAATCTCGCCATCCCTCAGGACATGCGCCTTTGGAGCAGATAGGAGAGATAATTTATCGATTGTTCTCTTTGCACGGATCTCCTGCACGCATCCTGTCAGAAAGTTCCAGATCACAACAAGGAAAAACAGACCGTTCTTCCAGGATCCTACGACCGCAATGCAGACTGCCAGAATGGTATTAACCAGATTAAAGAGAGATAACAGATTATCTTTAATAATCTGTTTATATGTCTTTGTTTTGACATTCAGATCTCCGTTGACAAATCCCTGCTCCGTTAAAGAGCGGACTTCCTCGGAGGTAAGACCAATTTGAAGTTTTTTAGTTAAGTCCTGATTCATGAAGTGTAATATCCACTAATTTGATCACATTTTTATCAACATCTTTTGCTGTCAACGTACAGTTTCCAACCTGTACAGAATCACCAATTTCCGGAAGTCGTTCCAAATGCTCGATTAAAAGGCCGCCGATCGAATCATAATCTTCCGATTCAAAATCTGTTCCGATTTTTTCGTTGACATCATCCAGGCTTAAATAACCCTGTACTTCGTACTGATGATCCGAGAGTTGAATGATCTCCAGTTCTTCATCTTCGTCATACTCGTCCCTGATATCTCCAACCAGCTCTTCCAGGATATCTTCGATGGTCACAATACCGCTTAGATCACCATATTCATCCAAAACAGCCATAAAGCTTTCACTTTTCTTTTTCATCTCACGGAACAGTTCCGAAAGATGTCTTCCTTCATAGGTATAGGAAATATCTCTTAAAATATCTTTTACGTGAAAGTCCTGTTTTTCTCTGTCTTCCAGCAGGATCAGATCCTTGACATTGATAAGACCTGCAAAATGTTCTCCATCCTCATCATAGACCGGATATCTGGTAAACATTTCCTCCCGGAAGATTTCCATGATCTCTTCATAGGTACTGTTGATGTGAATAGAGACAACATTGATGCGCGGCACCATGATTTCTTTTACTGTCGTATCTGTAAAATCGAATACGTTGTTAATAATCTCTTTCTCATCGCTGGTCGTCACACCTTCCTCATGGCTGACTTCCACAATAGAACGGATCTCATTTTCCGTATACGACTCCGTTTTCTTATCAGATTTGATGCCAAAAAGGAAAAGAACACCCTTGGCGAGAAAATTGATGGCGACTGTAAGCGGAGTAAAAACGATCATCAGCACATGAATCACAGGTGCAACTGCCAATCCCATTTTTTCAGCTCTTTTGGTTGCCATGGTCTTCGGAACGATCTCTCCGAATATCAGAACCAGAAGGGTTAACACCCCGGTCCCGATACTGACTGCTCTGTTGCCAAACAGTTTCTGGACAACAACTGTTGCCATAGCCGAAGCCGTCAGGTTCACGATGTTATTGCAGATCAGGATGACACTGAGCATTTTGTCTTTCTGCCCCAGTATCTTTTCCAAAACTTTCGCATGCGAAACCTCCTCATCGACCAGACTTCTGAGTCGATGAGGGGTGATTGTCGTCAATGCTGTTTCCGACGAAGAAAAAAGCGCAGATAATACGATCAGGATAACAATGATAGCGATCTGTATGGGTATCATTTTACTACGATATTAACGATCCTTCCAGGAACATAGATTTCTTTTACGATGCTGCCGCTCAGTTTATCGCCCAGTGCTTCTTTTGCTTTTGCAAGGGCGCTTTCCTGATCAGCATCTACCGGCACCAGGATGGTTGCACGGACTTTTCCATTCACCTGTACACCGATTTCAATTTCATCATCTTTACAGAGTGCCTCGTCATATTCAGGCCAGCCGAATTTCGGATCAAAGACGCTCTCTTCATGGCCATATGCCTGCCACATTTCTTCCGCAACATGCGGAGCAAACGGAGCCAGAAGACGGATGAAACTTTCCATAGTCTCCCGGTCTATACCGCCTGTCGTCTTGGCCATATCATTCAGTTTATTATTGTATTCCATGAAGCCGCTGATGACAGTATTCAGGCTGAAGCTTTCCAGTCTGCGCGTAATATCACGGATCAGTTTATGGCGTAACTTGATCATCTCAAGAGTCGGGGCAACATTTGCTTCCAGGCTGGTATTTGCCAGGTTATAGAAACGGCTTAAGAACCGGTAAACACCGTCGATGCCTCTCTCATCCCATTCGCTGTCTAATTCAGGCGGACCTACAAAGAGCTCATACATCCTAAGGGAATCACAGCCATAGTCTCTGACCAGATCGTCCGGCGACACAACATTTCCCTTGGATTTGCTCATTTTGATACCATTCTTGCCGGTGATCATGCCCTGATTGAACAATTTGGTAAACGGCTCATCGAAATCCAATACATTGATATCCTTCAGGAACTTGGTATAGAACCTGGAATACAGAAGATGAAGGACTGCATGTTCTACACCGCCGATATACATATCGACAGGAAGATACTTGTCTGCCTTTTCTCTATCCACTAGTTTTTCTTTATTATGCGGATCTACATAACGCAGGAAATACCAGGAAGACCCTGCCCACTGCGGCATGGTATTTGTCTCTCTTCTTGCAGGTTTACCGCAGACCGGACAAGTGGTATTGACCCAATCTTCAATAGCTGCCAGCGGTGATTCACCTGTTCCAGTCGGCTCATATTTTTCCACTTCCGGCAAAAGCAGCGGAAGTTCTTCTTCCGGTACCGGAACACATCCGCAATCCGGGCAATGTACGATCGGGATTGGCTCACCCCAGTAACGCTGACGGGAGAAGACCCAGTCACGCAGTTTATAATTTGTCTTTTTCTTGCCAATTCCTCTCTGCTCGATCTCATCCGGTGCACTCTTTTTCAGTTCATCGGAATTTCTTCCGTTCCACTCTCCGGAATTGATCACAATACCTGTTCCGATATATGCTTCTTCCAGATTCTCATTCTCCTTTCCATCCGGACTGATCACCTGGATGATCGGAAGGTCAAATTTCTTTGCAAATTCAAAGTCTCTGTCATCATGAGCTGGAACACACATGATGGCGCCGGTTCCATAATCTGCTAATACATAATCTGCCAGCCAGATTGGGACCTTTTCATTGTTTAACGGGTTGATCGCATAACTGCCTGTAAAGACACCGGTCTTTTCCTTATCCTGCAGACGGTCAACCGAAGATTTCATAGATGTCTGATAGATATAATCATCTACTTCTTTCTGATGATCTGGTGTGGCTAACTGCGATGCGCCTTCGTATTCCGGTGCCAGAACCATAAAGGTGGCTCCGTAAAGGGTATCCGGTCTTGTGGTATAAACCGTGATCTTGCGGTCGGTCCCTTCGATCGGGAATTCAATTTCCGCACCATAAGAACGGCCGATCCATTCCGTCTGCATCTTGATAACTTTCTCCGGCCAGTCCAGTGTTTTCAGGTCTTCTAAGAGTCTGTCTGCATAAGCAGTGATCTTTAACATCCACTGTTTCAGGTTTTTCTTTGTCACCTCGGCACCGCATCTCTCGCATTTGCCGTTAACGACTTCTTCATTGGCCAGACCAGTCTTACAGTTCGGACACCAGTTGATCGGCATCTCTTTCTCATAAGCAAGCCCGTTTTTAAACATCTGAACAAAGATCCACTGTGTCCATTTGTAGAAATCCGGATCAGTCGTATTGACTTCTCTGTCCCAGTCATAGATTGCAGCGATCTGTTTCATCTGTCGTTTGATATTAGCGATATTTTCAGCCGTTGTAATGGCCGGATGGATCCCCATTTTGATTGCATAGTTTTCAGCAGGCAGGCCGAAAGCATCCCATCCCATCGGATGGATCAGATAATAACCCTGCATCAGTTTGTAACGGCTCCAGACATCACTGATCACGTAGCCTCTCCAATGTCCGACATGCAGACCGGATCCGGATGGATATGGGAACATATCCAGGCAATAGTATTTTTCTTTTTTGCCATCATCCACGTTGACCGGGTGTTCTTCCCAAATGTCATGCCATTTCTTTTCGATTTCTTTGTGATTGTAAACTGCTTTCATTCTTATTTGCCTCTCTGCTTCTATTTTTATTTCATTAAATTGCCTAAGATACCTCTGACTAATTTATTGGCTGCTGTCTTTCCGGCAGATGTCAAAACGCTGGAAGCAGCTTTGCTGAGTTCTTTTTTCCGTTTTTCTTTTTCTTTCCTCTTGCGCTCTTCTTCTTTGAGGTTTTCTCTTTCTTCCCTGCGGATCTGAGCCAGTTCTTCTTTTGTCAGTTTCGGCTCAGCCTCTTTTTCACGCTCTTGCCTTTCACGTTCTACAAGAGTAGCTTCTGCCTGACGGGCAGCTTCTTCCGCTGCTTCCTTTTCTTCCTGGATCGACCGGATCAAAGATGGGCCATCTTGAGAAGTGTCTGAAGCACCTGCTGCCTGCGGAGCCGTTCCCGGTGCAAATCCCTGCGCACGTGGTTTTCCGCAATTCTGACAGAAAAGTCCGGTGTTGCCCGTCTGTCCGCATGCACAGTCCCATGGTCCTTCAGAAGGAGCCGGCTGCGGGGTGACCTGCGGAGCAGCTGCATGTGAGCTTGCTGCAACCTTACCTGTCAGCAATTCATAAGCAGATTCTCTATCTACCGTGCGGAAATACTTTTCAAACATATCACTGGAAGCGATCAGCTCACTGAGCAGATTCGCATCAATGATTCCCATCTGGCTTTGCGGTGGGAGAATTTTAGCTCTCTGCACCATACTTGGAGCACCTTTTTCATCCAGGAAGGAAACCAGTGCCTCACCGGTTCCAAGCTGTGTGATCGCTTCTTCCGTTTTGAATTCCGGATTGACCACAAAACTCTGTGCCGCTGCGCGGACAGCTTTCTGATCTGCCGGGGTATATGCCCGGAGTGCATGCTGAACTTTATTGCCTAACTGTGCAAGCACCTGGTTCGGGATATCCGTCGGGCTTTGACTGATGAAGTATACTCCAACACCTTTGGACCGGACCAGTTTGACCACCTGTACAACTTTATCCTGTAATTCTTTAGAGTCAATGTTGAAAAGCAGATGCGCCTCATCAAAGAAGAAAACGATCTTCGGCTTATCGGCATCACCTACTTCCGGCAGAGTCTCATATAATTCTGATAACATCCACAGAAGGAATGCAGCATACAGATCCGGATTCTGGAAAAGATCTTCACAGTTAAGCACATTGATCATGCCTCTTCCGTTCTCATCTGTACGGATCCAGTCCATGATATCTAATGCAGGCTCTCCAAAGAACTTATCTGCTCCCTGTGACTCCAGTTTTAAAAGGCCTCTTTGAATAGCGCCGATACTGGCAGTCGTGATATTTCCGTAAGATGTTTTATAATCTGCTGCATGGTCTCCGACCGCCTGCACAACGGTACGCAGATCTTTCAGGTCCAGTATCAATAGACCCTGATCATCCGCGATTTTAAAGATTACGCTCAGGACCGCTTCCTGCACATCAGAAAGTCCCATCAGACGGGATAACAGCATCGGACCCATCTCTGAAATGGTTGCCCGCACTGGGATTCCCTTTTGTGCAAATACATCCCAGTATGTGGTTGGATAACCTTTATATTCCCATCCGGCTTCATCCAGACCAAATTTTTCGATACGCTTCTGCATATCTTCTGTATTAATGCCTGGCTGACTCATACCGGTCAAGTCCCCTTTGATATCGGAGAGAAAGACTGATACACCTGCGTCAGAAAAGCTTTCTGCCATGACTTTGACGGTGATCGTTTTTCCGGTTCCGGTGGCGCCAGTGACAAGCCCGTGCCGGTTAGCCATTCTCAGCAGCAGGCTGACTTTTTCTTCGTTCTTTGCCATCCAGATCTTATCATCAAAAAACATAATCTTTCCTCCTTTTCTCTCTTATAAAAGGGCACAAAAAACTAATGTAAATTGTACCACTATCATTCTTATTGCACAAGAAAACATAAAGGGGTTTTTCAGATTATAAACATTGCGTCGCCAAAGCTGAAAAAACGGTATTTTTCATCAATAGCGGCCTGATAAGCACGTAGGATATTCTCCCTTGTAGAAAAGGCACTGACCAGCATGACCAGTGTAGACTCCGGCAGGTGGAAATTAGTGATCAGGCCATCCGTAACTTTAAAGCGGTAGCCAGGATAAATGAATATATCAGTCCAGCCGGATGCAGCCTTCATTGTACCGTCTTCTGCTGCGACTGACTCCAGAGTTCTGGTAGAAGTGGTTCCAACACAGATGATTCGCCCGCCCTCTGCGCGGGTCTGATTGATCAGCTGTGCGGTTTCCTCTGTAACTGTATAGTATTCCGAGTGCATATGGTGATCCAGGATATTTTCTTCTTTTACCGGACGGAACGTACCCAGCCCGACATGAAGAGTCACCTTAGCGATCTTAATGCCCTTCTCTTCTATTTCCTGCAGCAGTTCTTTTGTAAAATGCAGGCCCGCTGTTGGTGCTGCTGCACTGCCGGTATGAACCGCATAAACAGTCTGGTAACGGTCTTTGTCTTGCAGCGTATGCGTGATATATGGAGGAAGCGGCATCTGTCCCAAACGATCCAGGATCTCTTCAAAAATACCGTCAAATTCAAAATGGATGATCCTGTTTCCGTCTTCTAAAACATCAATAATCGTCCCGAACAGTTCTCCGTTCCCAAAAGAAAGTCTGCACCCTGTGCGTGCTTTCTTTCCCGGTTTAACTAAGCATTCCCAATCCGTATCACTTTTCCGTGTCAGAAGAAGGATCTCTATCAAGGCGTTTGTATCACAGCGTGTACCAAATAATCTGGCCGGAATCACTTTGGTATCGTTCAGGACCAGACAATCTCCTTTTTTCAGGTAATGCGTAATATTTCGAAAGACATCGTGCGAGAACTCCCCGCTCTTTCTGTCCATCACTAACAAACGGGAGGATGCGCGATCTGTCAGCGGATCCTGCGCGATCAGTTCCTTCGGTAAATCATAATAAAAGTCGTGTAAATTCATATTTGTATCAGAATAGTGTGTCAACTGCTCCAAGGCTGCCCGGATAAATGGTTTTTTTCATAGACAGCCCTTCCTCCAGATCTATATCCTGGATCCTTCCTTCCCGGTCTATGACCACACGGTTAAATCTTCCCTGCGCTATACATTCCACGGCTCGGATCCCCATTAGAGAGGCAATCATACGATCAAAGGCAGATGGGCTTCCTCCTCTTTGTACATATCCGAGAACCGTAGCGCGGGTTTCAATTTCTGTAATCTCTTCTATCGTTTTTGCCATTTCCACGGCGCTTCCGGCGCCTTCTGCAAGAACTACGATAAAGTGATGTTTCCCCATATTCCTGCCTTTTAAAAGCTGCTGGCAGACATCTTTTTCTAAATCAAATGCAACTTCCGGGATCAGGACGCATTCTGCTCCACAGCCGATCCCTACTTCCATTGCGATAAAACCTGCATTTCTTCCCATCACTTCGATCACAGAACATCTCTCATGAGAAGATGCTGTCTCCCGAATACGGTCAATTGCTGCAAGGCCAGTATTAACAGCGGTATCAAATCCAATGCTGAAATCACTGCAAGCCACATCATTATCGATCGTAGCCGGTATCCCTATGACCGGGACTCCAAGCTTGCTCAGATCTCTTGCTCCGCGGAAAGATCCATCACCGCCAATCACGATCAGCGCATCGATGCCGAATACTTCCAGGATCTCTTTTGCCTTCTGTTGTCCTGCCTCTTCTGTGAATTCCTTAGAACGGGCTGTATGAAGCATCGTCCCGCCTCTTTGCAGGATCTCGGAAACATCACGGGTATTCATCTGCTCCAGTTCCCCGCGTAAAAGCCCGTGATAGCCTCTCTGCACACCATATACTTCGTATCCTTCTTTGATACCGGCACGCACGACACTGCGGATAGCCGCATTCATGCCAGGTGCATCTCCGCCGCTCGTTAAAACGGCAATCTTTTTAATTTCGCCCATTTAGTATCTCCATAAACTGTTTTGTGTTTTCTGCAGGATCCTTGAATACGGCACTTCCTGCAACAATGACATTCACGCCTGCATCCAATACATCGGCAACATTACCCAGTGTGATCCCTCCATCAATTTCCAGATTGATCGGAAGTCCGGATGCATTAATGATTTTTCTCAGTTCCCCGGCACGTTCCAGGGAGCCATCAATAAATTTCTGTCCTCCAAAGCCCGGTTCCACACTCATCAGCAGGATCATATCACAAAGCGGAAGGAATTCTTTCACTACATCCACTTCCGTTTTCGGTTTAATGGAAAGCCCGCTTTTCAGTCCAAGATCGCGGATTCCCTGAAGGGTTGCTGCAACATCCCCGCAAGCCTCATAATGAACCGTAATGATATCGGCTCCGCTTTCCTTAAACTCCTTCAGATAGCGGATCGGCTCTTCGATCATCAGATGCACATCAAAAACTTTGTCTGTTGCCGGGCGGATGGATTTGATCACCGGCATTCCAAAAGAAATGCTCGGAACAAATTTGCCGTCCATCACATCGATATGTACATACTCTGCTCCGTTTTCCCGGATTTCTTCTAACTGCCTTCCCAACTGCTTAAAATCTGCAGCGAGAATGGATGGTGCTAATATATTCATATTTTCCCCTTTAAAGGAAACGCATGCACTAATTGCACGCGTTTTCTTTCTTAATATTTTTCCTGTGATTTCAGTTCCTGATAAATGGACTTATAGCTGTTGTAACGGGAGACAGGAATCTTGTCCTCATCCACTGCTTTCTTTACAGCGCAGTCTTTTTCCTTAATGTGAGAGCAGTTTTTGAACTTGCACTGCTCTTTAAATGGAGCGAACTCAGGAAAGGCATCCTGCAGTTCCTCTCTGGTATAATCATCCGAATTGACCAGTAAGGAAGTGAATCCCGGAGTGTCTATGATCTGAATCTTTTTCTGTACCCAGTAGATTTCGTTATGACGTGTCGTATGCTTGCCTCTGCCCAGTTTTTCACTGATCGACCCGGTCTGAACGATCTCTTCATTATTATTGGATAACACGTTTAAGATCGTGGATTTTCCAACGCCGGATGGGCCCGCCATGACGGTGATCTTTTTCTGGAGCTGCCGGTTCAGGAAAAACATTCCTTTGCCATTTTCCGTCGCAGCCGTAAAATACAGCTTGCATCCGGCATTTTTATAAATCTTTTTCAGATCCTTTATGTCCGTTCTCCCTGCAAGGTCTTTTTTATTAAATACGATGATCGTTTCAATTCCCTGTTTTTTCATAAGGCAAAGGAACCGGTCCAAAATGCTGAGATTCGGGTTAGGATTCCGCACTGCAAAGACGACCATCGCCTGATCAACGTTTGCGACCGGCGGTCTTTTCAGTTCGTTAAAACGCGGATAAATATCCACGATCAGGCCTTTCCTGTTTGGCCCGTCAGTCACTTCAAACTGAACATCATCACCAACCAGTGGGGTGACATCATTATGTTTGAACGATCCTTTTGCTTTACATTCGATCAGGGTGTAGTTTTCCATTCTGACATAATAGAACCCTGATACTGCTTTCACTATTTTTCCGTACATATCTCACCTGCTATTTAAAATAGGATTTCCCTTTTTATGGTTCTTCTCCACCCGGCTCATCTCCGCCCGGTTCGTCTCCGCCTGGTTCTGTCGGCGGTTCTGTCTGCGGCTCTGTCGGAGGTTCTGTCGGCGGTTCTGTCTGCGGCTCAACACCGATCACAATGGTGATCGTGGTATCTTCCGCTACCGTAGACCCGGCTGCATGACTTTGCTGTACAACTCTGCCGTAATCAGCCGCACTGCTGGTCTCACGGTATTCTACCTGCGCATTCAGTTTCAAGTCCTGCAAAGCAGATTTGGCTTCTGCTTCTGTACTTCCGATCAGGTTCGGGACAGTTGCGTTCTTAACTTCCGGTCCACGGCTTACGATCAGCTCCACCACCGTATCTTTAGAAATCTGAGATCCGGCTGCAGGATTGGTCTCAATGACTTTACCGGTCTCCACCTGATCACTATATCGGGTGGTGATCTTAGACTGAATACCCAGTTCTTTCAGTGCAGACTGTGCCTCTGTTTGCGTCTTGCCTACATAATTATCAAGAGCAAGGACTTCTTTTCCGGAGCTGACCTGCAGAACTATTTTTGTGTCAGCCGCAATACGGCTTCCTTCTGCTTCATTCTGTTTAACAACTTTTCCTTTTTCTACGGTCTCACTTGTCACATATTCTGCTTCCACGTTGGTAAAGCCAAGATCTTCCAGCTTAGCCTTTGCATCCACAAAATTCATGTCCTTCACATTGATCATTTCGATCAGTTCAGACTGCTGACGTTTTCCGCTGCCACCGCAGCCGCCCTTCAAGGCTTTTGCTCCAACCACGCCCAAAACGACCAGGATGATGATTCCGACTGCTATACCACAGATCAGAATGATCTTGTCCATTTTCTTTCTGGCAGGGTCTTTTTCCTTCTTTCCAGGTTTTTTCTTGTCATAGTCTTCATAATCGATGAAATCATCGTCATCATCGTAGTCATCGTACTCTTCGTAGGCGTCATCATCATAGTCGTCGTACTCATCATAGTCATCGTATTCATCCTCATATGCGTCGTACTCATCATAATCATCGTCATCATAAGCATCATCGAACTCATTAAAGGTTTCATACTCATCTGCACTTTGCTGGCGGACGATACGCCTTTGATTGGCCTGTGCGCCTTCTTCCCTGAGCCTTTGTGCGTCTCTTGCACTCATCATGATCGTTGCGTTTTCTGTTGCTTCAGGCTCCAGAACTACAAAATCTTCATTTGGAGAGATCAGCGCAGTTTTTAAGTCAGCCAGAAGAGACGACATTTTCTGATATCTTCTTTCCGGTTTTTTCTGTGTACATTTCTCAATAATACGGACAATGCTGGTTGGTGCGTTATTGATCAGTTCACTGACAGGCGGAACGGTCTCCTGAATATGCTTCAAAGCGATCGATACCGTGGAATCGCCATCAAATGGAAGCGCTCCTGTCACCATTTCATAATAAACGATACCGAAAGAATAAATATCGCTCCGTTCATCTACCTGGCCGCCTCTGGCCTGCTCCGGCGAAATGTAATGAACGGATCCAAGAATATCCTGGCTGATCGTATTTGCCGTTGTTGTTCTTGCAATACCAAAATCCGTAACTTTGATCTTTCCTTCACGGGAGATCAGGACATTTTGTGGTTTAATATCCCGATGGATGATATTTGCATTGTGAGCTGCCTCGATGCCCTGTCCGATCTGGATGGCAATGCTGGTTGCTTCCTTGATAGGAAGACGTCCGTTGCGGTCGATATACTGTTTCAGCGTAATACCATCCACATATTCCATGACGATATAATAAACGCCTTCATATTCATTAACATCATAAACGCTCACTACATTCGGATGCAGAAGAGCTGCTGCCGACTGTGCTTCGATCTGAAATTTAGCAACGAAGTTTTTGTCCTCACAAAATTCCGGTTTTAAAAACTTAATTGCTACGAAACGGTTCAATTTATGGCATTTTGCTTTATAGACATCGCTCATGCCGCCGGAACCGATCTTTTCCAGTATCTCGTACCTGTCTTCAATAAACATCCCAACTCGTATCATGTACTATCCGCCTTTCAAAAAGGTCAGTCTTCTGTAATCAGAACAACTGCTATATTATCTTTTCCTCCCGCTGCATTGGCCATGCGGATCAGTTTCTCCGCTTTTGCTCTAAGTGAAAGGTCTGAATTCACCACTTTTTTGATGGCCATTTCACTGACCATGTTATATAACCCATCAGAACACAAGAGCAGCGTCTCCCCATAATCCATGGTGACCTGGAAATAGTCCGGTTCCACTGTCCGCTCTGCTCCGATCGCTCTTGTGATCACATTGTTTTTGCTGTGAAACCTTGCCTCGTCACGGGAGATCTTGCCTTCCCGGATCAGTTCTCCCACATAAGAGTGATCCCATGTGATCTGTGTGATCTCATCTCCGATGATATAAGCTCTGGAATCCCCTACATTAATGATATAAGCGGTCGAATCACGGACGGTCACTGCAACCAGCGTGGTTGCCATACCCTGATACTCCGGTTCCCTGCCTTTGTAATAGATCAGTTCATTGACCTTGTTTACACTTTCCCGAAAGATCGACAAAGGCATTCTGGAATCCGAAGACTCACAAATATCAAAAAAGATCTCTGCCGCATTTTCTGAAGCAAATTCCCCGGCGTTATGACCGCCCAACCCGTCACAAAGAACGTACAGGTTGTCCAGATTTCCGATCGGTTCATCACATTCCAACGAGTAATCCTGATTAAATTTTCTGGATAATCCGATATCCGTCAATCCAAATGATCTCAACTGCTTCTCCTGACCAGCTGCCCGCAGGCACCGCTGATATCTCTGCCCATTTCCCGCCGTCTGGTGACTGTGATCTGACTATCCTCCAAAATCTGAGTAAAGAGGCGGATTTCCTTTTCTTTCGCCTCATGGTAGTGATTTTCCGGAGTCGGATTGACCGGGATCAGGTTCACATGCGCGCCTTTTCCTTTCAGACGTTTTGCAAGCTCTCTTGCATGTTCAGGCCGATCGTTCACCTGGTCGATCAGACAGTATTCAAACGTGACCCGGCGGCCTGTTTCCTGAAAATAGAAATCACACGCATCCAGGATCTCCTGCATGGAATATTTCTTCGCTATTGGCATAATGGCCTTTCTGATGTCGTCATTCGGGGCATGCAGAGATAAAGCCAAGGTCACCTTTAGCTGTTCTTTGGACAATTTTATTATAGCGGGTACAATCCCGCATGTGGATATTGTAATATTTCTCTGGCTTATATGCAAGGCATTTTCCGAACTCACGATCCTTACAAACCCCACTACTTGGTCATAATTGATCAATGGTTCTCCCATTCCCATGATCACAATATTGGAGACTCTTTCCCCGATATCTTTCTGGATCTCATACACCTGATCCAGGATCTCGGATGCCCTAAGATCCCTCACACAGCCGTTTAAAGTGGATGCACAAAACGAACAGCCCATAGCACAGCCAACCTGAGAAGAAACGCAGACACTGTTTCCATGTTTATACCGCATCATGACGCTCTCGATCAATTGACCATCCTGTAATTCAAACAGATACTTTTTGGTACCGTCTATAGAAGAGGTCAGGACCTTCTTTTTTGTGATATTCACGATATCACATTTTTCCGAGAGCTCTTTGCGCAGGTTTTCCGGAAGGTTTGTCATTTCCTCAAAGGACCTTACGCCTTTTTCATGCAGCCAGGAGAAGATCTGACCAGCACGGTACTTTGGCTGTCCAAGATCCTTCACCAATTCCTGCAATGCGTCGTATTGTAGCGATTTTATGTCAATTTTCTGTGAATTCATGCTTTTTTTCTCCGAAAAAGAGCGACATATGCTCCGTCGCAGTCATCGATTCCCGGAAGGAATCGTCTTTCTGCCAGCAGTTCAAACGGAAACTGTGTGCAGAACCACTGCGCATTTTCCTCATTTTCTTCCCGTGTGATCGTGCAGGTACTGTAAGAAAGGAACCCTTCCTCTGCCACATAAGACTGCACAGTTTCCAGAATATCTCTTTGCTGGCCGCTGAGCGTCCTGATATCATCTTCCGTTACACGGTATCGGATCTCCGGTTTGCTGCCGATATCTCCCAGCCCGGAGCAAGGCAGATCCGCTATGACGATATCTGCATTCTGCAGCATTTTCTGATCCAATACCGTGGCATCCCAGACCTGCGTCCTTACCTGGGACGTTCGCATTCGTTTCACATTATCTTCAATCAGTGCGACCTTGCTTTCGCTGATATCTCTTGCCAGGATCTGAGCATTTGGATACTTCTCTGCCAAATGCAGTGCTTTTCCGCCCGGTGCTGCACAAACATCAAGGATCTGATGTATTGTTTCCCGCTGGGCAAATTTCTCCAGTAAGCTTGCAGGATACATAGCGCTGCTGTCCTGGAAGAAAAGCAGCCCTTCCCGAAACGCTTTCAAAGCAGTCAGATCATTACTGTTTTTCAGGTAAACAGCCTCCGGAATGCCCTCAACGTCCCTCACCTG
>JAFWCK010000066.1 GCA_017536965.1 Lachnospiraceae bacterium | reverse complement strand
GTATCCTGCCTTAGATGCCATCAGATAGATACTGACGCCTGCGGTAAGGATCCCGCTTCCCAGGATGATCCACCAAAATACAATGCCAAAAGATTTTGCAGGACGCGCCAGTTCGATTTTTTCCAATGCATCTGCCAATAGGGCCGTTCCCAGTAATACATACAGGAAATTGGCATAATCTCTCACAAAAATCAGGAGCAGGATGCCCATCAATATACTGAGTCCGCCAACATACAGACCGTTGGAAAATGCCAGCATATAAAGATCCTTTATATAATGCCCGTTGATTTCCATACAACCGTGAAGGATCAGGCAGACCCCACATAGTGTCCATGTATGACGGAGCACAGCGGGATTTTTTATTATGAGAAAGATGCCGATGACACAGAAAACGGCAGATATACAGAAATAAATCGCCTTTGCTGTACGAACAGCATTTCCGCTCAATGAAAGGAGTTTTCTTCTATTGTTCATGAGTCATACTCTTTCCAGAACAGCTTCATTTCCCGTTCATATTTTTGTGGCTCGAGGTAGTATGACATGCCATGGTCGGCACCCGGGACGACGAAAAGCCTTTTGGGCGCATTGCAGGCCTGATAATTCTCGTATGTCATCTCTACCGGAACAAAATGATCCTCTGTTCCGTGAACAAACAGGACGGGAATCCGGCTGTCAGCCAGCGCCTGCAGTGTAGAGTATTCGTCCGGGGAGATCTGCAGCTTCTGGCGGAATATTTCATCAGCGATAACGCCTCTCATGTTGAACGCAATATGAAGATTATTGTTGGCCACATGTTTCCAGATGGCATGAGGGGATGTGAAGCCGCAGTCAGCAATAATGCCGCGCACGTTATCCGGCAATTCAAAGCCGGCAGCCATTAAAACTGTAGTGGCGCCCATGGAAACACCGCAAAGATAGATTGGGATTTCATCTCCGCACCGTTCAACAACCCAATTAATCCAGCTTTGACAATCGTGTCGTTCTACAAGACCGAAACCTATATATTTGCCGCCGCTCTGGTTTGTGGCCCTCTGTTCGATATATAATACACTGCAGTCATTCTGCTCGAAACTGTCTGCCACCATCCCGAAGGTCTGTGTCCAGGAACCTCTCCAGCCATGAACAGCAATAATCACACGTTTGGCACGGTTTACCGGAATCCAGTGTCCAACCAGCTGCTCGCCGTCATAGCTCATGATGGAAATAGTTTCGTTTGGTTTTTCTTCGAGATGTTTTGCTGATTCCTGCATGACTCGAATGAACCCGTTATCCTGTTCGGTTCCACTGATTCTTTTTTCCGCGGCTTTTAAGAGTACAGGTTCTTCTCTGTCAAGAGCCATCCGCAACAGGTATTTGGTGGAAATCCAGGCGGAGACAGATGCGATCGTTATGACACCGGCAGCTGCACCAGCGGCTTTCGATATAGTGCTCAGTTTGATGCCTTTCATTTATACCACCTCCACATTGCCGTGCACGGATTCGCCTGCTAACGTTATCTTTATTCTTCTTCATCATCATATAATGTTCATACAGACTTAGGTACAGACAAAGAAGTACCCCATGTCTGATTTCGACACGGGGTACTCTTTACGCGAACTGCAAAATGCCTGCAGAAGAAAATTATTTTATTTCACACCTGCGGATAATATCCTCCATATGTCCCTGCTTCAGCTGGCTGATCCTCCCGGACTGTTTTCGGATATCGCTTTTCATGTCATCTTCCAGCCAGTCAAGTATCCAGCCCAGAAGGATGCTGCGGTAGTACGTATGAAGATATTTCCGGTCTTCCTGCGTGATATGATGTCCGTCCAGGATTGTATTCAGGTATTGTTCTGTAATGCGGTCACAAACCCTTCTTGTGGATAAAATAAACCGTTCCCGGTTTGTTGAACGATAAAGATGCATAACCGCATTCCGGTGCTCCAGGGCAAATCGGATACAGGCATCCAGACATTCCCCGAGCGTATGGATATCCAGGTTGCCCTCTGTGACCTGGCCATAATCTTCTTCGACAACTGCTTCCGCCAGATCCGGAAGATCACGGAAATAGTAGTAAAACGTGTTTCTGTTGACCCCGCATTTCAGCACAACATCCTTCACGGTGATTTTTGTAAAGGGACGCTCATCAAGAAGCAGAACAAAGGTGGTTTTAATTTCATTGCGGGTATAGACTGCCATTTTCATACTCCTTTCTTATAGCCTCTTCCGGGGCTTTCGTGTTAAATTTCTTGCATTCTGCTTCCATTTTGTGGAAATCAAGGCAACGGTCACGGGCAGAAAACGTATCGTCAGATATATACGCTTTATACAGGACGTTTGCTTTATTGCAGATCACTTCGCTGTGCCGATGGCACCATTCCAGTTCTTTCTGACACAGCTCTTTGTACCGGATGATTTCAGACCGGTCTCTTCTTCTCACAATCAAATCAATGGGCTGCAGCTGCGCTTCCTCGATTGGGATCATCAGGTTGAAGTTCAGAACACCCAGTAATTTTCCATCCACTTCTATCTTTGAGAAATCCATGGAATTCCGCATTCTTTTATGCTTATCCTTCGGAGACGAGAGCGGGATGCAATACTTATGCGTCCCACAGACGATCACTATACCGACAAAGACACGGGTATCCTTTCCGGTCTGCGGGGATACTGACAGCACGCGGTCATCTATATGGTGCAGGTTGCGGATATATTTCATATCCACCTTGTAAAGCTTAAATTTTGTCTGCATGGTTCTCCTTGAAAAAAGTGGCTATGCGTCTCCGCATAGCCACTGTGTAGCAACTCCAGTAGAGTTCCTAACGCTTTTAGCAGTCACACTTTCGGTAGGACTCACCGTTGACTATAGAATACCAGAAAACGGCGTTTTGTCAAGGGATTTCGCAGAGATCAGCGTGTGCGTGTATCGGTGTACATACCGATGAGGGCAGGTGCTGAGTGGCGCTTGAGGTATGGTCAGCCGAAGAAATATGAAATCTGAACTCGTCACTTGACAATGTTGCAGTGAGGTAATGACCAATGCCGAAAAAAGGCGCAAACATCAGCTTGAGCAGCTACGATGACATCTTCTCCACCCAGGAGAGCAGACAGGAAACCGGTGAGCATGTGATCATGCTGCCGCTGGAATCAATACATCCCTTTAAGAACCATCCTTTCCGGATCGTAGATGATGAAGAGATGCAAAAGACGGCGGAAAGTATCCGCGAATATGGCGTTCTGGTTCCGGCAATCGTCAGACCTTTGGAGAATGGCGAATATGAAATGATCTCCGGCCATAGACGCAGATATGCTTCCATGCTTGCAGGGAAAGAAACAATGCCGGTTATCGTCCGGGAAATGGATGATGATACCGCGACAATTTTCATGGTTGATTCCAATCTTCAACGTGAGCACATCCTTCCGAGCGAACGTGCAAAAGCCTATCAGATGAAGGTGGAAGCAATTAAGCACCAAGGGCAAAAACGATCCGTTGAGACAACTTCGCGACAAGTTGTCGGAAAGTTGGAAGCAGCTGCATTGATTGGAGATGAGATTGGACAAAGCGGCCGCCAGGTTCAACGCTTCATGCGCTTGAATAACCTTATTCCTGAGATTCTGGATATCTGGACAACTAGAAAAGGTGATGTTCACAGAATCTATTTCCTGTGATTACATCACCTTCTTTTTCTCTAAGACCCCAAATTTAACCCCGGGTCAGTTTGACCTTTCCCCCAAATTTTTTGGTAACCCTCTCCGGGGGTTTTCTCTGCACGATATTCTGTTCCCTGCGGTCAGCAGTCTTTCTCCAAATGCCAGATATCATTGTTGTACTGGTCGATCGTTCTGTCGGAGGAGAAG
>JAFWCK010000065.1 GCA_017536965.1 Lachnospiraceae bacterium | reverse complement strand
GTCCAGCACACATGATTGATAAAACAGAAAAGAGCATGCCGCAGTAAACAGCACGCTCTTGTATGTATCATTATTGATATAGAGAAAATAATTTGCAGTATTTTTACAGTAGGCGGCAATCTCAAAATGCCGCGTAACAATCAGAAATGGGAGACCTTCGACAACAATGCCGAGGCCAAAAAGCGCAAGGCAGAGATCGAATGTGAGTTGGAAAACGGGACATTTACCATTCCCACGGCAAAGACGGTAAATGATCTGCTGGATGAATATTTTGCCATCTATGGCGTAAACAACTGGGCCATGTCTACATACGAATCGCGGCGCAACCTCATGAGCAACTATGTGAGGCCTCTGATCGGGGAAATGCAGCTGTCCGCACTGAACACACGGGTGATGGACCAGTTCTATCGAAGCCTGCAGAAGGTTAAGCCGGTTGTGGTAAATAATGTGCAGCCGAAGAACGAATTCCTGACAGCGCACACGGTTCGTGAAATTCATAAGATCCTGCGCACAGCGTTTAATCAGGCAGTGAAATGGGAGCTGATGCCGAAGAATCCGGTGGTCAATGCCACTCTTCCAAAAGAGGAGCATGTGCCCCGGAACATCTGGACAGCGGATACCCTCTTTAAGGCGTTGGACGTGTGTGATGACGACATGCTCCGCCTGGCACTCAATCTGGCTTTTTCCTGCTCCCTGCGGATGGGCGAGATGCTGGCTCTGACATGGGACTGTATAGATATTGCGCCGGAAAGCATTGAATCCGGCCGGGCCAGCATCTATGTGAACAAAGAACTCCAGCGGGTAAACCGCGATGCCATGGATAAGTTGGACGAACGCGGCGTGATCCTGAAGTTCCCGCCGGCCTTTGCCAGCACGCATACCCGGCTGGTTCTGAAGGAGCCGAAGACCAAGACCAGTGTCCGCCGGATCTTTCTTCCCAAAACAGTGGCAGAAATGCTGGTGGAGCGGAGAAAGGAAATTGATGAACTGAAGGATCTTTTCGGCGATGAATTCCTGGACTTTGATCTGGTATTCTGCTCTTCTAATGGCAGGCCGATCGAGAGCCAGATCATCAACCGGGCATTCAATAAGCTGATTAAGGACAATGGTTTCCCGAAGGTGGTCTTCCACTCCCTCCGGCACACAAGCATAACCTACAAGCTGAAGCTGAACGGCGGTGACATGAAGTCCGTGCAGGGAGATTCCGGACATGCGCAGCTTAAGATGGTGGCGGATG
Organism: Lachnospiraceae bacterium; assembly: GCA_017536965.1. Taxonomy (GTDB): domain Bacteria; phylum Bacillota; class Clostridia; order Lachnospirales; family Lachnospiraceae; genus RGIG5612. Next base: position 8,641 of record JAFWCK010000065.1, on the reverse strand, counting down.
TATACTCCCACATCATCGATGACGACCGCAGGCTCAATGCCCAGCGGTTTGAGGAAACCTTCTACTCCGGAAAGGCTGCAGCGGAGACAGACGCAGAAACTGCGGAGACTGCTGCATCGGCAGCTCCAAAGCAGGAAACCGACCAGGAAGCACTGATCCGTATCCTGAAAAATCCGGAGATGGCGGCACTCCTGAAGACGCTGGCGCAGAGTTTATGAGTAGCGTCATACAGGGCACAGAATTTATCAATCATCTGAAGATATGCTACATAGGGTAGGTTGGACCGCAATGCGTTGGTCGGCCTGCCCTTCTTTTTTTGTTTGATCGGTGATTGAACTATGGCGTCAATGACAAGCATTGATGAAACTGGTATTATACGCAAATCAAGATTTTAAGCAGTGAGGCTATTACCACTTTTTCTTGACTTTGTCAAGTGGAAAAAGTAAAATGATGATGAGAAAATATCGGAAGGAGGTGTTGATGATGCCAGGTGTATCTGTAAATGTTAAACCTGCAATTCTTGATTGGGCAATGCAAAAAGCTCAAATGGGAAGTGCCAGCAGTTCTGTAATAGATATGATTGCTAAATGGATATCTGGCGAAAAAACGCCTACTTTCAATCAGATTGAAGATGTCAGTAGAAAGATCAGCATTCCATTTGGCTACTTCTTTCTGGAAAAACCGCCAGTTGAGGAATGTAAAATTGTCGAGTTCCGTACAGTAGACAGCATATCTTTGCAAAATCCGAGCAGAAATTTAATAGATACCGTTGATCTTATGGCCAGTGTCCAAGAGTGGATGGCAGAATATAATAAAGACAACGGTGCATCTGAGTATTCTTTTGTTGGCTGTGCAAAGATAAGTGATAGTGTTGTAGATACAGCAGATAGGATCAGGAAGGAACTGGGCTTAGGAACAAATTGGTTTGATGACTTTAAGAGTTCCGCAGAAGCGTATAGGAGTCTGCGTAATTCCATTATGGAACTTGGCGTTCTCGTTATGATGAATGGTGTAGTAGGCAATAACACCCATCGAACGCTTAACGTGGAAGAATTTAGAGCATTTACACTTGTTGATCCATATGCGCCTCTGATATTTATCAATTCCAGAGATACTGAAAATGGAAAGCTCTTCTCTCTCTTGCATGAGCTTGTGCATATTTGGATAGGTATTGACAACTTCTACAATGATACTTATGGGATATCTTCCAAAGTGAGTAAGGAAGAGCAGTTCTGTAATGCAGTAGCTGCTGAAATATTGGTTCCAGATATGCTGTTCTCTGAAGAATGGGTCAAGCAAAGCGGAGACAGTGAAAACAGAATCAATGAACTGGGTAAGCGCTTTGTGTGTAGCCGCTTTGTACTGTTAAGAAAAGCACTAGATACCGGCAAAATCGATCAGAATGAATTTGGAAGACTATTAAACTTGTTCCAAAAGCGCTTTAAAGCGGCCCAAGATCAGAAGCAAGATAAATCTTCCGGCGGAGGAGATTTTTATCGAACATTAAGCACGAAATGGGACCGAAGATTCATTCAGGCGCTTTATGCGAGTGCTCAAAGTGGCAGAACTCCTTATAGAGATGTGTATCGCATGACAAATACCACCGGAAAGACCTTTCATGAACTGGTAGGAAAGGCGGGTGGTATTTAATGGCTGAGAAATATTTGCTGGATTCAAACATTTTTATCACTCCGCACAGATTGTATTATCCATTTGATTTTGCACAGGGGTTCTGGGATCAATTAGAAGAAAAACTGAAACTTGATAATGTATCCGTCTTGGACGTAGTTGTATCAGAGGTTTCGAAACTGGAAGATGAACTATCAACATGGATCGGAGACCTTGAGGATTTTGAAGCATTATCCGTGAAAGCTGCACCATTTGTTGTCAATTACGGAAAGGTTCTTACTTATGTGCAGGATTGTGGGCTCTACCGAGAAGAGGCTCTTCGAAATTGGGCCAGAGGGGATATTGCAGATCCGTGGTTAATTGCCGTTGCTATGGATACAGGAGCCACTATTATTACGGAAGAATCATCTGCAGGAACAGGGCTCTCTGCCAAAAACAAGTCGAGAAATGCAAAGCTTCCAGATGTGGCGAATCATTTTGGAGTAAAATGTGAAAATCTGTTTTACTTCATGAGGCAGATGAAGTTTAAATTGTAGCTTTTATTTTGAAGAGGATCATGGAAAATCCGAAATCCGCGTATGACCAGTCATCACGCGCCAGCATTTGTTAGGAAATTTCGGAAACCTGACCTCTTCCCTTTTTTTACATAGTCAGCTAATCGCTTGCTAATTGGACGGTCTGAAATTAGCAGAAATCAGCCATCATTCATTAGGAAAATCCGAGAAGCTGACCTGTGGAAATGCTGGAAAATCAAGGACTTCTGGGCATCAGACAGCACGTGCAAGTATGGAATTAGGGCTACTCCTAAGCGGTAGGTCGGGTGTTCGAGTCACCTCGCGGACGCGGATATGAGGGTAAAGTTGTTAGCTGGCTAACCACTTTGCCCCTTTTTTTGCCCGGAAGTGGGGAATGGAAAGAAGATCCTGAGAACCAATGTGCGGCTCAAAACCAGCTAACAATGTTAGCTGAAATCGCTGTCTCAGCTAACAAATTGCTTTTTTCAGCTAACCACCCCGGATTGACTCCCAGCTAACAGATGGGTAAAGGCTCATGGCAGGATTGGAAAAGAGCTGTCAAGGCAGGCTCCGCACGGCAGGATTTTCACTTCTTCCGCTGTCTCCGGAAGGGGCAAAAGACAATATTTAATTATTAACGATACAGGTCTCAGCTTCAGGCTGTGCATGTCGTTAATCAAACGGATCTCCCCGTTTGGATCAGATGCAAAATTTCAAAGTCTGGTCCGGACGGGGATTTTTTTATGCCTGTGGAAATGCACAGCCTCCACAGAACCTTCCCTTCTCTCCCACTCCGGACCGCCACCATCGAAAGGAAGGTGCATGAGTATGCCTGGAAATGTCAACAAAATCGATGACGATGAGAGGATCGTGGAGATCGAGATGGAGCGCCTGCGACCATTCCACAGCCACCCATTCAAGGTGAAGGATGACCAGGAGATGAAAGACCTGATCGACAGCATCAGCAGGTACGGGATCCTAACCCCGTTGGTCGTCCGTCCGCTTCCGGAAGGCGTGTATGAGATCATCTCAGGCCACCGCAGAAAGCACGCGGCAGAGCAGCTCGGATTCCGGAAGCTCCCTGTGATCATCCGTGTCCTGACAGATGAGGACGCCGTGGTCAGCATGGTGGATTCGAACATGCACCGGGAAAAGATCCTGCCCAGTGAAAAGGCATACGCCTACAAGATGAAATATGAAGCAATGAAGCAAAAGAGCGGCAGGCATAAAGGAAGCCGGCCAGGCCACAGCATCAAAGGAAAGAAAACTGTACAGATCATGGGGGAAGAGGCCGGTGAGAGTCCGAAACAGCTCCAGCGCTACCTGAAGATCGCGGAGTTGATTCCTGAACTGATGCAAATGCTGGATAAAGGAGAAATATCCTTTAACCCTGCCTATGAATCAGCCTTTCTCAAGGTGGAGGAACAACAGGAACTGGTCCGAGCGATCCACTTCGTCCACTCCACTCCTTCCATTTCACAGGCTCAGCGGATGAAGAAGATGAGCAAAGAAGGGACTCTCACAGCGGATCAGATGAGATCGATTCTCAGCGAAGTAAAAAAAGGAGAGATCAACCGTGTCGTCTTCAAAAATGAGCAGCTCTATCAGTTTTTTCCAAAGGAGCAGACAGCATCACAGATCAAAATGGAAATACTGGAGATCCTGAAGCTCTGGAAGGCGCAGTCCCAGGTGAATGCAGGCAAAAAGCCTGTAAAGGCCAAGAGAGGCAGACCTGCTGGCAGGAAATCAAAAGCTAAAGACCAAAATACAGGAGGAAAGAACAATGGCTAAAGTCATCGCAGTAGCAAACCAAAAAGGTGGTTGCGGCAAAACATCGGTCACCGCAAATCTGGGTATCGGACTGGCTATGGTAGGCGAGAAGGTCCTGTTGATCGATGCGGATCCACAGGGATCTCTTACTGTAAGCCTCGGATATCCGGATCCTGACAATATCCCTCAGACTCTGGCAACCATCATGATGGGTATCATCAATGAAGAAGAGTTTCCGAAAGAATACGCCATGCTCCATCATGAAGAAGATGTGGACATTGTTCCTGCAAACATGGAGCTCTCCGGTCTGGAAGTATCCCTTTCCAATGCCATGAGCCGAGAAATGATCCTCAAAGAATATATCGACAGTGTCCGGGATGAATACAGTTATATCCTGATCGACTGCATGCCTTCTCTCGGTGTTACGCGGCAAATTGAGGGCGGCAGAAACGGCGGCTTATTTTCGCAGATACTCCCTGCCTGACCGCGCATGCGGTCACCAAACGGCGCACAATCATTATGATGAACGGCGTGCTTCGGTCACCTGTTAACGGGCAAATAATAAACCGGGGCTTCCGCCCCGGCCCTGATTCAGTGAAAAGCAGCGTCCACTACACCGTTCAAAAGATCTTCATTCCAATCTTTACCGGAAGGAATGAGTGAAAAGACGTCACTGTTCCTGTACCTGCACTGTTCACCGGCATCATCATTGTCAACGGCGATGACTGCAGGCATCCTCCGTTTTATACGGTCGATTGCTTTCTGGCTGCATACGCCCCCGATGCTGATGAATACGGATGGGTCCGTATCTCCGGCTTCCCTCCGGAGGAGCAGCAGGCTGACAGCGTCAATGGCGGCCTCACATATGAAGGCCATTTCCGGCGGGAGATCTGAGCTTGTAACATACCAGAAGCGGTCTGCTGCAGTCTTTCGGCAGCTGTGGAAACGGTTTGCGGCACCGCCATATGTCCCGCGGATCTCGCAGTAGTCTTTCTGCGGGGTGATAAAGACGGCGTTTCCATGGTCACGTTCCTGATAAAGGATGCCTTCATCCTCCATCCTGGAGATGATCCATGGCGGCATCCCCCGGCCATGCAGGTATTTATGGAGGGCGGTGAATGGTTTTGAAGCGCACGGAGGCGGGGAAAAATGCCCGTTTCCGGTTTCTCGGCGGATCTGAGGAACAGCGGATGATCCGGAGTCGGCAATGGACAGCGCGAGGACCGCGTCCACAAATCCGTAATGGAGGTACTCCATCAGAAAGTCAACGGAGTTCCCGTGCCGGCCTGATGCGAAATCCATGTATCCGGGGATCCCGTCCTTTATGTAGACGCTGTCCTTCTCCTTCATATATAAGGAATGCCCTGTCCTCTTGAAGAGAGCAGGATGGCAGGATTCCAGATATCTGCACAGGTCGGCTGTCCTGGCCGCACGGATCTGATCCCTGGTAACCCGGGATATCCTGTTGTCATGGCTCATAAACGTGGTTCCTCCTGAATAAAGAAAGGAGCCGGAAGGGATGCCTTCCGGCCCGGATGTATGCCTGCGCAGTCAGAAGGACTGGTTGTTGGTGGCTGCCATGATCACGCCGGCATCGATGGTGTGCTTGTCCTGCTGCATGGCGATCATCATGGCGTCGGTCATGATGTTGTCAATGACGCGCGGGTTATGCTGCGACATGCTGTTGAGGGCGGACATGGCCGCCTCGTCAATGATCTGTTCCGAGCCGCCGGCACAGCGGATCTTATGCCGGACATACTGCGGGACTTCCTCGTCGGAAAGCCCCTGGAACTCGTAGTGGACAGTGACCCGCTGGCGCAGGGCCTCGTGGACAGGCTTGCGCAGCGTGCTGTTCAGGTAAGACTCCCCGCAGAGGACCAGGGTGAAGCAGTTGAGGGAATCGTATTCGTAGTTCATGAGCATCTTGAGGTCGTTGAGGATGGCTGTATTGAGGTACTGTGCCTCATCGACCACCAGGATGAGGGGAGCCCCCTTTTCTTTATACAGGTACCAGATCTGTTCCTGGATCGCCTTGAACATGCGCGGCTTCCCGCCCCTTGCAGGGACGCCGAGGAGGTCGCAGAGCTGCTTGTAGAATTCCGCGATGCTGACGGTGGCGAGGCAGATGTAGGACATGTTGTACAGGTTTTTGTTCAGGCCCTGCGCGAAGGCGCGGATGATGAAGGTCTTGCCATTCCCGGGAGGGGAAGTGAAGACGCCGATCCCCCTTGCCTTCACCAGATGCCCGAGGGCACCGGTCATTTCTTTAAAGTCGCGCGACTGGAAGCAGTCCTTTGTGGACGCGCCCTGCTTCGAAAAGGGGTTGTAAGTGAGCCCGAGGAAGGCGGGGGGCGAGATCATGAGGCATCACCCCCCATCTCCGAATACCGGATGGCAGGCGGGTTGTTCCGCTTTGTGCGGCAGTTCTCGTTTTTGTCCGTCCTGCGGATAGGGAAATGGCTGCCGTCGCAGAGGATAAATGCCGTATCCATGTCGCTGGGGACAAAGCGGATCTCTACTTTCATACCGATGAACTGCATGGGCGCGTCGTAACAGACGGAATCAATGGACACCGTGGAATCCCTGCGGACCTTGCGTTCCACCCGGTTGAGGAAGCATTCATCAAGCCATTCCATGGATCTGACAGGGCGCGACCGGCCCTCGGTGGCCTTATAGCGGTCAAAAGGCGTCGACTGTATGCCGGTGTGGAAGGTCAGGTTATATTTCCTGACAAAGTCCCGGAAGATGCCGTTGAACTGCTCCAGGGAATGGATCGTATCCATGTCCAGCCCGTATATAAGCCTTTCCTTTGCGGTCCGCCAAAAGCGCTCCTGCTTGCCTTTGGATGCCCCGTCCCTTGGGCGGTTATGGATCAGGGCCGTCCCGATGGATCCGCAGATCAGGGAGAGCTGCTCGTTGGAATAGGGGGCGCCATTGTCGACCATGAGTTTGGCCGGAATGTTATACGCGGCGACGGCGTCCTTGAGAACCTTCTGGAACCCCGCGGCGTTGTCGTTATAGAAAAGCTCCGCGCCGACGATCATGCGGGAGTGGTCGTCGATGATGCAGACGGCATAGACCCTGCGGCTTTTCCCGTCCTCCGTGATGTGCGGGAAATAGCACGTATCCGCCTGCCACATGAGGCCGAAGGCTTCTTCCTCGAAGGCCTTCCGGTCACGCATGTTCAGATCCCGCGCACCCTTGAGATCGTTGCGGCGGATAAACCGCTGGACCGCGCACACGTTGACGGTCACGGGAATGAGGCCTTCCTCAATGAGCTTGAGGTACACTTGCGTCGCGTTGAGCCTGGGGAAGTCCCGCTTCAGTTCGTAAATGCGCTCGATGGCCGCATCGGGCAGCACCCTCGTGGTCCCTTTGTCGGACCGTTCCTTCGGCATCAGCGCGTCAAACCCGCCCCGGTTATACAGGGACACCCATTTTTCGATGGTCTTGGGCTTATACTCCACGGATGTCCCGTCCGGGAGCGTGAACGGCTTTTCGGTGATCCTCCGGTAGTATTCGGCTGCGCTGGCATCAGGAAAAAGACCCTGGATGACCGGATGGATGAGGCCGAAACGGAACTGGCCTATCTGGACGGCCCTTGAGAGTTCGTGGTTTGCTGTGTTTGGATTATTCATGATTTTTTACCTCCTGGGACCATCATAGGCCATGGAGTCCGGGGCTGGAATTAAGAGGCTGTGTGCATGGCCCCGGAAAGTTTACCAGCCCGGCGGCAGCCGGCAGCAGTTCGTCGGGTTGGCGTGGGTCTGGAGAAAAGAGAACAGCGTCTGCTGCCAGAATCCGGAAGTGAAGTCAGAAAATACGGGCCTGGAAAGAAAAAAGATGATGGCATCCAGGCTGTCCTTCCGCCCGGAGCGCACGAACTCCGGCCACCAGGAGCGGTGCAGGGCGAACGCGCGCTTCCACTCGTACAAGGTGGGGGGGAGAGATCCAGAAGGTATCGCATAGTTTCTGGACGGTCATGGAATGGGAAAAGTACAGATGAAGGATATGGAGGATAAAGAGAAGGGTGTACTGCTTATACGGGACAACGAAATCCGGCAGCAGGGCGTGGGTATGCCCACAGGCACACAGGATCCTGACGACTTTCAGGATGCGCCAGCATGGCTTTCCGTCAACAATGTCTACAATACTGCGTTCATAGGAGGCATAGAAACGACAATTTCCCCTCGCCCCGCAGAATGGGCAGCGCTCCCTGAACGGAACGGCAGATGCCCTGAACCGCTCCAGCTCGTTATCGGAAACAAAAAAAGGCAATTTCAGCTTGAAATTCAGCAGTTTCTTTCTTATCATAGCTTTGGTGGCCGTTTCCTTTGTGGAATGGCGTGCTGGACAGAGAAAGAGTCTGCTGTGGAAGGTTGAGTTCTTTCTCTGTTTTTTAATGCAAAAATATCGAAAGCCATGACAAACGTCAATATGTGACATGATTTTTATATCGGATACCCTTTGGTACGGTATAAAAAACGTGCTGTAAAAAACAGCACGTACGAATAGCCAGTATATAGGAAAATGAGATTTTAATTTGCCGTATTCTTGCAGTCGGTAAGAACGGTAAAAAGCTGCGTAACACCTCAAGAGGTTCCAAAATCAGCACTTCATGAAGTACCGAAAACGACACCTCAAGAAGTGTCAAAATCGACACCTCTTAAGAATAAGACTGAAATAAATAATACTGAGTTGAGTAATATCGAATCGAATCATATCTC
>JAFWCK010000064.1 GCA_017536965.1 Lachnospiraceae bacterium | reverse complement strand
TCTTTCATCCACTTTTCGATCTCTTCATCTGTGCCATGCACATAGTGCTGTCCGCTGATCAGATGCAAAGATCCTTTATCGTAGTCGATGCCGCTGGTTTTGTAATCATATTCCAGCGCCACTCTTCCCTTCTCAGCCTTTGGATTTGGACTCGGAATGGCGGAAAGAAGGCTTCTGGTATACGGGTGCAGCGGATTTGCAAAAATCTCATCCGTGGTTCCAGTCTCCAGCATACGTCCCAGATGAAGTACGCCGATCCGGTCAGAAATATATTTGACCATGGAAAGGTCATGCGCAATAAAAAGGTATGCCGACCCGGTCTCTTCCTGAATATCCTTCATCAGGTTGACTACCTGTGCCTGAATGGAAACGTCCAATGCAGAAATACATTCATCCGCAATGATCAGGTCCGGGTTCATGATCAGCGCACGGGCAATGCCGACACGCTGACGCTGTCCGCCGGAAAACTGATACGGATAACGGTCATAATGCTCTTTTGCCAGACCAACCTTAGCCAGGATCGCATCGATATGTGCCTTCCGCTCTTCCTTGGAAGAATAGCTGTGATGGATATCCAATCCCTCGCCAATAATATCGCCAATCTTCTTTCTCGGGTTCAGAGAAGCCATCGGGTCCTGGAAGATCATCTGCATCTTTGTACGAAGCTCTTTTCTTGCTTCGCTAGTCAGCTTTCCGGAAATATCAATTCCGTTAAAGGTGATCTTGCCTGCTGTCGGATCATACAAACGAATGATCCCGCGGCCGATCGTAGTCTTTCCGGAACCAGACTCTCCAACAAGACCATAAGTCTCACCCGGATAGATCTCAAAACTGACATCGTCCACTGCCTTAACTGTAAACTTTGAGCTGACCTTGAAATATTGTTTCATATTTTCAACTTTTAAAATCGGCTGTGCATCATAATTCGCTGCCATCTGCATTCGCCTCCTTTAACATACGCTCAATTCGCTTTTTCAGTTCTTCCGGCATCTCCACTTTTGGTGCACGCGGATCCAGCAGCCAGGTAGCTGCATAATGGGTATCGCTGACTTTGAACATCGGCGGCTCTGCCAACCGGTCTACTTTCAGCGCATACTGGTTACGCGGTGCAAACGCATCGCCTTTTACCTCATGCAGAAGGTTTGGAGGGGAACCCGGAATCGTATACAGTCTGGCATCATCTGTCTCCAGATCCGGCATTGCGGAAAGAAGTCCCCAGGTATACGGATGCTTCGGTTCATAAAAGATTTCCTCGATGTTGCCGACTTCCACGATCTTGCCAGCGTACATGACGTTGACATAATCAGCGACTTTTGCAACAACACCCAGGTCGTGGGTAATATAAATAACAGAAATACCACGCTCTTTCTGCAGTTTTTTGATCAGTTCCAGGATCTTTGCCTGAATTGTTACGTCCAACGCTGTGGTCGGCTCATCGCAGATCAGAAGTTCCGGATTACAGGAAATTGCAATAGCGATGACTACCCTCTGACGCATACCACCGGAAAGCTGATGCGGATACTGTTTCATCCGCTTCTCCGGATCGGTGATACCGACTTCCGCCAGAAGACTGATGGCTCTTTTTCTTGCGGCATCCTTCTGCATATTCATATGCATCATCATGCCTTCCATCAGCTGCTTACCAATGGTCATGGTCGGATCCAGAGAAGTCATCGGGTCCTGGAAGACCATGGAAATATGCTTGCCATTGATATTCTTACGGATCCACCTGGTTTCCTGTTTCAGAATATCAACTGTTGCAAGCTCGTTGAACTCATCATAATAAGAATAAAGGATCTCTCCGCTGTTGATCTTGGCATTTCCTGCCAGGATCCCCATAACGGTCTTCATAACAACCGATTTTCCGGAACCGGATTCACCGACGATAGCCACGGTCTCGCCACGCTCCAGGTCAAAGTTGACCCCACGGATGGCGTGGACCGGTCCGGCGTTGGTCTTGAAAGTGAGATCTAAGTTTTTTACGGTAAGGATCTTATCCGACATCTTACATCCCCCTTTCCTACATATCTTCAATACGCGGTGCCAGTGCTTCACGCACGCCATCGCCTACGAAGTTAAATGCCAGCATCAGGAGCGCCAGAACAATGATCGGCGGCAGAATCTGATACGGCAGTGTTGTTATGTTCGTAAAACCATCCGAGATCAAAGAACCGATGGAACACTGCGGAAGAACAATACCGACACCGACGAAGCTCAAAAATGCTTCGGTAAAGATAGCTGTCGGGATCGAGAACATGATCTGTGTGATGATCGGTCCAATGGTGTTCGGCAGGACATCCCGGAAAATGATCGTAAAGTTGTTTGCACCAAGTGTCCGGCTCGCCATGATATACTCCTGCTCTTTGATCTTGAGCATTTCAGCACGGGCAATCTTACTCATGCCGATCCACTCTGTCAGAAGCAGAGCTACGATAACCAGCCAGATACCTTTTGGCATGAACGTTGCCAGCACGCCGACGATGACTAATCGCGGCACACTGTTGGCAATTTCAACAAAACGCTGCATGCCTATATCCGTAAAACCTCCAAAGAAGCCGGATATCAATCCGTAACTCATACCGATGATCATATCGATAATGATCGTTACAAAGGCAATGATCAGGGAGACACGGGCTCCATACCACACACGGGTCCAGAGGTCACGCCCCATGGTATCTGTTCCAAAGAGGAAGGTGGCATCGCCGAATTCATCATCATATTCTTCCCCTGTGAAAAGCTTATGCAGACCAGGAACTCTTGGCGGAAGACTTCTTGCCAGAACCTTTTTCCCTGACGCACTTTCAACTTTAATAACTTCTGCGTAGCCATGACCGCTGGTATGCGGACCAATGATGGCCAAAATGATGATCAGAACAATGATCACCAGGCCAATGACCGCGCGGGCATTTTTAAAGAAGCGGGTAATAACACCTTTCCAGAAACCCTGGGAGGCGTAGTTCTTATCGGTTTGGATATCCTGATCCACATCAAGGACAAAATCCTCATCAACAGGAACATAAGCCTCTGCTGCTTCTGCAGCCATCTGAAGAGATGATTTTTTCAATTTTTTGCTCATTGTCATCCCTCCTTATTTCCTGCAACACGGATCCTAGGATCCAGAAGACCATATGCGATATCCAGTACCAGCATAATGCCGATATACAGCGTGGAATACAAAATACCGAGTGCCAGCACGTAGTTATAGTCGACACCTTCACCAGTGATGGAATCGACCATCAATTTACCAATACCATTGATACCGTAAATTTTTTCTACAACCAGCGCACCGGTCAGAAGATCCACGATCAACGGTGCAATAACCGTGACGATCGGGATCAGTGCATTCCGCAGAATATGCTTTGTAACCAATTTTGTGCCATACATACCTTTGGAAGAAGCTAAAAGGACGTAATCACTGTCCATGACCTCCACCATCTCATTCCGTGTAAACCTTGCCACCGTACTCATAGAGAACAGTGACAGCGACAGCGCGGGCATGATGGCAGAATGTAAGAAGCGCGCTGAATCAAAATAAAACGGAAAGACGGGTATTTTATAGGAAAAGAAGTACTGCAGGAATATCATAAACACATAGGACGGCACGCAGACTCCTACGATCGATAATACCGTACAGAAAACATCCCAGAATTTACCTCTGTTCAAAGCCGCCGCAATTCCCAGGATCAGTCCGACGATCACGCCAAAGCAAATGGAGATTCCGCCGATCCTAAAGGAGTTGGACATTGCTACAGGAAGAACGGAAGAGATCGGTGCGCCGTTATAAAGCGCAGATCCGTTGCCAAAGCTTCCTGATGCGATCAGATTTTTGATGTAATTCCAGAACTGGACCAGCATAGGATTATCCAGGCCCATTTCTGCTCTCTTCTTGGCGATGGCTGCCGCGCTCATACGCTCCGCTGGGAAAGGATTTCCAGGCATGATACGGACGAGCAGAAACAGCAGGAACGTTATGATCAATAACGTGATCAACGCCATTATCACTCTCTTAATTATATACTTAGCCATATTTTTTCTCTTTTGCCCCTGCTAAACCCCACGGGGCAGATCCTTAATTAAGGAATATCAGAGCAGCCCATGCGGGCCGCTCTGATCATCCAATTTCAGATAATTAACTTAATTGCAAACAGATACGTCAGGTTTTTTTAGTATCCTAAAGCTGCTTTAGCATCCTCAAAGTGAGCCTGTGCGCTTTCCAGATTATAAGAGCAGTACTCCTGGAATCTGGTCTGATCTGCAGAGAAGTCTTCTCCTGTTGTTGCGCTTGCTGCGAACTGCGGCGGAACGCAGGTATATGTCGGAAGAGATCCATCCATGACATAGTTGTCAACGAGGAATTCTCTGTCGATTGCATTTGCGAATGCCAGTCTCAGATCTGCGTTAGCAAAGTCGCCGTTAGAATCTTTGTTCTTTGTCTGGCTGAATGTGACATACCACATATAACCAGCACCAGTTACGTTCAGGTTCTTGGAAAGAGTTGCATCTTTCTCAACTGCGCCGACCTGGTCACCGGAGATAACGGAGATATCCAGTGTGCCGTTCTTAAATGCGGTCAGAGCATTGTCAGAACCATCAACAACCTGGTAGTTAATGCCGTTCAGAGTAACGCTTGCAGCATCATAGTAGTTAGGGTTCTTAACGACCTTCGGGGAAGCAGTTCCCGGTGTGTACTCAGAAAGAACGAAAGCACCATTGGAGAGGAATGTCTCAGGGCTTGTTCCATAGTTATCTGCTCCGACCTGCTCATAGAATGCCTGATTGATCGGGTAGAATGTCGGGAAGTACATCAGAGATGGGAAGAAGGAAACAGGAGCTTCCAGCTGAACTTCCAGTGTGTAGTCGTCGAGAGCTTTTACGCCTAAGGTTTCCGGATCTGCGCCTTCGTAAAGGATAGCATCTGCATTCTTAACACATGCAACTGTGTTGTCAAACATATAGTTGTACTCAACATTTGCAGTCATAGATAACTTCCATGCAAACTCGAAGTCTTTTGCAGTAACCGGAGTGCCGTTGTTCCATACAGCGTCTTTACGCAGATGGAAAGTATAGGTCATCTGATCTTCAGAGATATCCCAGCTCTCTGCGATAGCCGGCTGTGCAGCACCTTCTGCGTCCATCTGGGTCAGACCATCGATGCAGTCTGCGATAACTTCAAAGGAGTCACCGTCTGTTGCAAGGTTGGTATCCAGAGACATAACGTTGGTGGAGAACATAACGTTCATTGTGCCGGATGGGCAGGTAGCTCTCTTATAAACTCTGTTCAGAGCGACCGGATGGAATTCCACACCCTGTACACCGTCAGCGATCAGGTTTGCATTTGCTTTGGTGTAAAGAGGAGTGATAACCGCATCTTTCATAACCATTTCTTCTGCATCATACAGTGCAGCCCAGCGAGCATCATAATCGCCAGCCAGTTCTCCGGAAGAAGCGCTCTTGATGATTGCATCATATTCCGGGTTGCTCCAGAAGCCATAGTTGTTTGGTGCGTCCGTAACCCACATTCCAAGGTAGGTCATAGGGTCTGCATAGTCCGGGCCCCAGCGGGTAAGAGCGATGGTATAGTTATCATTCTGCATTTTTTCCAGACGTTCGGATTTCGTCATCGGCTGAAGATTGATCGTAACATCCGGGAATGCTTCTTCCCACTGATCTTTCAGGGACTGTGCTACCAGCGCAACCTCATCACCTTCGTTGTTACCATAGATTAAGGTGTAGGTCATGCCTTTTGCTGCTCCGCCGTCTGCTGCGCCGGAACCCTGTGGTGTGTCGCCGCCTTTATTTCCGCATGCGCACAGTGCTGCGACCATGGCAAGGGCAAGAACAGCAACGACAATTGCTTTCATTCTTTTCATGATTTTCCCTCCTAAACGAATTGCTGTCACACTATCACTTTATTACGTTAGTGTGACAACTCATAAAAAAGCGTGCATTCATTTTATAATCAAATGCACGCCTTGTCAACGAAAGAAACAGCTCGTCTTATTCCGGTTTATGCTGCATCGTCATCCTCTTCCCATTCTTCTTCCGGCTCTTCAGCAGGTTCTTCTACCGGCTGTGGGTTCAGCTCTAAATGATAGATATCATCAGTTCCCGTAGCGACATAGTATTTACTCTGATAATTGATCTGTCCAGGTGTTTCAAACCCAAAGGTATACGCAGTTTCATCTTCCATATAAAAAGTAATAGAAAGACTGCTGTCTGAAACCATCAGGCCTGATGTATCCTCTTCGGTGATCTGGACTTTGGAAAGCGCATCAAAGGCTTTTTGAATGATCTCCGGATCCGTGATCATCTCATCTGACTGCCCTGCACGGTAATAACGCATTTTGACAGGCTTAGCTGTAGCAAAGTTCTCCTGAAAAGCTGTAATGGCCGGGTCATGGTAAAACGCAAACAAGCCTGCGTTTAACACCGGTTTATTATCTTCCGGTTCTTCTTTCGATGAACTTGTAATGACGCCGGTTTCAGCAAATTCACGGGAAAGTTCTTTCCAGTGGATCTTACAGTATTCTTTTCCATCAATCGCCGGATATTTCTTGCTGTCTACCTGTGCTTCATTCTGACAGTCATAATCCCCACTGTAAGCACAGCGGATCGTATCCGGACCGCCGTCTCCGATCGAAGTCACATAGGAAACACCAAATATCAGGAGCCAGACAATAAACAGTGTCAGTTCTGCTGCTTTTCTGGAGTATCCCTTCTTAAAGAGCTTTGCAAGATCAACTTTTTTATCGATCGGACGGCGTTTCAGTGCCTTACAGATCGCACGGCTGATCAAAAAGCCCATAATACCTGCAAATGTTCCCACGATAAAACCTGCTAAAACGTCTGTAACATAATGAACCATCAGGTAAACACGGGACGCTGCCGTCAGCAAAGCGATCACCGGGAAGATCCAGGCGATCTTCTTTTTCTTCGTCGTGGCATACATCAAACACAGGACAGTAGCAATTTCAAATGCACCAGTGGTATGGCCGGACGGGAAACAGTAATCTGATTCACAAAGACTTCCTGCACCAAGATACCACCGCCAGTATTCCGGAATGTTCTGCAGCGTATTATAAGGACGCACACGCAAAAACATCGGTTTCACAACAATATTCGTGATCAGTGTTCCGATTATAATAGCAAATACCAGTGCAAGACCCACTTTTCTTGTCCTGCGGAAGAAACATAAGACCAACGCTAATACGCCAATCATAGCAACATATTTTGTGCTGCCCATGGCGGTAAAGATCTTTGCAATAGCAGTCAGGAAACCGCACTGTATATTTCCGAAAAAGGAAAACACAGCCATGTCAAAGCCTGCAAATATTTTATCCAGTAACTCTCCAATAGTGCCTGCCAGTAATAAATTCATATTTCTCTCCTAATTATTCCGTATGCATTGTTAGTTTTCCGGTTCGAAATCAAATTTCTCCCAGACCGGCTTGCCGGTGTATTCTAATAATGCTTCTTTGCCTTCCAGCGCACGGATCGCACCGCTTGCTAAAGCTTCCATCTCAAAATCACCTGCAAAGATGATAAACGGAGCAACCCAGCCGGCATACTTCTTCACGTTTGCGATAAAGCCTTCATCATTGGAAACGCCGCCGGTCATGACAATTGCATCTACTTTTCCTTCTAATACGCAAGCATAGCTTCCAATGTATTTTGCCAGATTGTATGCAAAAGCACGATAGATCAGTTCTGCCCATTCGTCACCGTTTTTGATCCGATCTTTGATCTCCAGCATATTATCTGTGCCAAGAAGACCTAAGAGACCGCC
This sequence comes from Lachnospiraceae bacterium, assembly GCA_017536965.1. Taxonomy (GTDB): domain Bacteria; phylum Bacillota; class Clostridia; order Lachnospirales; family Lachnospiraceae; genus RGIG5612. The sequence goes on along the minus strand of JAFWCK010000064.1, from coordinate 4,537 downwards.
TTTCTTGGAAACGATCGCTTTCATGTCATCCAGAGAATACTCTCCGGAATAGCACATCTTAATGACCGGAAGCAGCGGCACATAACCGGAACGGTTCGGCGCCATCGGACCATCGCCATTTAAGACATCATTACCATCAACAATCTTTCCACATTTATGAGCCGCGATAGAAAGACCTCCGCCCACGTGGCAGACGATAAGGTTGCACTCCTCATATGGTTTTCCCAGAGAAGCCGCTGCGCGGAATGCAACTTCTTTCTGATTCAATACATGAATATGGGATTCTCTGTGGATGCCCTTGATGCCTGAAATACGGGAGACATCTTCAAACTCATCCGCATCTGGCGGATTGACCAGAAAGGCCGGTTTACCGGTTTCTTCTGCAAATGCATGGATAATCTGGGATCCCAGGATTGCCGGATGTTCCATCAGCCTTCCGGAAGAACAGTCCTCCAGGATTTTATCATTGACCGGGAAAATACCCGTAGTTGTGCTCTCCAATCCGCCTGAATATGCTGCAAAAGCGTCCATATCATGCAGGTCAATCTGATTGGCCTTCAATTCATTCATAATCGTTTCCACACGGTATGGAAGCTGCTCGGAAACACGCTTAAAAGTCTTTAAGACCTCTGTATCATGCTGTACATTCGCTTTAAAGATCCGCTCTTCTCCATCAAACACCGCAAGCTTTGTAGATGTGGATCCCGGACTTAATGTAAAAATCTTATATCCCATAAAGTACTCCTTTCAAGTCTGTCCTGGTTTTGTTTATTCTATCAAAAAGACGATTCTCTGAAAAGTAAAAGCGTTATTCCACAAATGCTTTTTCCAGCTGATCAATCTTTTCTTTTGCTTCTTGTTCAGTCGGTGCGCTGACCCCAATATAATACTTAATCTTTGGCTCTGTACCGGAAGGTCTTACACATACCCAGGCATCATCCAGTTCAAAATACAGCACATTGGATTTTGGCAGATTTGTCTCTTCCGGCTTCTCATAATCCAGGAAGCGTTTCACCTGCATTCCTGCCAGTTCCTTAGGCGGATCCTTGCGCATCTCTTTCATGGTATTAGCGATAGCAGAAAGTCCGTCGATGCCTTTTTTCGTAATGGAGATCGTCTTCTCTTCTGTGTATCCGTATTTCTGATACAGGTCCTGCAGAACATCCCAAATGGTAAGATCTTCATATTTATAATAGGCACACATTTCGGCAAGAACGAGCGCACTCACGCATGCATCTTTATCTCTCGCATGCGTGCCGACCAGATATCCGTAGCTTTCTTCATAGCCCAAAATAAACGTTCCCTCTTTGGTGATCTCGCTCTTAAACATTTCTGCGCCAATATTCTTAAAGCCAGTCAGAACTTCCTTTACTTCTACTCCGGCCGCCTGTGCGATCCGATCAAACAGCTTACTGGATACGATCGACCGGACGACATAACCGTCCTTCGGGATCTTGTTCTGTGCTTTTAAGCGTCCCAGTTCATATTCACAGATCAGACATCCGATCTGGTTGCCGTTCAGGGCATGATAGTTTCCTTCCTGATCCCTGACATGCAAACCAATGCGGTCGGAATCCGGATCGGTTGCGATAATAATATCCGCATTCTTCTCCTGCCCCAATGCATCAGCCAGCTTAAATGCCTCCGGCATCTCCGGATTCGGGAATGCAACCGTCGGAAAATCGCCATCCGGTTTTTCCTGTTCTTTGACAATATAAAGGTCCTGGAATCCAAAGCGGTGCAGGATCTCCGGAATGATCTTGATTCCTGCGCCATGAAGCGGTGTATAAGCAATCTTCACGTCCTTTGCCATCTGCTTTATAAGGGATGGTTCCCTCACGCAGGCTGCAATGCGGTCCAGATAAGCTTCATCCACATCTCTGCCGATCGTGACGTACAGGTCTTTTTCCAATGCTTCTTTTTTATCCATCAGTTTCGGATTGGAAAGGTTTTCCACTTTTTCTACTCTGGCCATGATATTTTCATCATGCGGCGGAGTAACTTGTGCCCCATCTGCCCAGTAAACTTTATAACCATTGTATTCAGCAGGGTTATGGCTGGCGGTAATATTGATGCCGGCAATACAGCCCAGATACCGTACGGCAAAGGAAAGTTCCGGTGTCGGACGGAGATCATCAAAAACATATGCACGGATGCCATTCGCATTCAACACAGCTGCTGCGATATCTTCAAATTCTGCAGACATATGACGGGAATCTCCTGCAATGGCCACACACGGAAGGACCTCATCCTCCGATGAACAGCCGCTGCATTTACTGCAGTCATGACCGGCTTCCTCGCAGGCCTCATCTTCCATCTGTGCATGATGCTGCCGGATCAATTCATAAAAATCATTGATATAATCAGCCAATCCCTGTGTAGCCTTTGCCACAGTGTATTTATTCATCCGGTTCGTACCGGCTCCGATGATCCCACGCAGTCCGGCCGTTCCAAATTCCAGTTCTCTATAAAAACGGTCTTCAATCTCTTTTTCATTTCCTTCGATGCTTTTTAATTCCGCCTTTGTTTCCGCATCAATATTTGGATCATTCAACCATTGTTCATATCGTTCTTTATAAGTCTGTTCCGCCATGCTATGCCTCCTGTTGTTCTCTGATCATACTGATCAGATCTTCTTTCGTATTTTTATCCGGTTCTACGATTACCTGGTCCAAAAGCCTCTGTAAGGTTTCGCCGATCCTGGTGCCCTCACTGATTCCTTCTTTCTTTAAATCATTTCCAGTTACTGCCAGCTGTCCGATGGTATATGGTTCCTGCTTATCCAGGATCTCCTTTGCCATTTCGCGGACCGTGGAAAAGGATTCTTTCGCCACGGCTTCCTTCATCTGCAGAGCCAGGAAGAAGATTTCTTTCCCCTGTTCATTCAACGCCCTTTTAATACTGACTTTGTCTGCCATGCAGCAGGTGTCCTGATACTGCAGAATTTTGGAAACAGTCGTTACGGTTTGATTATCATACTTCATCTTCCTCAGGGCATCTTTTGCTTCCTGGGCAGAAAGATGCCTCAGCAGATCTGCCAAAAGAAGATAGCGGCGTTCCTCCGCTCCCAGGCCAGAATAAGATGCTGCGATCTCTTCATCAAAATCTTCACACCGCTTAGCATAGCCCGGAAGGATATAGCTTCCCATCCCCAGCCGGAAGAATTCCTTTACTTTTCCGCTGTTTTTACTGACCAGTGTTTTTTCAAACTCCACACGGATCCGTTCCATACTGACCTGTGCCAGACGGTCGGAATGACTGCTGATCGCATCGTATGTCATCTCTTCTACCGAAAATCCCAGCTGAGCGGAAAAACGGATGGCACGCATAATACGCAGGGCATCCTCTTCAAAGCGCTTGTTAGGATCCCCCACGGCCTTTATGACCTTTGCTTCCAGATCATCCAATCCGCCGAACAGATCCACCAGACCAGTTTCCTTATTATACGCAAAGGCGTTGATCGTAAAATCCCGCCGTTTCAGGTCTTCTTCCAGAGAACGGGTAAAGGTCACCTGCTCCGGATGCCGGCCGTCTTTATATTCCCCATCGATCCGGTACGTCGTTACCTCGTAGCCGGTTCCTTTCCGTACGATCATTACCGTTCCATGCTGGATACCGGTATCCACGGTATTAGAAAACAGGCTCTTCACTTGTTCAGGAAGAGCCGATGTTGTGATATCCCAATCTTCCGGCGCCCTGCCAAGCAGACTATCTCGTACACAGCCTCCTACACAGTAGGCTTCATAGCCAGCCTCTGTCAGCCGTTCCATGATGGAGCGGACTTCTTCCGGCACCTTTATTGTAAGATCGTTAGTTTTATTCATGCAAAATCAATAAGCTTTGCCCCAATATACCAGGGATTTCGCCGGTTTTCCGCAGCATACACAGGTATCGGCGATCTTTTCCTGCTCAAACGGCATGCATCGGGAAGTAGCTGTTGTATCATCTTTGATCTTCAGCTCGCAAGCTTCTTCTCCACACCACATTGCTTTCACAAAGCCCGGTTTGTTAGCGATTATATCCTTAAATTCCTCGTAGGTCTTTGCTTCATACGTATGGCTGTCCCTGTGTGCTCTTGCCCGATCCAGCATATCCTGCTGCATCTGCTCAAAGATAGCCGGAAGTTTTTCGGCAACTTCATTTAAGCCTACTTCGATCTTTTCCCGCGTATCCCTGCGGACAACGACTACATGTCCCGCTTCAATATCCTTTGGTCCGATCTCGATCCGCAGCGGAATTCCCTTGATCTCCTGCTCGCTGAATTTCCATCCCGGACTCTTATCGGTATCATCCAGTTTTGCGCGGATGTCAGCAGCCAGAAGTGATTCATAAATCTCTTTCGCTTTGTCCATGACACCTTCTTTATGTGCCGCGATCGGAATGACCATGACCTGTGTCGGTGCAATTCTAGGCGGAAGGACCAAACCGGAATCATCGCCATGCACCATAATAAGTGCACCGATAACACGGGTGGAAAGTCCCCAGGATGTCTGGTGTACATATTTCAGCGTATTATCTTTATCGGTAAATGTCATAT
>JAFWCK010000063.1 GCA_017536965.1 Lachnospiraceae bacterium | reverse complement strand
CGGAAAAATTGTCGAGCACAGTGGTTCAACTGAAACCTTTGAGACATTCTGGACAAACGGTTTGATTAAACCAGTATAATACCAGCGTGAATATATGGAGGTGTTGTCCGTTATAACTACGTTCTGAACCAAAGAAATTCCCGTTTATCGAGCTTTTCTTAAAATATAATATTGATCATTTTATAAAGACCCGGAAGTCATTAACAGTATGAAGTTCCCCCAATAAGTTGGACAGTATGTTACAATTAATTAGAAGGGGGCTTCATTTTTTATGCTTATCACAAAAGAAACAAAACTGGAGATTGTACGTAAACATTTAGAGGAAGGTATTACGATCAAGGAATTATCGCAAGCCTTTCACATGCATAAGACATATATGGGATCGCATAAAGGATAGAAGACTGGATGGGAAAAGAAAAAACCTACTATTACTCGGACTTGTTAAATGATGATTTTGCAGGTACGCATATAAAAACGATTTGCGTAGACAAAGATTTCCCTTATTTGCATAAATCTGTATTATGGAGAGGAGCGGCCAAAGTCCTGTACTTTGGTGTCGCAATTCCCGTTATATGGATCATTTCTAAAATTTATCTTGGGTTAAAGATTGAAAACAGAAAAGTTATACGTAATTTAAGTGGAAAAGGTTTTTTTCTGTATGGGAACCATACACGTGAAGCAGATGCGTTTGTATCACCTATGGTGACGTTTCCGCAAAAGAGTTATGTCATAGCAGGTGCGGATGCTGTTTCCTTACCAGAACTTAAAAATATTGTTCAGATGCTGGGAGTGATCCCGATTCCAACCGTTTTTAACGGAATGAAAAATTTTTTTGAAGAAGTATCAAAACGATGTAGAGAAGGATATGGCATAACGATATATCCTGAGGCGCATATCTGGCCATACTATACCAAAATCAGGCCGTTCTCTGATATATCATTTCGTTATCCGGTAAAAGAGAATGCCCCTTCCGTGGCAATGGTTGTAACTTACCGCAAAAGAAGCGGGCTGTTTCGTTTTTTGAAAAAGCCAGGTATGACTGTAACTCTTTCTGAGCCGATTTACCCGGATAGGAACATTACAGAAAAAGCTGCTCAGGAAAAGCTGAGAGACTGTATCTTTATGGAGATGACGAAGATAGCAAACAGCAGGGAACAGGTGGAGTATATCCATTATGAATATGCCCCTGAAAAATGCAAATAATATTATTTTTCCAGTACTGACAGCATCATTTCATGGACTTTTTTAGCAGATTCTTCAATGGACAGAGTATGGGCAAGAGCGATATAACGCCTGCTCATATCAGAAAGCTCTATGCGGTTTTCAAACCAGTAATCAATCTTTGCAGCAAGGTCAACTGAGTCGCCTGCCGAATAAATATTCTTGTCTGTAAGGGCATAGACCGAAGTGGAAGAAAGTTTGCTGTCTGCTATAATTGGAACTGTTCCTGCCGCAAATGCTTCCATACAGGCCATACCTTCTATCTCAACATTTGCGCAGTGTACATATAAGTCGGCCTTTCTTACTTCTGAATGCAGTTCTTCCTGAGAATAAAATCTCATGATAGGTTTAAGCGGGAGAGAGTCTCCCATTGTCCTGTACATATCCTCTTTTGGTCCGCGTCCGGCTAATATAAGCTGTATCTGTTCAGCATGAGCAGATTCTTTCAAGGCTTTTATTAGCGTGATCTGGTCTTTCTCATTTGAATATCTTCCTACACTTATTAACGTGAATACGTCGTTGTGCTCGTCTGATGGTTCCTCTGCAATATATTCAGAAGGGATTCCGTTTGAAATGACAACAAGTTTTGATTTATATCCACATTCCTCTAAACGTTTTTTAACTTTTTCAGTTGGGCATTGTATTGCAGCACAGTATTTATATACGCTCCGCCTGAAAACATTCATAATATTCCTGTTAGACAGGCTAAAATCAAAAATAGGGACAGAAGCTGTCATGTTCTCCGGATATAGATGAAATGTGCCGGTTATTGGAACCCCCATTCTGTTTGCAAGCTTTGCAACAACTACACTCAGCGGAAACGGGTCTTCGATATGTATTAGATCTGCCCATTCTATTGCTTCCCGGGCAACCTTAAAGTTTGGCTCTGCAAAATGAAAATTCTGCTTATCCATAATATCATCAACCAGAGGAATATTCATGATTGACACGCTGTAATCAGGTGTTCCACCATTATCAGATGCCAGAATACGCACATCATCGCCAAGTTTTCTGAATTCTTTCACGAATCTTTGCGTTGAAATAGAAAGGCCATTGCTTGAGTTAAAATATTCGCTGCAAACGATCAACAGTTTCATGCAATACTCCTTTTTAAGTGTTATTTATTTATTATACCATAAACTGAGCCCGTAGAAAAATTAGAAATCTGCGGGCTCTTGGTGTATATGGGACAGAAGTGAACAAATCGGCAGTTGTGTGATGAACACTGGTGCTCCTGCACCGGAGATATTCACAAGGCTTATGCTCGCAGATTATAGAAAGAGGCAAACTAAGCATGAAGAAATTTTTAACGGTTTTTTTAATTATCACGATGATATTTTCTCTTGCCGCCTGTGGATTAAAAACCGGAAACAAATGGGAGTATTCCAGGGAGGATCTTGCATCGTTTAATGAAGTGTTTTCAGAAAAAGCATTGGATCAGGAAAAAACATCAAATCGCTACCGAAAAAATAGAAATAACAACCGAGCCTGACAGATTGCTGGTGTATTTTTATGGCGATGACGATTTATTTATGAATTACGGCGTTCTTATCAGTAAAGGGTAAATAACTTTATGAAAGCCCGGAAGTCGTAACAGATCTCCGGGCTTAATTCAAACATAATATGTACATCCAGAAATTTAAATATGCAGGCAGGCCTGGAATGCCTGATTCACTGCTTCAGAAATGGAGCCTGCTTTATCATTGCAGTCGCCCACGATCGCCACACTGGTCTCTGCACAGGAATGTCTGAGCTCATCTACCAGTTCAAAGTTCGGTCGGATGCCCATTGCGAGTAAGACGGTGTCAGCCTTGATCTCTTTCAGTTCACCGCTCTTAACATCTTTTGTTACAATGCAGTCATCCTTAACTTCCTGCAGAGCCGTTCCGTAAAGAATGTCAATCTGAAGGCCGTCTTCTTCTTTTTTCTTCATCAGGGGTTGTTTGAACGAATCCATCAGTTTTGCCGGATCATCGATCATTTCAATGACCGTTATTTTTTTGCCCTGCCCAGCATAGTCTACTGCTGCTTCTAAACCAACCTGACCTGCACCAATAATGACAATCTCCTCACCGGCAGGAACTTTTCCAAGTTCTGCGTCCGGAGCCCAGACTACATGCGGTTTATGGATTCCCGGAATATTTTCAGGAACAATAGGTTCTCCGCCCACAGCAATTACCACGGCATCATAGTTTTCCTTATCCAGGATTTCTTTGGTGCACGGCGTATTCATTAAAATACGGGCGCCTCTTTCCTCACACTGTTTTGCAGTATGTACCATCCACTTCAGATAGTCCTGAATGTCAACCTTGAACGGTGGGGCAGCCGCGCCGATGACATTACCTCCGAGATGGTCTGTCTTTTCGTAGAGGGTCACATCGTGACCACGGTCAAGCAGCGTCTGCATGGCCTGAATGCCGCCTGGGCCGCCGCCTGCAATGGCAACACGCTTCTTTACCGGAGCTTTCGGAACTACGCCGTCCGACAGCTCATTAGCCATTCCGGAGATCGGGTTGACCGCACACCAGATCGGCTTCGGAACAAAAAGATGTTTCGTGCATGTATTACATCTCAGGCAGGGCCTTCTGTCTTCTGATCGGTTTTCTGCATACTTTCTTGGCATATCCGGGTCCGCCATAAGCGGCCGGCACATTGCCACGAAGTCTGCCCAGCCGTTTGCAATGATCTCTTCCGCATAGTCAAGGCTCATGATGGAGCCTACCGTGTTGACCAACAGGTCCGGATAGCGCTTTTTAATGTCACGCGCATAGTGAACATTAAAACAGTGATCCATCAAATAGTTCTGGAACCAGTAGGAGAGATATTTCATGTTGAAATCTGTACGAAGACCGGCAGAAACATGGAGGATATCAATATGATCCTTCAGATAACCGATCAGTTCCAGCGTTTCATCAAAATGCATACCTTCCGGGGCAATCTCGTCTGCGGAAATACGGTATTCGATGACAAAGTCCTCCCCGCAGTGGCGGCGGATCGAATCACAGACCTCGATCGCAAAACGCGCCCGGGCCTTGGTATCCCCGCCGTATTCATCTGTCCGCCTGTTATGCAGGGGACTTGTGAACTGGCTGATCAGGTTGCCGTGGCCACCGTGGACCATAACAATGTCCATTCCGGCTCTTTTCATACGCTCTGCAGCCATTCCAAATTTTTCCACGGTTTCTTTGATCTTTTCCTTTGTCATCTCAATGCTTGGTATTGGATCACGATGGTTCCGCAGAGCCGCTCGTTCCTCGTTTTCGGTAATATAAGAAGATGCGGAGTAAGGTGCATGGCCGATGTTCTCAAAGCGGGTGTTTTCCCCGCTGTGGTTGAGTTCGAAAGAAGCATGACAGCCATACTGTTTTCCCATATCCACAAACCAGGTCATTGGCAGGATCCCCCTGTCCTGATTCATATTCAGCTGGATCGCCTCATCTCTGCTCTCAGTGAGATCAATGGAGCAGTTGCCGGCATATATAGTACTTACCCCGCCTCTTGCAAACATGCGGAACCAGTTCACCATTTCATGTGTGACAAGACCATCCTCGCTCGCAAGGTTTGGTGAAGGCGGCGCCAGCGTAATGCGGTTTTTGAAATCGATCCCGCGGATCCGGATTGGCTGGAAAACATGAGAATAGTTTGATTTCATATTGACTCCTTTCTTCTTTTTCGCAGATCATATTCATTATTTGTTTTATTTTCGCTCAGATATATTGTAAAAGTCTAGTATAGTTTTCATTTTCCATAAATCGGATAGAAAAAGGACCTAAAGACATTTCCGCCCAGCCATGTATTTGATATAATTTTTTCATTGCAATAATCATTTCAGGAGGTTGAAAAATGTCAAAGAAAGCCGGAATTGTCATATCGATCCTCAGCATCATAGCCGTTGTAATATCAGTAACTGCACTTATTATCTGTTTAAAACCTGTTGGTTATTTATCTCAGTGACACTGATTTGGAATCCGTGCATAGTGCTGCAGATGAAATGGTCGAAGAGTTCCATCAGAGTTCCGTTCTGATTCGGGCAAATCAGACCATTACCGAATTTTATTCCGGAAGCAATTAAAAGACTATAGGGTCGCCCCTCTATACATATTGGGATTTGACGAGGACAATTATGAGCAACTTAGAGTTTAGATGGACAAATGGAACCGATACAGCATTTCAAAAGCTTTATTTGATCACAGAAGAATATTACAGCAACCTTGTCGGCGGTGTAGAAAACAGGAAATCTTTTATTCCGTACAATATATTGCCACTGCAGCCATTCTGGTGATTGCCGCTATGATGTCTGGCTGTTATTCACAGCCGAAAGAGCAGAAAATTCCGGTCAGGGTCCTGATACTTCCGAAATTTGAACTGGATAAAATAACAGGAGACTTTCCTGGAGAAGCACAGTTCTTTTATGAAGAATATCTTGCCGGCAGAATAACTTTGCCACAGGCAAAATAATAATTGATGCAATAATGGATGGAACACTGTAACAGACATGTCATAACAATCCGGATTTGAATGGAGAAAAAAATGACAGAAGAAAATAAAAACAAAACAGTTGCTGCTCATCGCAATGACTGGAAAACGGAGCCCATGCCAAAGCAGCATGATAGGTTTGTACTTACCAGATCTTTTAGTGATGAAGAAATGGATGCGCTGCGCTTGGGAAATGTTCCACAGGCGATGGAGGATAAATGGTTCTGGTATATGGAGAATGAAACGCTTTGGGCACATCGCAGCTGGACAGGGTACTGTATCTATCAGATCGACTTTAAAGAAGATAATAATCATGTTGTGACCGTTAATCGGGATCCGGAACAGTACGCGTGCACCAGTATCGAAGAAGACATCGAATCTTTAAACAAACTTTTTGACTGGTGGACTCAAATCCCTTATGATCATTATCATGAATGGCTTTCGGAAACAAACGATACATTAAAAAGGAGACAAAAATGAAAATAGCAGTTACTTATGACAATGGTGAAGTCTTTCAGCATTTTGGACATACAGAGACATTCAAGCTTTATGAGGTTCAGGACAATGCTGTGGTATCCTCAGAGCTTTTTGGGTCAAATGGAAGCGGGCATGAAGCACTCGCTACGCTGCTTGCAGAAAATAAAATCGATGTTCTGATCTGTGGCGGTATTGGTGGTGGTGCAGAGGCAGCGTTAGAAGCATGCGGGATTGAGTTATGTGCCGGTGCATCCGGGAATGCTGATGAAGCAGTGGAAGCATATCTTCGGGGAGAATTGACGAATACTGGAGCGAACTGTGATTATCACGATGAAGAACACGATTGTTCTGAGCATGACTGTAGCAGCTGCAGTGGATGCCATAGTGCACCGCCGATTACCGGAAAAAACGTTGGAAAAACCTGCCGGACTCATTACAGGGGGACATTCAATGATGGCACACAGTTTGACTCTTCCTATGACAGAGGTGAGCCGTTAGAATTTGTATGCGGTGCAGGAATGATGATCAGGGGATATGATGCCGCTGTTGCAGATATGGAAGTAGGAGAAACGGTGGAGGTTCATTTAATGCCGGAAGAAGCCTATGGAGAGATCAATCCAAATGCAATCTTCACCGCTGAAATTGAGAACATGCCTGGAGCAGAAGAAGTGGAAGTTGGCCAGCAGGTATTTCTGCAGAATATGTATGGACGCCCGGTTCCAGTCAAAATTATCGCGAAAGATGAAAAAACGATCACTTTTGATGCAAATCACGAAATGGCAGGCAAAGAATTAAACTTTACTATTGAGTTGGTCGAGGTGCTGGACTGATGATAAAGATAACGATCAGGCTCCGGAAGCAATTGTTTGGGCTTCTACAAGGTGGGCATATTGCCCGCCTTTTTTCATGAGTTCGGAATGATTTCCGATTTCCTGAACTCTATTATCATCAATAACCGCGATCATATCTGCGTTTCGGATGGTACTCAGACGATGTGCAATGATGATGGATGTGCGTCCTTTGGCAAGTTCATCAAAAGCACTCTGGATACGGATCTCTGTCATGCTGTCCAGAGCAGACGTCGCCTCATCCAGAATAAGGATCGGTGGATTTTTCAGGAAGACTCTGGCAATGCCGATCCGTTGTTTTTGACCGCCGGAAAGCATAACGCCGCGTTCTCCGATATAGGAATCATAGCCGTTTGGCATTTCCATGATCTCATTATGGATCTCTGCGCGCTTTGCTGCATCGATAATTTCATCCATTGTCGCATTCGGTTTGCCGTAAGCAATGTTTTCACGGATAGTGCCGGCGAACATGAATACATCCTGCTGCACGATTCCGATGGACTGCCTGAGGGAATGCTGCGTCACATCACGCACATCGACATCATCGATCATAATAGCGCCGGCGGAAACTTCATAGAAACGTGGAATCAAATGACACAGTGTGGTCTTGCCGCCGCCGGAAGGACCTACGACAGCAAAGCAGCTTCCAGCAGGAATCTCCACATTAATATTATTAAGGACAGCAGGTGCTTCCTCATCTTCTTTTGCAGGCGCATAGGAAAAGGAAACGTTTTTTATGGAGATGTTTCCTTTTACATTATTCAGGATTATTGCATCCGGTTTATCTTCAATTTCCGGATCGGTTCTCATTATCTCAAGAAAACGCTTAAAGCCGGCCATTCCGGCCATGTACTGTTCAATAAAGGCGACAAGTTTTCTGACTGGAGAAATAAACGTGGAAACATAAAGACTGAACGTTACCAGTTCAATATAGTTCATGGAATCCTTCATGATGAAATATCCGCCGGCTGCAATGACCAGGACGGAAAGCAGGGACAAGGCAAACTCCATACCTGCGCCAAAGACACCCATGATCTTATAGTAATCTTTTTTTGCTCCAAGATATTTTTTATTGGAATCGCGGAATTTATCCATCTCGATCTCTTCATTTGCAAACGCCTTTGCCGTGCGGATGCCGGAGAAGCCGGATTCGATCGATGCATTGATCTCTGAAGTGCGCACCTTGACCTGTGTGCTTTTTTCTGCCATCTTCCTTCTTAAAATCACAGAGAAGATCACAAAGCACGGAATGACAGCAAAGACGATCAGCGCGAGCCGCCATTCGATCGTGCAGAGAATACAGAATGCGCCGATGATCGTCACACAGGAAATGAACAGATCCTCCGGACCGTGGTGAGAGAGCTCTGTGATCTCAAAAAGATCATTTGTAACGCGGCTCATCAGCTGGCCGGTCCGGTTTTTGTCAAAGAAAGAAAAGCTGAGTTTCTCAATATGACCAAACAGCTCATCACGCAAATCTGCCTCAATAAAGGTTCCCATCCGGTGTCCCCAATAAGTAATAATGTAGTAGAGGACTGCTTTTAAAAGGTAGGCAGCGATAAAGATCGCCATAACCGTAAAAAACGTTTTGAACATATAATTCGGCAGGAACATTTCCATGCTCTTTTTTGAAAAATAAGGAAAGAGCAGATCGATGGCGCTGACTGCCAGTGCACAGGCCATGTCCAGCGAAAAGAGCCCCAGATGACCTTTATAGTGCTGAACAAACAGTTTGATGGTTCCGCTGTTTTTGTAATCGAATTTCATGTTGATCTCCGCGTCTTAAATACAGTTATATTTATCAGAACGTCCCAATTACTGTAGCACACCCTGTATCAATTGACAATTTTAGCAAGCTCATAGAGGATAACTGTTATGCCGGGAGACCATGCAAAGAGGCCGATGAGAAAACCGGGGCCTTGTTGTATAAGGATTTGGCTTCTTCTTCCATTGCTTTAGAGTAAACCGTCCTTATACCGGCGGCTGCGTAGGAGTTCCGGAAAATATTATGAAGTTTATCATGCAGCACATTAAACCAGGCTGTAAGATCACAATTGATTCATTAGAGAATATGAAGGGGGATCTTGATTCCTGATCCGAGTTATATAATCTTGTAAATCAATTCTTAAGGTTTTAAACTGTAAATGGTATATTAACTGGGCAGGATCATCTGCCCGTAAAACAGGAGGGGTAAATATGAGAGAAAATCCGTATCTGATCCGAATGGATATCGAAGAAGATTGTAACTATTCCACTTATAATGCAACGAGCGGCATCTATTACCGCCAGTTTAACTGGCCGGTGCTGGGAGCTATGAAGGATGAATTCGACTGCATGCAGTTCGACAACGGGGAAGCAAAGCCGGTTGGATATCATGAGCATTCTTTCGGCACGGAGACCTTTATGATCAGCCAGGGCAAGTTCCTTTGCTACTGCATGGGAGACGGCTTTTACATGGAACCTGGTGATCTGCTGCACATTCAGCCATGGATGGGGCACAGCTTCACTCCTATTGAGCCAAACAGCCGTCTGAACATTATGTTTATGGGCATCAATCAGTTCAAGGGTATCACAGCGAACAGACAGCGCCTGACCAAGAATTTCCCTGGCGTGTATGAGAGTGAAGAATTTCAGAAAATGTTCGGTTCTTGGAACGGAAATGCCGGAGCGCGTACGTTCCCTGCTGAGAACATTGTGGAACCTGAGAAGGTCTCCCAGCTGCGCAAAGACGGAGTTGGAATCCGCGAGCACGACTTTGGCTGCATCAAACTTCTTCTGAAGATTGCAAAATACGAGACCATGGGTGAAAAAGAGGTCTGGGATCTGTACATGAAGAAAGGTTTCTTCTGTGACTGGGATAACTTTGTACCGGAATACAGGATGTTCTGGGTGATGGGCGGCAAGATCCACTGCAGCGTGAAGACTTCGGCTACAGAGACCTGTGAATTCGATGCAGTAGCAGATAACACCGTTGTTGTCCCGCCGTACACCCCGTTCCGTTTCGAGGTTGTGGAAGATGCTCATGTCCGTGATCTGGACTGCCCGGCAAGACTGCAGGATCTGTGTGAAGAGCTTGAAGCATGGAAGGCAAATAATGCTGATGCACAGATGGGCAAAGAAGAGATGATCAAATTATTCCGCAGCTTCGATTTCAGTGCTACTGATGTTGGCTGCAAAGGTTAAAGCAAATTATGTATACATTTAAACCAATTACCACGCGTGTCGCAAGGCTTCGTGATGCTGTCCGTGACCGGCTTATTGTTGGTGATGCTGCTAAGGACCGGCTGCAGCTGGAAGCGCTGAAAAAGTACAGAAAGTATCCGCCGATGCTGCAAAAGCCTTACATCTCGCTATATGTTCTGGAGAGGATGCCTTTGAACCTTCAAGAGGACGAATACTTCTTTGGAGGTCTTGGCAACAAAGGCTGGGGCGGAGCGCGCAGCAATACGTGGCTTAGCGCTGATATCGAAAATACCTGGCCGATCATGGAAGATGGCATGCATCACGCGCCGTTGGATGATCCGTTTTATTCCAAGCAGCTGATAGCCATTGCACCGGAAGATGTAAAAGAATTGCGCGAGATCGTAGAAGAAAGGGCTCAGATCCTGGGGGGCGTGGAAGCTCCGGACTGGCTTCCTGACGGCGTGCAGGACTTTTTCTGTCTGCAGGCAAATCCGTCAGGTAAGATTGGCGGCTGGCCGATCTATCTTCCTCCTGGACACCTGACACCTGGTTTTCAGAACATTCTGCGGGACGGCTACGGAAAGATCCGCAAACAAGCCCAGGACTGGGTGGATGCGCACGAAGGCAACATCATGGGTGACGACATCGGCAAGTATATGTTTTACAAAGCTGCTACCGTGGCATGTGACGGTGCTATTACGCTGACCCGGCGCTATGCAGACCTTTCACGGGAACTGGCTGCAAAGGCTGCAGACCCTGCAAAAAAAGAGGAATACGAGAACCGTGCTGAGAGCCTGGATTGGATCGCAACAAAGACCCCTCGTACTTTCTGGGAGGCCTGCCAGATGGCCATGTTATATAACGTATTCCTGAAATCGGAAAATGATCCGGGAGTTACCAGCATTGGCCGCTTTGACCAGTATACCTGGCCTTATCTGAAGGCAGACCTGGAAGCCGGGCGCATCACCATGGAAGAGGCGCAGGAATATGTGGATGGTTTCTTTCTGAAGATCAATACCTTCTACTTTGGTGGTTTTGGAAAGACCGCGCAGACCACAGGCATCGGGGCTTCTTACCAGCATACCACCATAGGAGGCATGGATCCCGCCACAGGCGCAGATGCAGTGAATCCTGTTTCATATATGGTACTGGAGACAATGGCACGGCTTGATCTGCATGAGCCGACAATCTCGCTCCGTGTGACAAAAGACATGCCGAAAGAGATGTGGGACTGCGCTATGGCAGCGTCTACCCGCGTTGGAGGACTGCCTCTGCTGCAGAATGATGAAGTTATCGTTCCTTCCCTCGTTAGGGAACTTGGCTTCTCTCTGGAAGACGCGCGGAACTTCGCGTTTATCGGATGTCAGGAAATCACCGGATCCGGAAATGATTATCCGGCACCAAACGGATCTGCTATGGGTCATAATGGTATTTTCTGGGCAATTGCATTGATCATGGCGATCAACAACGGCATCAATCCGATCAACGGGGCACAATGCCCGGAAAAAGTCCGTTCCGGATATCTATATGATATGGAGACCATGGATGATGTCCGTGCAGCTTTTGAGAAGATCTGTAAATGGATGCTGACATGGTCTGCTTCTTTGAACAATCTGTCGGAGCATGAATATCCGCGTCTGTTTCCATTCCCAAACCTTTCCATTTCCACGGAAGGGTGTATGGAATCCGGAAAGGATGTTTCCGAGGGCGGAGCGAAATACAACAGCTACGGCGGTACGGCAACCGGTCTGGCAACGACAGCAGATTCCCTGACTGCTCTGAAATATATTGTTTATGACAAAAAGATTGTGAGCAGAGAGGAGTTCCTTAAGGCAATCCTGGATAACTGGGAGGGACACGAAGATCTCCGTCAGATCGTGCTGAATACCGTTCCGCATTATGGCAATAATGATCCATACGCAGATGCAGAGATGACCTATGTTCTGGATCTGTATTACAACATTACCCGTGCGTTCTCGACGTGCCGGTGCACGACATACAAGTGTGGGACCTTTGGTGCGTCCGATCATGTCGTACAAGGCGAGGTTACCTGGGCAACTCCGGACGGCAGGAAGACGGGCGATCCGATTGCAGATGCATGCAGTCCGGCTCAGGGAAGGGATAAATGTGGGCCAACTGCTGTACTCACATCGGCTACTAAATTTGAACAAAGTCACCTTATGGACGGTATGGCATTGAATCTGAAGATCCACCCGACATCTTTGCAGGGAGATGAAGGCATTACAAAATTAGAGGATCTGACAAAGACTTACTTTGAACAAGGCGGCATGGAAGTCCAGTACAATGTAGTCGATGGTGAAACGCTTAGGAAGGCACAGAAACATCCGGAGAACTATCACAACCTCGTGGTACGCATAGCTGGTTTCTCCGCTTACTTTGTGGACATGACAGAGGAGATGCAGAACGATATCATCTCACGTGCAGAACACAGAGTGTAAAAAATGATTGTATTATGACAGAATAAAAAGCGCCCGCTGCTTATTTTGCAGCGGGCGTATTGTTTATTTAGTTTTCTGTCTGATCAGATCGTGGCGATGTCATACGCAGCTGCAAAGGCTGTATGTGTTGCATGCATGATATTGAACGGTCTGAGACTGTCGCCGACTACAAAGAACTCATCTGCGCAGAAAGCGAGCTTATTGCATTCTTCAATGAGCGGCTTCTGGCCGGTTGCATAGACGATGGAATCAGCTTCAATCTCAAATTCTTTATCGTCTGTCTTAGCAACGATGCCTTTGTCCGTGATCTTGCATACAGAGGTGCTCAGGTGCGTCTCAATACCAAGCTCCCGGATCTGGATCTTGATCGCACGTCCCTGGAGACAGTTATCAAGGGTGTAGTCATCCTTCATCTCAACAACGACTGCCTTTTTGCCGAGCCCGGCCATGTAGATGGCAAACTCCGTGCCGGCCATACCGCCGCCGATGACGACGATCTTATCGCCAAGTTTCTCCGGATGCTCATAAGCATCAATGACTCCGATAACATTCTCGCCGTCGATGCCCTCGATCTTCGGTTTGACTGGAACAGAACCAAAAGCAGCAATGATGCAGTCAGGCTGCAGGCTTTTAGCGAACTCTGGTGTAACCTCAGTGTTCATGCGGATCTCAACACCTGCGCGTCCCAGCAGCATCTGCTGACGCTCGATATATTCTTTGAGATGTCTCTTGAACGGAACCTTGTCCTCACACAGCAGCACGCCGCCAAGTTTATCGGATTTTTCACAGAGGATGACTTCATGTCCGCGCTGTGCAGCAACAAGTGCTGCTTCCATACCAGCGATGCCGCCGCCGGCAACAAGGACTTTCTCCTTTTTCTTTGGTGCAGGAGCCATGAGGACGGTACGCTCGCGGCTGGTTCTAGGGTTGATGGAGCAGTAGTGCAGGCCAAGCTGGGTACCGGTGCGGTAGCACTGCATGCAGCGGATGCACTGGTTGACTTCATCTGCGCGGCCGGTGCGGGCCTTGGTTGGAAGATCAGGGTCAGCCAGGGACTGACGAGCCATCTCGATAACATCTGCCTTCCCCTCAGCAATAAAGTTTTCCATGTTCTGCGGGTCAGAGAACGATCCGACCGTAGCGACAAAGCTCTTGACTTCCGGCTTGATCGCTGCAGCGTATTTGGAGTTCAGCTGATCTTCTGCAAACATGGTCGGGTGAGAGATGGTAACGGAGTCTGTTACCTCGTGAGTACCGGCGGAGCAGTGGATCAGGTCTACACGGCCATCCAGCAGTTTCGCAAATCTGATTCCTTCGTCAATGCCATAGCCATCGGATCCATCCGGAGCCAGAACACGCTCAGCGGCACTGATGCGGGCCTCGATCGGGAAGTCCGGACCGACGTACTTGCGGATGCTGTCAACTACTTCGAGTGCAAAACGTGCGCGATTTTCAAAAGAACCGCCCCATTTATCTGTACGATGGTTCAATCTCTCAGAAAAGAACTGATGGACCAGCCAGCCATGACCAGCGTGGAGATTGACCATACCAAAGCCCAGATTCTTTGCAAAAAGAGCGGCTTTTCCGAATGCGTCAATGATCTCAAGGATCATATCCTCCGGCATCTCCTGAATCTCGACCTTGCGGCCTCGACCAATCTCATACACACCAGCAGAAGGACCGTAAATAGGTTTGCCTTTTGCTAAGTTTCCGTAAGAATACATACCGCCGTGGTTCAGCTCGATCGTTGGAACGCAGCCGTGACGGTAGCAGGCAGCAGCCAGAGCAGCCAGGAAACTTTTTGAACTAGGATCATCCAGTTTCGGAACATCAGCACCTTTGGAGCCGCTAGCTGTATGGACGTCCGCATCGCCTACGCAGATGGAGGCAAAACCGCCGCGGGCCTTTGCTTCCCAATAAGCGATCATATCAGCGTTCGGATGAGAGTCAGAAGGCATCAGATAATAACCCTGCGGTGCAGCAAACATCCTGTTTTTGAAGTATTGTCCTCGGATCTGAATTGGTTCAAACAAATGCGGGAATTTTTCTACGTTCATACAATTACTCCTTTCCTTTTTCACAAGTTGAGATTTGTTGAGTTGATTATAACATACGTGCTATACTTATAAAAATTGGTAATAACTGAAGAATCATAAGGAGGAATTATGGATATTTTAAACGATAAAGCATTTTATGATGATGAAGGCGAATATGGAAAATATGTGCTCAATAAACTGATCCTTCCGATGCCGCAGGGATCGGAGGAGTCAATTAAAAACTATGAACGCTATGCAAAGCGTGTTCTTTGGATGGATGGAAATACAACACCAGGCGCATTCCAGCTGAACGCATCATGGTACAAAAAGCCAAATATGTATCTCATCAATGAAGAAGACGACAAAACGGTTGCTTTCTTTAAACCGCATGTTCATGAGGCCGATGAGATCGTCGCGTTCTTTAGTTCTGATCCGGAAGATCAGAATAATCTTGGAGGCGAGATCATCTTCTACATTGGGGGCGAAAAGCACGTCATCACCAAGAGTACGCTCATTTTCCTCCCTGCCGGATTAGAGCATGGACCTCTTTTTATTCAGAAAGTGGATCGTCCGATCTTCCATTTTTCCTGTGTAACGCAGAGCACCTACGAATTTGAAAAGAATGAGGAATAAGGATATATTCAACATGAAATTCACATGTAAAAGGGATGAGTTGACTATACGAGGCCATGTATGGGGAAAACAGGATGGCCGTCAGAAGGCTGTCATTTTAAGCCATGGATTCCTGGCCAATGAAAGGACGTGTTTCACTTACGCAAAATTATTGGCTGAAATGGGATTCCTTGCAGTGACTTATGATTTTTGCGGCGGCGGGATCATCTGCAGGAGTGACGGCAGGAAACAGGACATGACAGTGCTGACAGAAAAAGCAGATCTCATTGCAGTCATAAAACATGTCAGGGAACAGTATGATGTTTCCGAAGTATTTCTTCTTGGATGCAGCCAGGGCGGGTTTGTATCTGGATTGACCGCAGCAGAGTTGAGAGCGGAAAACATCTCTGGTTTGATCCTGTTCTATCCTGCAATCTGCATCCCAGATGATGCCAGAGCCGGAAAGATGATGTTCTATAAATTTGACCCGAATAACATTCCGGATCTGCTAGGCCGTTTTCCGATGAAATTGGGCGGCGATTACGCAAGATGTGTTATCAGTATGGATCCGTATGAAGAAATGAAAGGCTATGAAGGCCCGGTTTTTCTGATTCATGGAACGGCGGATCCGATCGTCAATATCAGCTATTCCCAAGAACTGAAAAACATTTATCCGGGGTGCACCTATGTGGAAGTGGAAGGTGGCGGTCACGGATTTAAAAGGCAGTATGATCGGCAGGCTTGCGAAGCTTTAAAACAATTTATGACAGATTATAAATAATAGTTTTCTAAGCCATTGCCACGCATTTTCAGGTGCGTGTGTTATAATAATTATGAATAATCGCCGCTCTAGGGTGTCAAAACCGAAGCAGGCGCACAGCTGTGCAGACAGCAAAAATTGTATTGGAGGGTTATTTTATGAAACCAAATGAACATACCGGAATGTTATCCGCCTTTCGTCCTCCACTGTGCTTTGAGCTGACAGGCAAGGAGCTTTACATGGATTTCGATGACGGCTATGACCGCACCGTGACCTTCAAGGACCGGAAAGTCCTTTCTTTCGGTCTTGTTGGCGAAGAGAAAGACTTCCCTTATGAATGCATGAAGATCGCGGACAAATGCTACTATGTAAACTTTGAAGATCCGACCATGACGCCGAGAACGGCCATCACACTGGTACTGGATCTGCAGACCGACCTTGTGACCCTGGCTTTGGGATATGTGGGGACAAATCCGAAATTCCCTGGAATTCCTTCCATCGACTATGTATTCGGCGCTATTCGCCGGGCGGACGGAACTTTTTCACGAACCCGTCATGGTTACACGACCGATCTGATGGGCAAAGCTATCAGCTGGAACTATGGCTATTTTGATATCGCGCATGTATATGCGACCGAGCATTATTACCGTGTCACTTTCAGCGCCCGTGGTCTTGCCCGTGTTTACAAGGGAAGACCGGATATGCGCTCCGGTTCCACCCAGACGCGTTACACCGAGCCGGGTGATACCTACGAAGACTACTGCTCACCGATCAAGATCCGTGACAACATTTATCTTGCATGCATTCTGGAGACTGTCAAGGCAAGAGTGATCGGAAACGGCAACAGCATGCTGATATTGATGAATCTGGATGAAATGCATGATGTTGGCCGCTCCTTCGGTTCCAACCGTGAGGGCGGTACCGGCAACAACACGCTTGGCGCATTTGGTGTATACGTAGACGCAACAGAGGTACTGGCTAAGAAGAGCTCCCTGTTCATCCGCTAAAAGAACGGGATAAAGAAAAGGTGATTAATATGAGTAAAAAATTATTTGATTATATTTCCAATGATGGCAAGAACGTTCTTTTCGGCGTGCCGACCACAGAAGAATTGATCGGCAGAGAAGCGCTCCTTCCGGACGGCGAAAAAGTCTGCTTTGGAAACGAGATGGCTATCAAGTGCGATGATGACCTGTTCCTTGCAGATGTAGGAGGAAGGATCCTGCTTGTAGAAGAGGCAGAAGATCTGAGCCTTAAAGCACTGGATGCAGAAAAAGCAGCCAGTGGTGCAAATACAATTCCGGAAGACCTGGAAGGCTGGGAAACAGATCTTTCTTTAGCATCCGGATATGTGCTGACCGGGCTGTTTGCTGACGGTAAACTGCGTCTGGCGCCTTCACCGGAGCCGGAGATCCCGGAGGCATTTGCAGGGATGAGAAATCCGTCCGAGAATAAAGAACCAGAAGTATTAGCAGACCCTGTGACATATACGTTAGAAACCGTTGTTACAGGTGACAAGAGGTTTTTATTCCGTTTCCCGGAGACAGGCGAAGTGGTATTCTTTAACGCACGGCGCTTCTTGCTTTACGCATTGATGGAAGGCCGTACGGTTACCGGCTTTGTAGAGATTCCACCGAAAGAATAAAGAGTGATGAAAAAAGAGACAGGGTTGATCCCTGTCTCTTTTTTTATTTGCAATTATATTTGGTTCAGACTTTCCAAAAACCGCTGCGTATCTCCTCCGGCTTTGCAGACGGCATTGCCTGCAACGGGCGGTGTCAGAGAAAGGCGGGGAGTACAGGAAGTTGTGCGAAGCTTGCCGATCCCCGGATGGAAAGCCCAGCGGCTTAAGCCCATTGCTTTTGCATAGGGCTCTTCCATACACTCCGTTCCGAAGTTTCGCAATATGCGGACGTCACAATCCAGAGGACAGAGAGCCTTGATCCATTCTTCCGAGGACTTTGACAAAAATACGTTTTCGATCTCTTTTTCTGCATTTTCTGCGGAAAAGTCGATTCCATCGAACAGGCCGGAACGCTGCAGTTTGTCGGCATCGGCATTTGCCAGGAACACCAATTTGTCAGAGGTGGAGTAGATGCGGTCAAACATATTCCAGCCGGTTGCATTCGGCCCAGCTGGCTCATCCCAGACTTTTCCCTCATATCCGATCATATATGGTACCTGTGCCAGGGTTGCCGTGCGGGAGAGACATGCCTGGACGCGCTGACCTTCACCAGTGCGCATACGGTGATAAACAGCCAGCAGAACACCAATGGCAGCATACTGTCCAGTGAGGTTGTCGCAGACAAGAAGCGGAACGGTCTCCGGCTTGATACCTCCGCCATAGCGGCATGTGATCCCGGCAACAGCCTCGCCAAGATCCTCATGCCCACGTTCCCATTCACGCCAGCCGCCCAGAGAATGAACGTTAAGCTGAGAGAGAATGATCCCCGGGTTCTTTTCCCGCAGCTGTTCCTCTGTGATTCCCAGACGTTCGTATACACCCTGGGAGAAATTGCAGTGGAACACATCGCTTTCCCGTATCAGCTTGTCCAGGATTGCTTTGCCTTCTTCGGATTTCATATCGAGAAATGTTGTCAGTTTGCCATTATTGACCGCCTCATGACCAACCATGGCGATTGGGTTTTCAAAAGTTCGAGGGTTGTTGATCTTGATTACCTCAGCACCGTATTCTGCAAGGATCCGGCCGCAGATCGGGCCTGCCAGTACCTGGCAGAAGTCGAGTACGCGGATCCCGGCAAGTGGTGGAGCTATGCCATCGGTTCCAAGTTTCAGTTGCGGGGCAGTGAGATCAGCAAGGTCTTTCAGTATCTCCTCTCTGTCTGCATCCGGAAGATGTCTTGGAGAGTTGCCGGCACAGTCTCCGGAGCCAAGCATCAGTGAAGGAACGCCTGGCTGCATTGTTGCTCCAAGCAGAGGATCTTTTACCGGAATAACGGATCGGCTGTCAATTGCGGAAGCATCCCGGATCCATTCTTCTGCGGTCTGGGCGACAACGACGCCGGCCTGATAGTCCTCTTGCGCCGTCTTTTCCCATTCCAGAGCGGTTTTGCTTGCAACAAGCTTTCTAAGTTCCTGATCTTCTTCCGGTGTCAGTTCTTTATGTGTTGCCCATTCTTCCGGGATAAAAGCATCTACCAAATTCTTGACTCCCCGAGGCGGCGGAGTGATCTGGATATAACGGCCGTCTTTTGTCGGATATTTTGCAAGGTACTGAACTAACTCGTAATCACGGACGACGCGCTTTCCATCGCCTGGTGCTGACGGCAGCGGCGCACGAGGAGCCGTTCCGTTAATTCCCTGCACCTCAAAGCAAGCGTCATAAAGCGGAACCTCCACACTCTGACCTTTCCCGCACTTCTCTCTGACGATCAGTGCCGCTATTATGCTGTGTACTGCCTGCGCTGCTGCAAAGACCGATGCCAGAGTAAGTGCATTGAACCGCGTCTGGGCGCGCATCCCTGTATAGAGACCTGCTTCCGCGGCAATGATTCCTTCCCATCCGCGAAGGGCCGCGCGTGCATCGCGCTCGGAAAATCCCGGAATAGAGCAATAGATCAGAGCAGGATTGGAAGCATAAAAGTTTTCCTTTCCAAGACCGAAACGGCTCATGACACCAGGGCGGAAATTTTCTATTACTACATCCGCGGTTTCGATCAACCGGTATGCAATGGCAAGATCATCCGGGTCTTTTAAATCTAATGTGATATTTCGCTTTCCGCGCATCAGCACGGCATTTGCTTCATAAGCATTCCAGCGTGGTCCTCCAGGTGGATCCACATGGATCACGTCTGCGCCATAGTCGGCCAGGATCATCGCAGCCATCGGTCCGGCAATGTATTGGCCAAAGTCAATGACACGCAACCCCTTTAAAGTTCCATTTTCCATCATTTGGTTTTCTCCTTAGAAACAGTAAGTTTTTATTAATTCCTTGATGTTAATAGATTACATTTTCCTGTATAAAAACACAAATCAAAGATAAATTGTTCTACGGATGCGAAAGTGATAGTATGAAAACAACAATAGACTTAAGATATGAACTTGAGAGGACTGTAAAAGGATAAACTGATCAGCAGAGAACAAGAAGGAGGAAACAATGGCACACCCACCCGGAAGAGGTTTTGGTCCGGCAGGGCCAAGAGGTTTTCTCACAGAAGATGAAAAAAAGGAAATGCCTCGTGTAACAGGAGGTTTATTAAAGCGGATCTTCGGCTATCTGAAACCGTATCTGCTGCAATTTATCATCGTGTTCATTACAATTCTTGCAGCAGCTGTTATCGGACTGTTTCCATCCATTATTACAGGACGAATTGTTGATGAGGCTTTGATCGGGAAAGATATGACGCTCCTGATCAAACTGTTGATTGCCGCTGTTGTTACGCTGGGGGCTTCACAGGCTATATCGGTCCTGGAGTCCTATATTAACGCATGGATCTCGCAGCGGATCATTTTTGATATGCGCAATCAGATGTATAACCATCTTCAGTACATGCCACATTCCTTTTTTACAACCGAAAAACAGGGCGATATCATTACCCGAATGAACACAGATATCAGCGGTGTCAGCTCTGTTATCTCCGGAACCCTGCAGAACATTGTAAGTAATATCGCTACTGTTGTGACGACGCTCGTGGCACTTTTCACCATGAGCTGGAAACTGGCCATTGTGGGAATCATCGTCATCCCCCTTCTGATCATTCCGACACGATCCGTGGGCAGGACCCGATGGGCTTTGCTTTCCAAAAGTCAGGAAAAAACAGATGAGATGAATGAGCGGATCAATGAGACCTTAAGTGTTTCTGGTTCTCTTTTAGTGAAACTGTTTGCCCGTGAGAAGAAAGAGTATGATAATTTCGTAAAGGTAAATGAGGAGGTTACGCAGTATGCTTTAAAAGAAGCCCGCAGCGGAAGATGGTTCCGAATGGTCATGGGTATGTTTACACAGGTAGCACCGCTTTTGATCTACTTTGCAGGCGGTCTTCTGATCATTCGTCTCTGGGATCCGACGCTGACGGTTGGTACGATCACGGCAACGGTTGCTTTGGTCAACCGGCTCTACAGGCCGGTAGAATCTCTTTTGAATATTCAGGTTGATTTTACCAGGTCTCTTGCACTGTTCACGCGGATCTTTGATTATTTTGATAAAGAAAGCACCATTGTTTCTCCGGAAAACGGCCTGAAGCCAGAGTTTCATAATCAGGATATCTGCTTTGAACATGTGGAGTTTTCGTATGAACCGGATAAACCGCTGCTGAGAGATGTTGATTTTACGGTTCCGGGTGGTGCGATGTATGCCATCGTTGGCGCTTCCGGGTCGGGTAAATCAACTCTCGTAAACCTGATTCCCCGTCTTTATGATGTTCTGGGCGGAAGAGTGACGATTGCCGGAGTTGATGTCAGAGATATTGACCTTTCTTACCTGCGAAGCTGTATCGGTGTGGTCACGCAGGATGCGTATCTGTTTAACGGGACGATCCGGGAAAACCTGCTGTACGCAAAAGAAAATGCAACCGAAGAAGAACTGGAAGCGGCATGCAAAGCAGCCAATATTCACGATTTTATTGTTTCGCAGCCGGAAGGGTATGAGGCAGTCGTCGGGAACCGCGGTCTGAAACTTTCCGGCGGGGAAAAACAAAGGCTTTCTATTGCGAGAGTCCTGCTGAAGGATCCGAAGATCCTGATCCTGGATGAGGCGACCAGTGCGCTGGATTCCATTTCGGAAAGCGCCATCCAGGACGCACTGGAAACCATCATGGAAGGGCGGACCAGCATAGTGATCGCACACAGGCTGTCCACGATCCTAAGTGCAGATCGGATTATCGTGATCGGAAACGGAACGATCGCACAGCAGGGAACCCATGATGAACTTCTCGAACAGGGAGGTATTTACAAAGAATTATATGAAACGCAGTTCCGTGTTGTCCTGGAACATGAAATGCCGGATGACGACTAAAGGAAAAAGCATTGTAAATAATCAGGCTCTTTTATACAATTATTGATAGAATAAACCCATTACTAATGATATATCCTGCTTAAAGAAAGGTTGGAAGAAAATGCTGAAAACACATGAGAAATTCTATTCGGAGAATGGCAGAAGACTGATTCTGATCGTAGATGATGAAGCGGTTAACCGCGAATTGCTCAACCTCGTCCTGAAGGATGATTACGAGACGATCTTTGCTGCCGATGGAGAAAGTGCTCTTGCGATAATAAGGGAAAAAAGTGAAGTTCTTTCTCTGGTGATTCTGGATCTTCTTATGCCGGGAATGCACGGTCTGGAGTTGATCAAGATCCTGAAAAACGATCAGAATCTCAAGGACATTCCAATCATTGTTATGACCGCGGACCAGGAGTCAGAGGTGGAAAGTCTGCAGCTTGGTGCATCAGATTTTATTCCAAAACCTTACCCGAAAAAAGAAGTCATTCTGACGAGAGTAGTCCGTTCCATCGAGCTCTCTGAAGATCGGGATATCATTACCTCGACGGAAAGAGATCATCTTACCGGTCTGTATAATCGCGAATACTTTTATCGTTTTGCCGAGCAGTTCGATCAGCATCACAAAGATAATGAAATGGATGCCATCGTGGTTGACATTTATCACTTCCACATGATCAATGAACGCTATGGAAAGGCCTATGGTGATGAGGTCCTTCGCAGGATCGGTGAAAAACTTCGTGAAATGGTACGCGATGCAGGAGGTATTGTTTGCAGACGCGAGGCGGATACCTTCCTTGTGTACTGCCCGCATCGTGATGATTATAAAGCGATTCTTGAGAATGCGTCGATCGGAATTGAAGGAGAAGAGGCTTCTTCAAACAGAATTCGTCTCCGTATGGGAGTTTATGCGTATGTGGATAAAAGCATTGAGATCGAGCGGCGGTTTGACCGGGCAAAAATGGCTTCTGATACGATCCGTTCAAACTACCAGAGGAGTATTGCCCTTTATGATAATCAGCTGCATGAGTCGGAAATCTATGCAGAGCGCCTGCTGGAGGATTTCCATCGTGCAATAAAGAACCATGAATTCGTGGTGTTTTATCAGCCGAAATTTGATATCAGATCCGAAATACCTGTACTTTCCAGCGCAGAGGCGCTGGTCCGTTGGCAGCATCCGGAAATTGGTCTGGTCAGTCCGGGCGTATTTATTCCGTTGTTTGAAGATAATGGCATGATAGAAGAGCTGGATATTTATGTATGGCGTGCAGCAGCGGCACAGATCAGAGACTGGAAAATGCGGTTTGGTATCACGGTGCCGGTTTCGGTTAACGTTTCCAGGATCGATATGTATGATCCGAATCTGATTGGTATTTTCCAGAACATTCTGCAGGAATATGATCTTTCGGCTCATGAACTGCTGCTTGAGATCACCGAATCTGCTTATACACAAGATTCTGCGCAGATCATCAATGTGGTAAACCAGTTGAGAGACCTTGGGTTCCGGATCGAAATGGATGACTTTGGCACCGGGTATTCATCCTTGAACATGATATCGAGTCTTCCGATCGATGCACTGAAACTGGACATGAAATTTATCCGGGATGCGTTCCGGGATGGACGAAATACCAGATTGATTGAAGTGATCGTTGACATAGCGGACTATCTTAACGTACCTGTCATTGCAGAAGGCGTGGAAACAGAGGAACAGTTGGAGGCGCTGAAACTGCTGCGGGTTGACATTGTGCAGGGATATTATTTCTCAAAACCGGTTCCGCCGGCAGAGTATGAGACTTTTATCATAGCATCTAAGGATCATCTGGTTGATGAAACCGGGAAAAAGGAAGAACGCAAACCGCACATGCATGTCAACAGGACCTCTGTCTCTGCAAACATTGTCCATGCTCTGACCAGCGGATTTGAAGTGATTTATTATGTGAATACCGAGAACGGCAGATACATACAGTTCAGCTCGCAGGGCAAATATGAGGATCTTCAGATCGAACGCAGCGGCAAGGACTTTTTTGCCGATACACAGAAAAATATTGCAAGAGTCATTTATGAGGAAGACGTGGAAAGAGTATCACTTTCCCTGCAGAAAGAAGCTCTTCTGGCTCAGCTGATGGGCGACCGGTCATTTTCCCTGACATACAGACTGATGCTCGAAGGCAGACCTGTCTTTTATAATCTGCGTGCCGTGAATGCAAGTACGCAGGATGAACATCATATCGTGATTGGTGTCAGTAATGTGGAAGAGCAGATCCAGCAGGTCAATGAGGGAACAGATAATACAGAAAAGAATAAGGAATTTGTTTCAATCGCGCAGGCTCTTTCCAGTGACTTCGAAAGTATCTACTATGTAAACATTGTGACAGATGACTATAAAGAGTTTACCGCACCGGGGGCTTATGAGGACCTGCAGATAGAACTGAGCGGCACGGATTTCTTCCAGGAATGCCAGAAAAATATCGGCTCTTTTGTTTTTGAGGAGGATCAGCCGATGATCCGTGCATCTTTGCAGAAGGATAAGCTTCTGGAGGCGCTGAGAGAACATCAGACCTTTTCCGTTGTATATCGTCTTCTCATCGATGGGGAGCCGGTCTTTTACAGAATGAAGATCGTCAATGCGGAAGATGGAGATCATATTGTGATCGGTGTCGCAAGTATTGAAAATCAGGTAGTCAGAGACCATGAACTGGAAATCTCCAGAAAGAACAGTATTACTTATGCAAATATT
The DNA here is from genome assembly GCA_017536965.1 of Lachnospiraceae bacterium. GTDB lineage: Bacteria > Bacillota > Clostridia > Lachnospirales > Lachnospiraceae > RGIG5612. Next base: position 20,700 of record JAFWCK010000063.1, on the reverse strand, counting down.
GCGCAGGCTCTGGCAGCAGACTATTTCAGTATCTATTATGTTAATACGGAAACAGATCACTTTATAGAGTTCAGTGCGCATGATGAATTTAACGAACGGGGCATTGGAAAAGGAGGCGAAGACTTCTTCGATCAGACCCGCGAAAAGATCCTGAAGCTGGTACATCCGGACGATCAGGAAAAGATACTTACTGCATTCACAAAAGAAAAACTTCTAACTGAAATGGATAAATCAGGGACGTTTACCTTAAATTACCGGCTGATGAACGACGGGGAGCCGCAGTTCGTCAGCTTGAAAGCCACTCATATGGCGGATAAAAATGACAAGCATATCGTTATCGGTGTCAACAGTATCGATGCGCAGGTAAAACATCAGCAGGAGTATGATGCCGTCAGGGAGAAGACCCTGACATATGGACGAGTCGCGCAGGCGCTTTCCAAAGACTATTTCAGTATCTACCTGGTAAATCTGGAGACAGACGAATTTATAGAGTATTCGTCCCATAGCGATTACCAGGATCTGCAGATCGAGCAGAACGGAACAGATTTCTTTAAAGACTGCCGCAAGAATATCCTGCGTCTGGTATATAAAGATGATCTCGATATGGCATTGGCTGTATGAGATAAAGAAAAGCTGGTTCCGGAGCTGAAAGATGGCAAGACTTTTTCCTCCACTTACAGATTAATGATATCGGATGTACCGGTGTACATTAACTGCAAGGTCATCCAGCTGACAGATGAGGAGAACGAAAAGTATATCGTCATAGGTGTCAGCAATGTGGATGCCCAGATCCGCAGGGAGAGGGAACTGAATGCTGCCAGTGAAAAAGCAAATCGGGATGCACTTACCGGAGTAAAAAGCAAGCACGCATACGACGAATCTGCCTTAAAGATCAATTCAGAGATCGAATATGGTATATCTTCTCCGTTTGCTGTTGCGGTATGTGATGTGAACGGACTGAAAATGGTTAATGATACAAAAGGCCATCAGGCTGGAGACAAGCTGATCCTGGATGCGGCACGCGTGATCTGTGATATTTTTAAGCACAGCCCTGTTTACCGTATTGGAGGAGATGAATTTGTTGCAATTCTCCGCGGGTCTGATTATGAGAACCGGCAGGATCTGATCCGGAGAATGACCGATTGGAATGCCAAGAATCATAATGACGGCGGTGTGATCATTGCATGCGGCTGTGAAGCGTGGATCGCAGATCAGGATGAGACACTGGAAGAAGTTTTCAGACGTGCGGATGCAGCTATGTATTTGAATAAAGATTCGCTGAAAAATATGTCCAATTAGGAAGGGGGACAGATGGCATGCTTACAATTGAAAAACTGATAGATTATGGAGCAGATGTCAAGGCAGGTATGGAGATTTGCATGAACAACGAGGAATTTTATTTCAGAATGATCAATCTCATGCTTGCAGACAATCAAGTGGAAAACCTGCAGCGGGCTGTGGAAGAAGGCAATCTGGATGAAGCGTTCGAAGCAGCTCACGCGCTCAAAGGTGTTACGGCAAATCTGGGACTTACCCCAATCAGAACGCCGGTTACAGAGATGACAGAACTATTAAGGGCCCGGACCGATATGGACTATTCGCAGCTTATGGATGAAATTAAAAAACAAAAGGAAACGCTTGCTGAACTTGCAAAGTAGGAAGGGAACAAGGTGAAGGAACAAAAGAAAAACAGATCCAAAAGACCGATAAGCATAAAGACGATCAATATCTTGATGGTCTCAACAGCTGTGGCCATTGTCATCGTTCTTATGCTCCTTGCTGTGAATATTCAAAAAAAGAACAGATCATTAAGGGAGAACACGGATATCTATCTGATGTGTCAGAGAGAAACTCCTATTATGAACAAGGCCTCAGATTACCTTACGCAGCAGGTGCGTAGTTTTGCGGTCACCGGAAAAACAGAGTTTATCAATAATTATTTCACGGAAGTGGATGTCAGCAGAAGAAGAGAAAAAGCTATTGAAAGTCTGGAACCATATATGAAGGATACTTCGGCTATCCGCTATCTGGAGAATGCACTGCAGGCCTCCAATGAACTCATAGGCATTGAATATTACTCCATGATATTGGAATGGGAGTCGCAGGGATTGGACCGCACTTACATACCGGAGGATATCAAGGACCTGAGACTGACAGCACAGGATGCGGCTCTTTCTTCCGAGGAAAAACATCAGAAGGCCATTGAGATATTGTTTGATGAAACCTACCAGTCTTACAAGGATACTGTTAATGAAAATGTGGAATCTTGTCAGGATGAACTGATCAATATCCTGGATACAGAGCATCGTCAAAACTATGAGTCCCTTACCAGACTGCTCGCCACGCTGTTTATCATGCTGGCGATCATGCTTATCGTGATCATTGCAGTCATTTTAATCAGTCTGGAACTGGTCATGAATCCTCTCATTAAGGCTGCTAATTATATCAAGGAGCAGCAGAAGATACCTCTTTCCGGAGCGTCCGAGATGCAGTTTTTGGCCGAGGCATACAATGATGCGTTTGAAAAAACCCGCAAGATCCATGACGATCTTCAGCATGAAGCCTTGCATGATGCTTTGACGGGTCTGTTTAACAGGGCGGGGTACAACAGGCTGATAGAAGAACTGGATGAGGAAAATATGTGTCTCCTGCTGATCGATGTCGATAAATTCAAGAGTGTAAATGACCAGTACGGTCATGATATAGGCGATCTTGTCCTGAAAAAAGCAGCAGATGTACTTCGGCATCAATTCCGTTCGGATGACCTTATTTTCCGCTTTGGCGGAGATGAGTTCGCGGTCATTATGAGGAACGCAGGACCGCAGCTGATGGACCTGATCAGGATCAAAGTGGGGAATGCCAACCGGCAGCTTGCCGTAGACGATAAACTCCCGGCTGCATCCTTTTCCGTAGGAGCCGCATTTGGAAACAGGGCAGTGACAGATGAGCTCTTTAAAGAAGCTGACACGGCACTCTATAAAGTGAAAAATGCCGGCGGATGTGGAATTGAATTTGCTTCTTAATTATTATAAATATAATAAGTAAAACGATAAAAAGGCCATCGCCTAAAGGCGGGGGTCTTTTTTTGATCGCCTGGACGGGTGAAATGTCACAAAAAAATCCAATTCTGCACATTAAAAAGCTGTTTCATGACTCATGTTGTGACAGCCTTTTTTTTATTATTAGCATGTAAAAAGAAGAAAAAAACGATTTCAAAACAGGGGAAAATTATGAAAAACCAGAAAATCTATAAAAGAATACTTGCACTTATCCTTTTCTTAGCAGTGTGCGTTTCAATCGTTCCTTATTCCGTACTGGCAGATGAAAGCTTTACGGAAGAAGTTGCTATGGTTCAGGAAGAAGTTGAAACTGTGGCAGAAGAAACTGTGGCAGAAGAAAGCCAGATCGAAGAGGCTGTTGCACAGGAAAGTGCAGCTGCAGAGCTTGCTGTGGAAGAAACTGTTCCAGAAGAAATCATTGCAGAAGAAGCATCTGAGCCAGCTGTGGAAAACGAAGTTGTTACCGCAGAAACTGTTTCCGCAAGCGCTGCTGAAGAAGTAAAAGTGCAGCAGAGAACCATCAACGCACAGCTGGAAAACGCTGGCGATATTATCTATGAAAATGATCACATCATCCTGACAGGAAAGATGCCTGTTAATGGAATCGTTGAGGCAGTTCCTGTTTCCGTAGAAATCGATGGACAGGTAGTTCTTGCAGCATATGATATCAATATTTACGCAGATTCAGACTGCAAAGCACAGGGGATCACATGGCAGCCAACAAACGGAGCCATTCAGGTAACCGTAAAAAGTGATGCATTTGATGTGAAAAAAGTCAATGTCTACCATATGGAAGATGTCAGCAGCGACGCTGAACTGGTTGCAGATTCCGTCTCTGTTAGAAATCAGAATGTAACATTCCAGGCAGACAGCTTCTCTATTTACTCCGTGACTTCCGCAGAAGTATCCCCAAGAATCTTCTACAATTTCTACAATGGAAGTACAGTAATTGCTTCCGAATATATTACAAAAATCAGTGAATTCTATGATCCGGGAGTCAGCCCTGCATATGGACAGACTTTCATTGGATGGTCTTTCAGCGCATCTGAAACAGATGAAAACAAAATGTACTCCTTCGAGGAACTGAAAGCACAGCTTGAGAATACCCTTGCAGGTTCTTATGCAGACGGAACCGGGATCAACGTATATGCAAAGTATAAAGAAGCATTCTATCTGCGTTACCTGGTTATGGATGAAGAAGGCAATGTTGCGATTTTAAAGAGCGACAACGTCAGCATCGATGCAGGAGAAAAAAACGTAACCGTTAACTGCGATTATTCCGGTAACGATGAAATGTTTGAAGGATGGATCGATGCAACAACCGGAACCGTGTATCAGAATGGCAGCACCATTACTCTGGACCGTCATATGGATCTGAATGCAAAGGTTACCGGCCGCTGCTGGCTCATCTTTAATGCGAATACAACAGGGGCAACCTTTACAGGCCCACAGCTGATCTACGACGAGCTTTTGACAAGAAAGCCGGAAGATCCTTCTAAAAAAGGGTATGTATTTATCGGATGGAATGAAAAAGAAGACGGCAGCGGAACCTGGTGGTATAAGGCAGACGGTTCTGTCGCAAACAAGTTCGGCACAAAGATCAAAGAAGATACTGTCCTTTATGCACAGTGGGAAGGCGCTCAAAACAGCTACAACGTGATCTTCTGGAAGCAGAGATCAACCGATGAAGAAGGTCTTGCAAACAGCGAAAAAAGCTATGATTACATCGAAAGCATCACAGTTTCGGAAAACGTCAGAACCGGCGATGCGATCATTCTTCCTTATCAGTACGACAAAAAAGCAGACCTGACCAATAAAACAAGCGACTACTATCAGACAGAATACGGCTGGACAGACTGGAACAGATCCATGACTGTTGGCGCAGATGGAGCAACCGTTGTCAACGTCTACTACAACCTGAAGGATTATCATCTGTATTTCCAGATCTATGATTATATCTATACCGCAACAAGCAGCAACAGTGGAACCCAGTACGGCATCGTGAACGGGGAATATGCAAGAGTATATTACAGAAACAATGCATGGAGAACATCCAACAGCAGTTTCGGCACAGTATATACAGGAACACGTTTTACCCGCGGCAGCCAGGCTTGGCAGACGATCAATGACATCCATGCTCTTTATGGCCATGAGATCGCTGAGCAGTTTCCAATCGTCGGAACAAACGGACAAACCTATACCGCAGCTCGCTGGGATCCGCAGACCAACAGCATTGGATGGAATGAGGTCATGTCGATCGTTTACACCATGCCAAAAGATGATGTGGTATTCCGTCTTGATACAGCAAACCGCCCGACAAAAACTGTCAACTACTATGTAGAAGCACTGCCGGGAACGGCTCATGCAGTTAACGCACCGGCTACTTTATATAACACCGACAACGCAGCTGTTTCTGTCACAGATAAGTTTGTCCTCTATAAAAGTATTGGAATGAAATATAACGGCGTAACGCAGGAGGACCTGCTTGATATTACCGGTTATGAGTTCCTTGGAACGGACAGCAAGAAAAATACGAACGGATTCTGGGTTTACAACACAAGCCAGAACGGAACACTTGATGTTTATTACAAACGTTTAGTCCATACCATCGATTTTGTCTCTGAAGGCGCACATGTAACTTCTGCAGATACACAGGCAGTCTCAGTTCCATTTGGCGCAAAAGTCATCGATTATCTTCCGGCAGATCCGGAAAATGGCCTGGAAGGTTATTACTTTGACGGCTGGTACAAAGATCAGGAATGCAGCGCAGGCCTGGAAGTTACAGCAACTGATATCATGCCAAACGGCAATGCGATCTTTTATGCAAAATGGTCCACATATCGTGTCCGCGTCGTGTTTGAACCAGGCTGCGAGGACTACTGGTTTGCAAATAACCAGAGCCTGTCTTTCCGCGTAGATTATGGCGAAGGCATTTCCTTTGCAAATGTGAAACCTGGAGTGGCAAAGCGCCCGGGATACAAACTTACCGGATGGTACTTAAACAGTGATTATTCCGGAAACCCGATTGCAGCAGATGTTGATTATCTGATCCAGAAAAATACACCTGGCGTCAATATGAACTATCAGGCAACAGATGACTGGGCAGGAAACATCTATGGCGATAACGACGGAGAAAACACAGATGTCAGAGGTATCCTGAAACTTTATGCCCGCTGGCAGCTGGACATTAAAGAAGGCGCTGTTTACTTCCTGTATGAAGTAGAAGACGGCTATTGCATCTACGATGCTGCAGGAAACAATCAGACAGTTGTTCCGGTTGATTCTATCGGACATGTCTTTGATACAGCATTCCAGATCGCGGACGAGCCATCCGGATACACCGCAGGCGTTGATTTTACAAGCTGGATGGTACTGAACAAGAATGGCGGAGCAACAAGCGTTGTTTACCCTGCCGGCCAGACAATTACCCTCACAGAAGCAGAATGGGCAGATTACATCGATACCATTACCGTTACAGACCCTGACGGCAATGCAGGAAGCATGAAGGTGGTCCGCCTGAGAGCACGTTTCACAGCAAAAGAAGACAAATCCACATCCATCACTTTCCACGGAAACGGCGGAACAATGGATGGCGGTGCAAAAGAATTTACCCAGGTCGTTCCTCTGAATGCAACCATCGACCTTGCAGTACAGAGCAGCGCTTTCACCCGTGAACATTATTCTCTGATCGGATGGAATACAAAAGCCGACGGAACCGGCGAAGAATTCCCGGTTGATGAAAAGGTTTACGCCAACAATGAAAACCTGACAGAAGGACAGTCCAATGAACTGTACGCAATCTGGCAGGCAGACATTGAGATCACGGCAGCTGGTTCTGCAGAGGAAGTGATCTTTGACGGAAAAAATCATTCCAACAGTGAAGCATATGCTTTCTCCTTCACACTTGGTGGAGAGCCTGTCTTTGGAAACGAAGAAGCAGTTATGAGAAATGGTATTGCATACCGCAAAGTAACGCTTGCTGGTTACAACATTGTCGTTTGGATCAAACATGACGGATGGCCGGTTGCTGAAGGTACTGAGAAAGGCACCTACACAGCTTCCATGCTGACGGACGCAGATCTTGCACAGATGATCGATATCGATCGTTCTGGTTATACAGATGAATACCGTATCAAATGCGTATATATCCCGGCCAGACTTACGATCAGAGATCTGATGCTTACGATCACACAGGAAGTGACAGGCAGCTTCGCTGACAGCAACAAGGCATTTACGGTTACACTGGCAGACGTTGCAGATATGTCTGAAGGCACTTATCGCGGCACGATCTTCCATAAGATCGAAGGCACAACAACCGAAGTTACCTTTACAAATGGCAGCACATTCTGGATGCGTGACGGAGATGTTGTAAAGATTGAAGGACTGCCAAAAGGCCAGGAGATCATCTTTACAGAAGCAAATGATGACTATCATACAACCTGGATGCAGAACGGAGAACAGGCAGCAACAGGCAGCCGCGCAACTGTGATCCTGACCGATGATGCAGAGCTTGAAATCATTAATGAATACAATGCGATCGCACCAACTGGTATTGAAACTGCCGAAGCTCCTTTCCAGTGGATCCTTCTTTTCGGAGGCCTCCTGCTTGCAGCAGTTCTGGTACTTAAAAGAAGAAAAAGCATCAAAAAAGACGATGAAAAATAAGTCACAAAAAAATTAAAAAACACACAGCAAAGCAGTATTCTATGACGCATCTCATGACAGTGGGAATATTACAATACAGACATAAAACAAACAGTAATCAATAGTAAAGAAAAGGAGATTATTATGAAAAACAATTTTAAGAAAGCCGCAACAATATTAACCACAGCAATGCTGACAGCCGCTATGGCTATTCCGGTACTCGCAGAAACAAACGGACCTGCACAGGCAAGCGGAAGCGCATGGCAGACATCCTTTACAAATACCTTCACAATTTCACAAGGCGACGATGCAAACAATCTTCCGGCAGCAACATTTGATTTTGAGATCGCTCCGGGAACGGGAGCAGCAGCAACAGCCAATAGCCCAAAGATCAACGCAGGTATCGCAGGAGCTTCCATCACAGATGCAATTCATCCGGCTACAGAAGCAGGAGATACGATCGACAGCCAGATGGTCACAGCAGACTTCTCGGGATGTGGTTTCTCCTCCGCAGGCATCTACCGATACATCATTACAGAAAGCAGCAAGGTAGACTCCAGCGTTTCAGAAGATATCGTGATCGATATTGATAATGGAAACTCAGGATCTTATGTAATGGATGTTTATGTGAAAAAGAGCGGGGACGGTTTTACACCATATACTTACGTCATGTCAAAGGGTGGAGCGATCAACTCCTTCGACAAATCACAGGATCCAAGACAAGCTGCCTACGCTGATAAGATCAGCACGGTCACAAATGAATATACCACCTATAATCTGACAATCAATAAGACGATCAAAGGCGATCTTGCTGCAAACAGCTTTGACTTTACGATCGAACTTGACAATATGCCGGAGGATGTGAGCTTTTTACAGGATGGCAATGCAAACTCAGGGAACAAATCTTACGCACTGAAAGCAACGCTTGGCAATAATGGAACCACAGAGATCAAAGGACTTCCAAGCACAGCAACATATAAGGTTAAAGAAGCTGTCAATCAGCTGGAAGGATATACCGTTAAAGTAGAAGACAACAACGAAAATAAGGGCTCTTACGAATGGATCGGAGCAGATGGCGCAGCAGAAGCATTTGGTAATGCATCCGCAACCATTCTCGGAAAAGCTGATACCGTAATTGGATTTACCAACCAGCTCAACAGCATTTCTCCTACAGGCGTAGTACTTCGTTTCGGACCATATCTGCTTATGTTCGCAGCAGGCGCAGCACTCTTCTTCCTGGCAATGCGTCGCAGAAAAAATGAAGACTAATGTAAACGAATGAAGATTAAAGGAGAGGAAAATGAACGAGGGAACCGCGATCTCCATGGAGATGGAAAAGCAAAGAGACCTGACCGCAGAACTATCGAATAAGCTTAAAAAATCGGAAAAATCGGTCAAAAAGTATGAATGGCTCATACTCCGGATGTTGGTCATACTGGCGATCATATGGGTGATGTTCTTCATGGTGATCGGGCTCACCCAGATGCCAGGAGAAGACATGTATCCACGGGTAGATGCAGGCGATATGGTTCTGTTCTACAGACTGGATAAAGATGTACATGCACAGGATGTCATCGTCGTAAATAAGGCAACACCTGACAGCGCAGGAAAAAAACACACATTTATTCTTCGGGTCGTAGCTGTTGAGGGTGATACCGTCGAAATCAAAGATAACAGATTGATCGTCAACGGAAACACCATGATCGAGAGGAATATCTTTTATGAAACACCGGTCTACGAGGATTGCACAGAATATCCGGTAGTACTAGGGAAAGGACAATGCTTCGTCCTGGCAGACCGCAGGAACGGAGGAGAAGACAGCCGTTACTTCGGGCCGGTGGAAAAAAGTGAGATCCTTGGAACAGTTATCACGATCTTCCGAAGAAACGGTCTTTAAAGAAGAAACACATTAAGAAGCAAGAGAAAGGAGGGGCGCAATGCCTGACCGAATAAAAGTAGAAAAGATAATAGCCCGCTTTGGAGGAAAGCTGACAACATTATTGGCCGGTCTTCTGGCTGCGGCCCTCATCATCTACAGCGGGTATGTACTCTATGATACCTTCTATATTCAGAAAAACGCCGGAAACAGCTGGGATCTGATCGACCTGAGATCACAGGTCATGGAAGAAATTGATGATGGTTCGTCTCCTACGGCAGGATCGTTGGCAGATATTAATAAAGATTACCGGGCATGGCTGACCATTTATGATACAAACATTGATTATCCGGTCATGCAGGGAAAGAACGATCTTTACTATTCGTCACACGATATTTATCAGAAATCCAGCCTGACAGGAAGCATTTACCTCGCAGCCGGAAGCACTTCGGATTTCAGCGACAACTATAACCTGGTTTACGGCCATCATATGGATCACAAAATCCTTTTTGGAGGACTTGACAGTTACAAAGATGCAGATTATTTCTCCGCACACAAAGACGGGATGCTGATCGCAGGGAAAGTCATTTATGACCTGGAAGTGTTTGCAGTCATCACGACGGATGCATATGAGGAGGCAGTCTACACAGTCGGAAACCGTGATCTTGCATCTTTGATAGCATACATTAAAGATCATGCAGTACTGTTTGACGAAGAAGCGGCCAATGCATCGAAGATCATCGCTTTTTCCACCTGTGAATCGACAGAAACCAATGGACGTCTGGTCGTATTTGCAAAAATGACACAGCGCGGCAGTGAAGAAGAAAAGCCGCAGGGAAATCCACCAATCATGGAAGATGGAGATACTCCTGATCCTACGGGAACCCCGGATCCGACGCTCACTCCGGAAAATGGAACCACTTTGGGCGGTGGCGGCACTGATGTGACCGTGATTGAGGATTCCGTATCACCTTTAGCAAATATGGTCAATAAGTTTCAGCCAACTGGCGGTTCTTATGGAAACAGAGCCTGGGCACTTATTAACCTGGTATGCGTGATCCTGACATTATATCTTCTGTTCCCTCTTGCCCGTATCAAGGGAAAGATCAACCGCGTAAGAACAATGCGCAAGATCAATGAGCTGGAAGAAGACAAAAACAGTACAGAAGCATCTGACGCAGGAAAATGGATGAAACGTTTCAGAACACGCCTTGTCACAGGATTTGCTTTAGAAAGCATCATCGCAATTGGCGCAGTTATCATTTTCCTCCTGACAGAGAATATGCATCTCCCAATGGTGCTGATCGATAAATGGACTCCATTCATGCTCCTGATACTTTTTATGAGCTGGATCACAGATCTGTTCCTTGTGAGAAACCGCACGAAAGAACAAACTCAGAACTAAGGTTTTTCATTATAATTTTCCCAAGAGCAGCGGGCTCAGAGGCTTTTTCTCCCCTGATCCCGCTGCTTGCTTAAAAAATTAAACAATACTATAATTATAGTAATTTTAAATAAAAAAACACGGACTTCAGTGGATAAAAAAAAATATATAACAAATGGAATAAAGAGATTGATTCCGGCAGTTATTCTGGTGGTTCTAATGAGTTTTTCTCTGATATTACAGGGATGTTCCGGAGAAACGAGTCCACAAAATGATACGCCTCCTGCAGCAGAGGAACCACAGGGCGCACAGGACGAACAAGGCACACAGGACGAACAAGGTACTTACGTTACCCCTGCCTTCAGGACTGCTTCTTTTCATGATAGTCTTGCTGAAACAAATGGAATCATGTTTATTGACACCTCGGCAGTTAGCGAAGGATATGTTGCAGCAGCAGGCTATTCAGAGTCCCGGCTGAAGTTTCAGGTGGTTTACGGAGACAGCAAATACAATTATGACCTTCCTGGAGATGGCACACCAAAGGTGTTTCCCCTCCAGAGCGGAAACGGCTATTATTCTTTCCGGATCATGGAAAATATTGTTGACAATAAATATGCACTTGCTTTTGAATCAGCCGCTGATGTCATGCTGCAAAGCGAGTTTGAACCATACCTTCGTCCAAACATTTATGTAAACTATTCCGAAACATCAGAATGTGTGAAGAAGTGCGGGGAGTTTGCCGCAAAATCCGACAATGTGGCGGAGATCATAACAAAAGTATATGACTTTGTATGTTCTTCCGTGAAGTACGATTATGAAAAAGCCGGTGGAGAGCTTTCCATGTACGAGCCGAAGCCGGATGAAACAATGAAGACGGGCAAGGGAATCTGTCTGGATTATGCTTCTCTTGCTGCTTCGATGCTGAGGAGTCAGGGAATACCAACAAAACTGATCTTTGGTTATGTAGCGCCGAATGATACATACCATGCCTGGAACATGTTCTACACAGAAGAGACAGGCTGGGTGAGTGTTAAATTTAAGATAGATGAGAATAACTGGAACCGTCTGGATCTGACTTTTTCCGCGAATGGTTCAGACAGTTCTTTTATCGGAGATGGAACGAATTACGCGGACGTGTATCAGTACTGATCAGATACACAGTAAGGAGAAATTATGGCAAGTCACAAGAAAATGGATCTTCTGGGAATAAGTGCTTTCTGTGAAAGCCTGGGTATGATGATCAAGGCCGGAATCCCCGTTTCGGAAGCGGTCAATCTTCTGGGCCGAAATCATGACAGCAAAGGCCCTCTCGGACAGGCGCTTGCAGACATGGAACGAGCGATCGATGAGGGAAGTACCCTTGCGGGGTCTATGAAAGGAGCCGGGATCTTTCCTGAGTATGCAGTGAAAATGGTGGAGGCCGGTGAGTCCACAGGACGACTGGAGGATATCCTGTTTCGGCTGTCTTCCTACTACAAAGAGCAGCACTCCATCAGCAGGAAACTGCGTTCGGTGATCATTTATCCGACCGCTATGATCATCATGATCATCATTGTGCTTGTGATCATGCTGTTTGCCGTACTTCCGCGGTTTTCAGAAGTCTACAATACTTTAACAGGCAGCATCGCAAGCGGGAGCTACGCCTATATTAATATTGCCTACATTTTCTGCTGGGTCGTGCTGATCCTTATGGTTTTGCTGATCGTGGCAGTGATCGTTGGCATTATTATGTGGAACGGAAAAGGAAGAGAAACCGTTGAAAAAGTATTAGCCAAGAATTCCACCTGCGCATCGCTCCTGGAAAATCTTGCTCTTTATCGCTTTACCTCTGCTTATGAAGTATTTCTGGCGAGCGGAGCTATGCAGGATCAGGCCGTGCTCGACGCACTTCCAATGACTGCTTACCGGCCGGTAGAGGAAAAGATAAAGACGCAGGTGATCAGGCGCATGGAAGAAGGCGTCGGATTTGCGCAGGCAGCCAATGACGCAGAATTATATGAGCCTATATATGGCCGTATGCTTATTCCGGGTGAGAGAAGCGGAAACAGTGATGAAGTCTTAAGAAGGCTTACAGAGCTTCTTGCCGCAGATTGCAATGACCGCACAGAAAAACTGGTTGGCACCATAGAGCCGCTGCTTTCCGGCATATTGATGATCACCATAGCAATTGCGCTTTTAAGCGTAATGCTTCCGCTGATAGGCATAATGAACTCAATAGGATAAAACGATATGTATAGTGACAGGCAAAAGAAAAAATGGAAAAGTGCTTTGCTGGCTGTGCTTGCGGCAGTCTGTGTGTTTTTCATCGCATTTTTCATTTATAAGTCACCTGCATCCGGCAATGACAGCGAGACGGCCAAGGCAATTCAGCTGGCTGTCCAGAAGAGTGCCCTGCAGTGCTATACCGTGGAAGGGGCTTACCCGCCAAACCTTGCATATCTCGAAGAAAACTATGGATTGCGCGTCAATACCACAGATTATTATGTAACATATCAGGCTTTTGCCCAGAACCAGATGCCTGATGTAAGGGTGACAAAGAGGATACACTAAAAGATGTCTGAAAAGAAAACGCGACATTCGGGAATCTATATCATAGCGATCACAGCATTCTTTCTGGGGTGCTTTCTTCTGTTGGTGGTTTTCGGTACCGGCATTTACAGTAATATAGCCAGACGTCAGAGAGCCAACAATCAGGAAAGGACCGTCCAGGCATATCTCCTGACGGTCACAAAGATGAATGAAGCGGATATTTCTATAGCAAAAGACGAGACTTATGGGAATGTTCTGATCGTGGAAGATTCCGGAACAGGGTATGGAAACCGCATATACATCAGCGACGGATATCTGGTGGAAGATTACGGAAAAGTAGACGGCGCTCTGATGCCGGACTATGCGACGCAGATCGGAGAATCTTCACATTTCGAAACAGAAAAGATAAACGAGAATCTGCTAAAACTCGTAACGGATCAGGGAAGCGTTTTTGTTCATATCAGATAGCATACGGAGTAAAGGGTTGAAACAGGGAAGAAACATCAGCTTTTATATTGAGATCGTAATCATGCTGGTAATATCAGTCTTGGTAATAAGCGTATGCACGGCGGCATTTTCAAAAGCAGAATCTCATAGCCGCAGTGCAAAACGACTTTCGGACGCTGTTACCCTGGCTGCTTCCGGAGCGGAGGTATTTCTTGCATCTGATTCGAAAGAAGACATGTTTGCTGTGCTGAACGAAAATGGCAATGCTTCTCTTGGGGAAGAAGTAACGGCACTATATGATGATGAGCTCCTTCCTTCTGCTGATGGAAAGATGAAGATGGTGATCTCCTGGGAAGAGGCAGGGGGATTTGTAAAAGGAACGGTTTCTGTTTTTTATGATGGAGAGAAACTATATGATCTGGAGACTGGTTCAGCAAAGGAGGCAGGAAGATGAAGCATATACCGATCAGACTTGGGCCGCTGGCTCTTCTTCTAACCGTGATCAGCATTTGTCTTGGCACGCTGGCGGTCCTTTCGTTCTCAAACTCCGGAGCAGATATGAGACTTGCAAAGCGCTACAGTGAAGCGGTTAGAACAAGATATCTTCTGGAGGAAGACGGGCAGAAGTTTCTTGATGAAATGAACGATGCCCCCATGGCATGGGATATCGTATCCAGAACGTTTGAAAGAGAAGGATACACCCTCGTAGTGGAACTCAAAGCGGATGGAGAAAGCTTTGAAGTATCCAAATGGCAGATCACTAAAAACTGGGAAGAAGAACCGGAATTGGATAATCTCTGGCAGGGAAACTGATTGCAGGATCTGCCAGAAAGGAGAAGCAAAATGAACATAGGTGAAATACTAGCACTTGCAGTAGAGAAGGAAGCATCTGATATTTTTTTGATCGCAGGACTTCCAGTCACATTAAAAGCATATGGGGAACAGCTGCGGATCGGCGAGGAAAAACTTGTTCCGGACACGATCGCAGCACTCGTGAATGAAATTTATGACGAAAGCGGGAGGGAAAAAACAAATCTGGAACGGCATGAGGATGATGATTTTTCCTTTTCCATCTCTCAGTTTGGACGGTTCCGCGTGAATGTGTTCAGACAAAGAGGTTCTCTGGCTGCAGTCATCCGTGTCATAAAATTCGGCCTTCCGGACCCTGCTCGTTTAGGGATCCCGGAAAGTGTGCTGCAGTTGGCTGACTATAAGAAAGGAATGGTCCTGGTGGCAGGCTCTGCGGGAAGCGGAAAATCAACGACGCTTGCCTGTATGATCGATAGGATCAATAAGTCCAGGTCGTGTCATATCATCACGATGGAAGATCCGATCGAATATGTTCACCGTCATGAAAAAGCGATCGTAACGCAAAGAGAGATATTTATTGATACGCCGGGATATCTGGAATCTCTGCGGTCTGCTTTGCGGGAAAGTCCGGATGTTATCCTGCTTGGAGAAATGAGAGATTACGACACCATTTCTTCTGCTATTACGGCAGCGGAAACAGGTACTTTACTTTTCAGCACCCTTCATACGAGCAGCGCTGCCAATACGATCAACAGGATCATAGATGTTTTCCCTGCATCGGCGCAGCATCAGGTTAAGATCCAGCTTGCCCAGATACTGAAAGGGATCGTGTGTCAGCAGCTTGTTCCAGGAGTTGACGGAACATTGATTCCTGCATTTGAAGTGCTGAAGTGTACACCAGCTGTCCAGAATATGATCCGCGACGGCAAGCTGCATCAGCTGGATTCTGTCATGCAGACCGGTGCTGCAGAGGGGATGTTTACAATGGATTCAAGCCTTTTGAAATTATACAGAGAAGGGCGGATAAGCAAGGAGACAGCGCTTATCTCATGCGTTCATTATGATAATATGAGCAAGAGGCTTGAAATTTGAGCAGGAGGGCTGCACAAATGAGCAAAGAACTGAAAGTGAATATGTTTGGAACTTTTTCACTGAGTTATGATGGTCAGCTGATCAATGGAAAGAATAAATCCAGCGAATCAGGGTTTATCAGTCTGATGGAAGCACTGCTCCATGCCGGCGAAAAGGGTGTGCCAAGAGATGAGTTGGAGCAGGCGATCTTTCAAAATGCGGACCTTAAGAATATTCACCATTCCACCAGGAATGTGATCTACAACGCCAAAAAAAGACTTTTGGCGTCCGGCCTTCCGGATGTGAACTACATGGAGCAGAAGGACGGAGTCTTCTACTGGACCGATGAAATACCTGTTTTGGAGGATGCCCGTGAATTCGAGCAGCTTATCGCAACGGCACATAAGGAGAAAGATATCAGCAAAAAAACGAATTTGCTCCTGGATGCCATACATCTGTATAAGGGAGAATTTCTGGAGGCACAGGCCAGCGTTCTGTGGATCGCGAAAGAAGCCAGACGCTACAGAGAACTGTTCTGCGAATGTGTGGAGGAGGCAGCAGAACTCCTTCGGCAGAAAGAAGAATGGTTCTTTCTGGAAGATCTGGGTCTTTATGCTGCAAAGGTCTATCCTTTCTCAGAATGGGAATCCTTAACGATGGAAGCACTCGTGGCGATGAGCAGATATGATGACGCAATCAGGTTTTATGAGGAAACGTCCGAGTATTATATGAGTGTTATGGGCCTTCGTCCAACGCAGCGCATGCAGGATCTGATGAACCATTTGGGCGAACTGATCAATCATAACTATGAAGTTCTGGATGAGATCCAGTCCAAACTGATGGAAGAAGACCCGGATGCCAGAGGCGGATATGGCTGCAGCTATCCGATATTCCGCGGTATCTATCAGCTTACGGAAAGAAACATGGAAAGAGGCGGACAGTCCGTGTATCTTATGCTTTGTACGATAGTAGACGGCAAAGGGAATCCTATGAAGGAAGGCAGTATGCTGGACGAACTGACAGAGCGGCTTAGGAGTTCCATCTATGCTTCTGTCCGCCGCAGTGATGTTGTTTGCCGGTATGGAAAGGGTCAGTATCTGGTGCTTCTTGCAAATACAACGATGGAAAACTGCAAGATCGTCCAAAAGAGGATCAATGATAATTTCCTGATCAGAAGACAGCGAACGGGAGTACATTACTTCGTAAACAGTGTATTCTGTCGCTATGACTAAAGGAGAGACGGCGATGGGTACACAGAATTATTTAGGAATAAAAAATGGAGTCGTGCTTTGTGTAGACGGCTATACCGGATATGACCTGGAGGGAGAATTTTATCACGGGTACAGTTCGGAACCGGTGGTTTTCCGTAATGCCGGAGAACTGCTCAACCGACTGGAGAATCTGTTTGATTTGCTGCAGTTCCCGTATGCGGCAACAACCTTCAGAGAGTTTTCGGATGATAAAAAAACAAAAGAAAAAAAACCGGCAGAACGTCCGCGTAATTTTACCTGGAAGAAAGAGGAGAGGGCAAGAGTCATGAGTGATAAAGAAATTCTGAGCAAACATGGAGATGAAGGAACCTTTATCGTACGAGTTCAGCAAAGACAGAACAGCAGCTGGCAGGGAAGGATCACATGGGTCGATGAAGATAAGACCGTGTTTTTTCGCTCTGTCTGGGAAATGATGAAACTGATCGATGCTGCACTGGCTTCGAAAGAGGAAGAACCGGAAGAAAAAGAATCCGTTGGATGGGACTGATTCCGAAATCATGTTTCTTCTGTAAGAACGATGCCGTTTTTTTCGGCATCGTTACTTTCATTTATGAGCGGAATCTGTTTCAGCTGTATCAATAAAAACAAAACGCAGAAAGAAAAAATGAAGATATATATTGTCCGTCATGGAGAGACGGCGCTGAATGCAAAAAAAGTTATGCAGGGAAGGCTGGATGAACCATTGAATAAAAATGGGCGTGATCTGGCCATCCTTACCGGGCAGGCCATAAAAGGAATGCATTTTGATCACTGTATATCCAGTCCGTTAGACAGAGCTATGGAAACGGCAAAGCTCATTCTTCGTGAGAGCGGAAATGATATCCCCATCATCACGGATGAACGTCTTCTGGAGATGAATTTCGGAGATCTGGAAGGAAAAATGATTTCCGAAATGGGAGAAGAAGCTGACCGGTTCCACATGGATCCTTTTCATTTCGCAGGGTTTCCAAATGGTGAGAACATTTATGAAGTATGCGATAGAACACAGGCGTTTTTAAAAGAGTTAATTTCTAAGGACGATGGAAAAACGTATTTGATCAGCACACATGGCTGTGCCATGAGGGGAATGGTAAACTTCCTGTTTGAAGACTCTTCAGATTATTGGCGTGGTCGTGTTCCGTATAACTGTTCATTTACAATCATTGATGCGAAAAACGGGGAAGCACGGATCAGCGATGTTGATAAGGTTTACTATGACCCGGAGCTGATCGTTGATCATTTTAAGAAGTGACGTCATTGTTGTGACAGCGGAAGATTGGAGTGGAAAAAGGATGGAAGAGAAAACAAAAAAGGAAATGGCAGAAGCGGTAATCGCTGCAGGGCAGCGAATGCTGGAAAGTAATCTTACCGTCGAGACCTGGGGAAATATCAGTGTTCGAACAGAAGAAGGGATCATTTGTATTACTCCTTCCGGAATGTCGTATCAGGAGATCACTCCGGGAGACCTTGTTTTTCTGGATCCGGAGGGGAAGGTCTGTGAAGGCAGCCGTATACCAAGTATAGAAACACAAATGCATGTAAAGATCTATCAGAATCGTCCGGATGTATACGCGATCCTGCATACGCATCCGGTTGCATCCACGGTGTTTGGAGTTTTGCGGAAGCCAATTCCAGTAATCACGGATGAAATCGCACAAGCTATTGGCGGCGAGATTTCAGTTGCAGACTATGCACTTCCGGGAACAGTTCTGCTAGCTGAAAACACAGTGAAAGCGTTGGGTGAAAAGAACGCATGTCTGCTGGCTAACCACGGCGCAGTATGCGTCGGGAAAGATCTGAACGCCTGCTTTAAAGCGACTATTGTCCTGGAAACTAGTGCGGAGATTTATCAGAAAGCACTGGCTGTCAGTGGATGTGAGCCCGTAGAACTGAAAGAAGATGATGTAAAAGCGATGTATGATTTTGCGCAGAATCATTATGGACAGCGCGAAAGGAGATAGAAAAAAATGCAATTGCCAGAACAAATGAGGCCGGAGAATATCTGCCTGAGTGACGACAGAAAAAAAGTCATTATTATTGATCAGGCATCGCTTCCTAATAGAGTGGAGTATCTGACGCTGGATCAGCCGGAGGAATGCTACAGAGCCATTCAGACATTACAAGTACGCGGCGCTCCGGCTATCGGAATCTTTGCTGCCTTTGCGATGTTTGTCATAGCACAACAATGGGAAGAACTCCCGTTGGAGGAGTTTCTGGAAAAGTATCGGAAAACGAGCGAATACCTGAATACCGCACGGCCGACGGCAGTCAATCTTTCCTGGGCAATTCGCCGGCTGCAAAGAATCGTAGATGAGAATGCAGAAAAACCTGTAAAAGATGTCATCCATCTGATTGGAAAAGAGGCGGATCGGATCCAACAGGAAGATGTGGAGATGTGTTTTCAGATCGCATCACATGGCCTCTCTTTATTAAAAGAAGGGGATGGGATCCTTACGCACTGCAATGCAGGACCGCTGGCGACTTCCTGTTATGGGACTGCCCTTGGACCGATGCTACTGGGGAAAGAGCAGGGCATGCAGTTTAAGGTTTTTGCTGATGAAACCAGACCGCTTCTGCAGGGGGCAAGACTGACGACTTATGAGCTGCAGAAAGCCGGGATCGATGTAACATTGATATGTGACAATATGGCATCTGTCGTGATGAAAAACGGTTGGGTGGATAAGGTCTTTGTAGGCTGTGACAGGATCGCTGCGAACGGAGATTTTGCAAACAAGATCGGAACGAGCGGGGTTGCCATTCTGGCAAATTATTATCATATCCCGGTTTATACATTGGGTCCGTCATCGACCATTGATCTGAATACACCTACCGGGGCAGATATCCCTATTGAACTGCGTGATCCGGATGAGATCCGCACTATGTGGTACCAAAAGCCGATGGCGCCGAAAGGAGTACCATGTTATAACCCATCTTTTGATGTGACTGATCATTCGCTTCTTGCAGGGATCGTGACAGAGAAAGGAATTGTTTATCCGCCATTTGAGGAAAACCTGAAACGGTTGTTTCAGAAATAGGGCAATGCTATACTGAATTGGAATAACAGATAAAAGGAGAAAGGAGAATCATACCATGAGTCAACAAGTTTCCATAGAGATCCTCGAGCCGTCAGGCATACTCGAAAGCCCGCATCGGGAAGGACTTTTTGCACCGCGTCTTGATGATCTGAACGGCAAGACTATCGCGCTGATGAGCATCAACATTCCTATGTATTTCGGTACTACCAGCGATCCGTTTTTCGATGCAGTGGAGAAGAAACTGAAAGAACGTTATCCGGAGGTTAAGATCCTCCGCATGAATTCTTTTGGAACACCGATCGATCCGCCTGAGAAGGCGCTGGAAGTCGCCAAGCTTTGTGATGCCTGGCTGGAAGGCGTCAAAGACGCTCATTCCCAGGGCAGACATGATGCAGGCGCATGCATGGAGAAAGCAGGAAAGCCGGGCGTTAGCATCTGCGTAGATGTTCTCCGTCGCGCGAAAGCAGCAAACCAGGATATCAGCGGCGTACCGAATGTGCGTATCGTCACTGTTCCTGCTGTGGAATATGCCGCCGGAAAAGAAGATCCGGAGTGTATGGAAAAGGTGGCTGGCGAATGTATTGATGAGATCATT
>JAFWCK010000062.1 GCA_017536965.1 Lachnospiraceae bacterium | reverse complement strand
TTTCCATCAAAAATCTTGAATCGGCTGCCTCCAGCTTTATAAATATCGATCGGCAGGAATTCAAATCCCCTTGCATACATTTCTTCCACGTTATACATATACTTCAGAAGATCCTGGTCCTTTGGTGATGCCGTTCCCATGTCGACCCGTCCTTTGATCAACTCCATTTCCTGTCTCAGTCTGTCCAGTCCCTGACACATCTTCTCATAATCAAAGGAAGCTGCACGAATACTGAAGAAGGCTGCATAATACTCCAACGGATAGAAGATCTTATAGTACGCGATCCGGTAAGCCATCATGACATATGCCACAGCATGGGCTTTCGGGAACATATACTGAATCTTGGTGCAGGACCACAGATACCAGTCCGGGACTCCATTTTCTCTCATGGTCTTTTCCCATTCAGGCCACGTTTTTACTTTGCCCTTAGCCACGTTTCCTTTTCTGACTTGTTCCATGATATTAAAGGATAACGCCGGTTCTACTCCTTTTGAGATCAGATACAGCATGATATCGTCACGCGTACAGATACAGGTGGAAAGAGTTGCTTTTCCCTCTTTTACCAGTGTTTCTGCATTGCCCAGCCAGACATCGGTACCATGAGACAGACCGGCAATACGTACCAGGTCCGAAAAGTTTTTCGGTTTGGTATCCAGAAGCATCTGCATAACAAAGTCAGTGCCGAACTCCGGAACGCCTAAGGTTCCGAGCGGATGCTCAATATCTTCCGGGGTGATACCCAATATTTCCGTTCCGTCGAACAGTTTCATAACCGACGGATCATCCAGTTTAATGGATTTCGCATCAAAACCGGTCAGGTCCTCCAGCATACGGATCATGGTTGGATCATCGTGTCCTAAGATATCAAGCTTCAACAGGTTGTGATCAATACTATGATATTCAAAATGTGTGGTCACCGTGTGTTTTCCAGCATCGTTTGCTGGGAACTGTACCGGAGTAAAGGAATATATTTCTTCTCCATGCGGAAGAACAACAATGCCGCCCGGATGCTGACCGGTACTCCGTTTTACACCGGTACAGCCTTTGATCAGCCGGTTCATCTCGCATTTTCGGATGGAACGGTTATGCCGTTCAAAGTACCCCTTCACATATCCATAGACAGTCTTATCCTGCAGGGTGGAAATCGTTCCCGCACGGAACGTATGCCCTTTTCCAAAGATCACTTCTGTATAGTCATGTGCATGTGACTGATATTCGCCCGAGAAATTCAAGTCGATATCCGGTTCCTTGTCTCCCTTGAATCCCAGGAATGTTTCAAATGGAATATCAAACCCGTCTTTGATCAGCGGTGTCCCGCAGACAGGACATAATTTATCAGGCATATCACAGCCGGCGCCTCCGGCATATGCTTCTACTTCTTCCGAATCAAAGTCACTGTAAAAGCACGATGGACAACGATAATGAGGCTTCAGCGGATTCACTTCTGTAATACCAGACATCGTAGCAGCCAGAGAAGAACCAACAGAACCTCTGGACCCGACCAGATATCCGTCACTGTTGCTTTTTTGCACCAATTCCCTTGCAATGATATACATAACAGAATATCCGTTGGAAATAATGGAATTCAGTTCCTTTTCCAGCCTGTTTACCACGATTTCCGGAAGATCCGGTCCATACATGCTGTGCGCGGTTTCATAGCAGATCGCCCTCAGGTTCTCATCTGAGTTTTCAATCACAGGCGGACATTTATCCGGCCTTACAGGCTCTATTTTTTCGATCATGTCCGCGATCATATTGGTATTCTCTACAACGATCTCATAGGCAATATCTGGTCCCAGATAATCAAATTCCTGCAGCATTTCTTCCGTCGTGCGGAAATAAAATGGTCCCGGATCATCCGCATCAGAATATTTCTGACTGTCCAGAATAATATGTCTTAATATCTCGTCCTCCGGATTCAGAAAATGCACGTCTCCGGTTGCTACGACCGGTTTTCCGTACTGCTTCCCCAGATCATAGATCTGTTTATTAATTGCACGGATCTCATCTGCATTTTTCCGCATATGCCCCTTGATCTCTTTATGAGCAGAACGGTAAATCGGATCATGATTCCGCTCATAATTTCGGACAAGGAACATATTATTTGCTACCGGCTGGATCTCCAGATAATCATAATAATTCACCAGCTCGGCGATCCTCTCCTGGCTTTCCCCACTTAGTATTCCGTCATAGAGTTCACCCATGACGCAGGCAGATCCCAGGATCAGTCCCTCCCGGTATTTATTCAAAACGCTCTTAGGAATCCGCGGACGACGGCTGAAGTAATTAATATGGGAATAAGAAACCAGCCGATACAGATTACGCCTTCCTGTTTCATTTTTTGCTAACAGGATGGCATGATAATATTTATCTTTTTTTACTTTCTCAATTCGTTCTTCTTCTGCCGGATCAATCACCTTTGGGATCTCATCCGGAATGGCGCTCTCTCTTCGCAGTTCAATATCTTCCGGTGAATCAGGATCCTGAACGATTGGATCGTCCATGTCATCCACGATATAAGCTTCCACACCGTAAATAACTTTAAAATCAGGATCTGACATTGCCTGCAGTTTATGAAATGCATCCGTAAATCCCTGCACCACTCCATGGTCAGTGATGGCAACAGCCTTATGTCCCCATTTCACAGCCTGATCCAAAAGCGCGTTGATCGGAGTCAGGGCATCCATGTCCGAGTACTGCGTATGCAGATGCAGTTCGACTCTCTTTTTCGGCGCCCTGTCCATCCGCGCATCATCTGCATCATTTCCTTCCCGGATGCCAGTCACACGAGTCATCAGGATCTCGCCTTCAAAATTGTCATATTCGATATTTCCGCAGACCTCTATGGTCATGCCTTCTTTAAACGCATCCGGCAGTTTTTCTTCTCCATCGTGAAGAAACATCTTCAGAGAAATACTGTCCGTACGGTCGGTAATAGATAATTTCAGTATCTTGAAATTGTTCTTTGTAACAGATAGTTCTTTTTCGAAAATGCAGCCGCGCAGAACGACGTTCCGCATTTCTGTAATGCAGTCGGAAATTTCCATCGGCGCTCCCTGGAAATCTTTGCCATAAATCATTCCAGGATCTGTTTTTTTGCTCTTCGAAGCCCACTTTTTCTTTGTTCCTGCTGCACTTTTCCCTTCTGCTGCAGAAGTTAGTGCTGCGGCTTTTGGCTGTGCAACACGGCGGTTATCTTCTGCGGCCTCATAAGTTCCTGATCCGACTTCCGCGTACTCATACCCATTTTCATATTCGATCCTGACGGACATCATCTCCTTAAGGACCTGCCGGCGGATTGCTTCTTCCATCTGACGGATCGGGACGCTGCCAATCGGATGTCCGTCCCGCAGGCGTATGCGCAGATAATTACCTGTTTTCACCTGCGTTACAGAAATGACTTCCAGACCTGCAAACAATGAAAACAGTTCTTCACTCACAGATAAGGTTGTAAATACTTCAAAAAATTTCATGTTATTTCCAGTTGTCCAGTTCGTATTTTAATGTTGGGAGGAATTCCGTCTCCGGGATCTTTCGGATGATCTCGCCCTTCTTGATCAAAAGGCCTTCGCCTTTTCCGCCAGCAATCCCCAGGTCTGCTTCCTTTGCCTCCCCCGGGCCGTTTACCACGCATCCCATTACGGCTACTTTTATAGAAAGATCATAACCTGCACACAAATCTTCCACACGATTTGCCAGGCCGATCAGATCAATTTCTGTTCTCCCGCAAGTCGGGCACGAGATAACGCTAATGCCTTCTTTTCTTAATCCCAGATTCCGTAAGATATATTTTGCACTTTTGATTTCTTCTAACGGGCTGCCAGTCAAGGATACCCGGATGGTATCCCCGATCCCCTTTGAAAGGATCATGGCAAGTCCCATGGCTGATTTGATGTTTCCTGCATAAAGTGTCCCTGATTCGGTAATACCTACGTGAAGCGGATAACTGGTTTGCTCTGCTACGATCTCATGTGCCTTTGCACAAATCAGGATATCGCTGCTCTTGATGCTGATCACCAGCTCGTTATATCCCATATCCTCTATGATCTTAATCTTATCCAGTGCGCTTTCTGCTAATCCTTCGGCCGTTACTCCGTGATATTTATCAACCAGATCTTTTTCCAGCGAGCCGGAATTAACACCCACACGGATAGGGATACCCCGTTCTTTTGCACAGTCCACAACTGCTTTGATCCGTTCACGGCTTCCAATATTTCCCGGATTGATCCGGATCTTATCTGCTCCGTTTTCCATCGCAAGGATGGCAAGTTTATAATCAAAATGAATATCGGCTACAAGCGGGATCGATATTTCTTTTTTTATTTCGCTAAAAGCCCTCGCGGCCTCAGGCGTATTAGCTGTCGCACGGATGATCTCACATCCTGCCTCTTCCAGGGCATGGATCTGCGCTACGGTCGCTTTCACGTCGTTAGTCTTTGTGTTTGTCATGGACTGGATCGCAATCGGTGCACCGCCTCCAATCACGACGTTACCTATTTTTATCTTTTTTGTCTGTTCTCTTGTAAACATCTTTTCCTCAATCAGAATAATTTGATCACATCATTAACCAGTACGACTGCCGCAAGCAGCATGATCAAAACAGCCCCTACCATGGTAATGATCCCTTCATATTTTTTCGGGATCGGTTTTCTGCGGATCGCTTCAATAATGAGCAGAAGGAACTTTCCCCCATCCAGGGCCGGTATCGGCAGAAGGTTAACTACGCCTAAATTGGCGCTCAGAAGGATCATAATGCTCAGCATATTGGTTAAAGTCGTCAGAAATCCGGACGAGACAGAGGCATCATAGGTTGTCCCGATCACCTCTACAATGCCGACCGGTCCGGACAGCATATCCAAAGATCCTTTCCCGGAGATCAAAAAGCCCAGACTCTTAAAGACAGAAAGGATCTGATACCGCATTTCCGCAAAGCTGTATTTTAAGACTCCTCCAACACCCGTTTTTTCATTATCCAGGTTATAGCTAAATCCAAGCCGGTATGCTGTCTGCGCCTTTGGGTAAACAGTCGTTGTCTTTTCCACACCATGGTGCAGATATACGATCGTAAGGGGATCGGCTGTGACCGGGTGGGAATCAAAAAACTGGTTTAGTTCTTTGCCCGTGGCGATCTTTGTATCTCCGATTGCCGTGATCACATCGCCTTCTTTAATACCGGCTTCATCCAGCGCTCCTTCCTTCACGATCTCCGCAAGCTTTGCCTCATCCTCGTTTGCATAATAGCTAAGGCCCAGAGAATAGTATTTTGTCTGACTTGGAGTGACACTGACGCTGGTTTTCTTACCATCCCGGACATAGGTGATCGGAATGGCTTTTGCGTCAGATGTGATTGGATGTAAATAGCCGGATAAATAGATCTCCCGGCCGAAATTGATCCGCTCTCCATTATACTTTGTGATCACATCACCTTCCTGGATGCCTGCCTGCGCGATTGGTGAACCAGGCTCCACATAGGTGACTCTTGCAGGGTCATAGCCTGCCGTTCCGATCACGATCACAGAAAGAATAAAAGCGAGGAAAAAATTAAAAAAAGGTCCAGCCAGAATCACGCTCATGCGTGCCCAGACTGATTTTTTATCAAATGATCTTTCATCATCCGTCTCGTCATCTTCATCTTCCAGCGCTCCTAACATCTGACAGGACCCGCCAAAAGGAATGGCCTTCCAGGAGAACCGGGTTCCACTCTTTTTGGAAACATGACTGATGATCCGTGGACCAAACCCAACAGAAAATTCTTTTACAAAGATCCCGTTCTTTTTTGCCAGGATAAAATGTCCGAACTCATGGACGATGACCAGAATGCTCAATATGATGATAGAGAGAATGATACTGACTGCGCTCATGAACCCATGATCTCCTCTCCAATCTGAATGATCTGCTCCAAAGAAGGCTTCTTAATCAGCGCATGCTGATCCATCGCTTTTCTGATTTCTGTCTCAATATCCAGATATCGGATCTGCCCTCTCAGGAAGGATGCAACAGCCCGTTCATTGGCTGCATTAAAAACAGTCGGCATGCTGCCGCCAGTCCTGATAGCCCGATAAGCAAGTCCCAAAGCCCCAAATGTTTCGATATCCGGTTTTTCAAATGTGATCTTCCCTAATTCGAAGAAATCGATACGCTTCCCTGGCAGATCTCTCCGCTGCGGATAAACAAGCGCGTACTGAATCGGCAGTTTCATATCCGGTGTTCCAAGCTGGGCGATAATAGCGCCGTCTTTGTACTGCACGGCTGAGTGAATGATGCTCTGCGGCTGGATCACGACCTCGATCTGATCCGGTTCGACATCAAAAAGCCATTTTGCCTCCATGACTTCCAGTCCCTTATTGGCCAGGGTGGAAGAATCGATCGTAACCTTTTTTCCCATGGACCAGTTCGGGTGCTTCAGTGCATCTTCCAGCGTAACATCTTTCAGCATGTCGCGTGTATATCCCCGGAAAGGACCGCCGGAAGCAGTCAGGATGATCTTGTCGATCTCTGCCGGATTTTCCCCATTCAGACTTTGGAAGATTGCACTGTGTTCCGAATCGACCGGGTAAATATGAATCCCCTGTTTTTTTGCCTCGGCCATGATCAGCTCACCGGCGCAGACCAGTGTTTCTTTGTTCGCCAGTGCTATGTCTTTTCCTGCTTTAATGGCTTCCATGGTTGGACGGATCCCCACCATTCCGACAATGGCCGTAACCACGATGTTCGCTTCCTCTAATGTAGCAGTCTGGATCAGGCCATCCATACCGGATACGATCTGCGGAATGGATGGTAAGTTCATTTCCAACAGCCGTTTATACAGAGGGTCGATCTGGTTTTTATCGTAAACGCAAACAAGTTTTGGAGAAAACTCCAAAATCTGTTTTGCCAAAAGTTCTATATTCTTATTTCCACTGATGGCTGCAACCTGTAGATCCGGATTATTTCTGACAACTTCCAGTGTCTGCGTCCCGATCGATCCGGTCGAGCCAAGTATGGATATTGTTTTTTTCATAAATGAATCACCATTAAGTATATCGTTATCAAATACATGATCGGAGCGACCATGATCA
>JAFWCK010000061.1 GCA_017536965.1 Lachnospiraceae bacterium | reverse complement strand
CCGACACGATGCCGATGATCTGCTCCGGCGTTTTGCCGGCGCCGTAGATCACCTCCGCCACGCCCTGCCGCACCTGCCGATGCAGATCGACCTTGGCGTAGCCCAGGTCCTCGAACGGTTTTTTCTTCAGGATCAAAAGCGCGTCATCCGGGGACACCTTGCCGTTTTTCACATCTTCCAAAAGCATCTTAATGTCACTGTTCATGACCGCTCCTCCAAGTCCAGCGAAACCGATTTGAACAGAGTCTTCAGCTCCGCGAGGACCTTATCTTTATTTTTCAGCAGGTGCCAGGTCTGATTGCCCGGAAGCTGGATCCGCGCGTGCCCGCCCGCTGTGCGCACCCGGAAATCCGTGAATCCGAGTGTCATCAAAAATGATTCCGCCTTTTCGACGGCGATGAGTTTTTCCGACGTGATCTCTTCGCCCGTCGGGATCCGCGTCGCCAGGCAGGCGTACGCCGGTTTATCCCAGGTGAACAGCCCCGCCTCTTTGGACAGCCGACGGATCTCGTCCTTGGTCAGGCCGCACTCGCGCAGCGGCGAGCGGACCGATAACTCCTGCAGCGCCTTCATACCCGGGCGGTCGGTCGCATCGTCGGATGCGTTGGTGCCGTCCAGTAATACGGTGAAACCATCGTCTGCTGCAGCCTTCCGAATGGTTTGGAAAATCCCCTGTTTACAATAGTAGCAGCGGTTCGCCGGGTTCGCAGCGACTTGCGGATCAGCCAGCACGGAAACGTGGATGATCTGCATATCGGCGCCCAGTTCTTCGGCCAGGCGTTTGGCATCGTCCAGCTCAAACTGCGGCTGGAATTCGGCCTGCACGTAGTAGGCTTTGGCGCGCTTTGCAAAACGCGTGGCCGCATACAGCAGATAGGAAGAATCCACGCCGCCGGAAAAGGCGATCGCCACCTCCGGATTCTGTTGGAAAAACTCTTGTAAATTCATGTTTTGTAGAGAGGCACATCGGTGCTGCCGCTCCGTGTGCCGGTTGGTTGGTGCAACGCACCGATGTGCGATGCACTTTACGGGTTTACTCGATGCCGACGACTGTGTAGTCTTTCGCTTCGACAGCCTCCTTCAATACGTCATCGGCGACCTCAGCAGTCAGTGTCACCACAGCCGTGCCGGCCTCGTGGCTGACAACTGCCTCCTGCACCGGTTCCAGTGCCTCGAGCGCCTTCTTCACGGTGTTCTCGCAATGGTTGCACATCATGCCTTCGATTTTGATAGTCTTTGTCATTTCGTTTCCTCTTTCTATGGTATTTGTTTTGTTTTCGTTAGATGCCGAAGCTTCGTCTGTCTGGCCTGCGCTGGCAGGGATCTGCGCCTGTCTGCGCCGTTTCCGATCATGCGACGGATCATGGATCTTGATCAGATTCAGCCGCAGCGCATTCATCACCACGCAGAAGCTGGATAAGCTCATCGCTGCGGCGCCAAGCATCGGGTTCATCGTGATGCCAAGCGAAACATAGACGCCGGCCGCTGCCGGTATCAGCAGCACGTTGTAGATCAGCGCCCAGAACAGGTTTTCAACGATGTTGCGGTAGGTGCGGCGGCTCAGTCTTATCGCGGCGGCCACATCCAGCAGACTGCTTTTCATCAGTACGATATCAGCGGCGTCGATGGCCACGTACGTGCCCGCGCCGATGGCGATACCCGTATCAGCTCTGGTCAGTGCCGGCGCGTCGTTGATGCCGTCGCCCACCATGGCCACTTTGCCGTATTCCTTCAGCCGGCGGATCTCGCTTTCTTTGCCGTCCGGCTTCACGCCCGCGATCACTTCGTCCACGCCCGCAAGGCGTCCAATGGCCCGCGCCGTGCGCTCGTTATCGCCTGTAAGCATTACAACATGGATCCCCATATTTTGCAATTGCTTTATAGCCTCCGCGCTGTCGTCCTTGATGGTGTCCGCGACCGCGATGATGCCCAGCAGTTTTTCATTTTGAGCGAAGAACAGCGGCGTTTTGCCATCCTCGGCCAGGCGGTCCGCCTGCGCTTTGATCTGCTGCGGGATAGTCACTTTGGTTTGGATGAAAGACTCGCTGCCGGCGAAAAGCGTTGTTGCGGCGGTGTTGCTCACAGTGGCTGCGTCGCCTGTAGTGGCGGTGTCGCTTGCAGTAGCTGCGCCACTCGCGGTGCCTGCTGCGCTAGCGCTAAGCACGCCCGTCAACCCGTTGCCCGGGAGCGCCTGAAAATCATTAACTTCTCTGGCTGCGATGCCCTTCTCCTCCGCATAGCGGATGATGGCTTTAGCCAGCGGATGTTCGCTCTTCTGCTCCAGCGCGTACGCCATCTCCATCAGCTCCTGTTCGGAGGTGCCCTCTGCCGGGAGGATGTCGGTCACCTGCGGCTCTCCGCTGGTGATGGTGCCGGTTTTATCCAACGCAACGATCTGCACATTGCCTGCTTCCTGCAGCGCTTCCGCATTTTTGAACAGGATGCCGTTGCGTGCGCCGATGCCATTGCCCACCATGATGGCGACCGGCGTTGCCAGTCCTAACGCGCATGGGCAGCTGACCACCAGCACGCAGATGCCGCGTGCCAGAGCGAACCCAACTGGTCTGCCAATGATCAGCCAGACAATGATTGTCACGATAGCGATGCCGATGACCGCCGGCACAAACACTGATGAGATCTTATCCGCCAGCCTTGCGACCGGAGCTTTGGTGGCGGCAGCATCCGATACCATCTGGATGATCTGTGAAAGCGTAGTGTCTTCGCCGACTCTGGTGGCTTCACATTTCAGGAAACCGGACTGGTTCAAAGTTGCCGACGATACTTCATCGCCCGCCTCTTTATCCACCGGGATGCTTTCGCCGGTCAGCGCCGCCTCGTTGACCGCACTGCTGCCTTCTATCACTCGTCCGTCCACCGGGATGTTCTCCCCCGGCCGAACCACGAAAATATCTCCTTTATAAACATCGTCCACCGAGACGGTGATCTCCGCGCCGTCGCGGATGACGTTGGCCGTCTTAGGCGCCAGCTGCATCAGGCTTTTGAGTGCGTTGGTGGTCTTGCCTTTGGAATAAGCCTCCAGCATCTTGCCCACCGTGATCAGCGTCAGGATCATTGCCGCCGACTCGAAGTAGAATTCGTTCATGTAGTGCATGACGGCCTCGTGATTGCCATCCAGCTGCACCTTGGTCATGGCGAACAGCATGACGGTGGAATAGCCAAACGCCGCTGACGAGCCCAATGCGATCAGCGTGTCCATGTTTGGTGCGCCATGGAAAAGGCTTTTATAGCCGCTGGTGAAAAACCGCTGGTTGATCACCATGATGATGGCTGACAGCAAAAGCTGCAGCAGTCCCATCGCAATATGATTGTTCTCAAAGAACGATGGCACCGGCAGATGCAGCATCATATGCCCCATCGAGAAATACATTATAATAATAAGAAAGATGAGCGAGACGATCAGCCGTTTTCTCAGCTTTGGCGTCTCGTGATCTTTGAGCGCTTCTTCCTGCTCTGCCAGGCGTGCCAGTGCACTGCCTTCCCTGCGGGAGTGATCAGTGGCTGCCGCATTGGCTGCTTCGCTGCCTGCTGTGCCCCGGCTGCCACCCATCAGGGAAGCGCCGTATCCTGCATCAGTCACGGCCTTAATGATATCAGCCGCTGAGGCACTGCCCTCCACCCCCATCGTATTGGTCAAAAGGCTCACCGTACAGCTTTCAACCCCTGCTACTTTCGATACTGCTTTTTCCACACGGTTCTGGCATGCCGCGCATGTCATGCCCGTAACTGCAAATTTCTCCATGTTGCCCCTCTATTTCATCAGTTTCTGCAGTGTGCAGACAAGCTCGTTTAATTTGTCATCGTTGCCGTCGCGGATATCATCCGCCACACAGCTGCGGATGTGGTTTCCAAGCAACTCTTTTGTAAAGCTGTTGAGCGCGCAGGTTGCTGCTGATACCTGATTTAAGATATCAATGCAGTACGCATCCTTCTCCAGCATTCCCTTTATGCCGCGGATCTGTCCTTCTACACGATTCAGCCGGTTGATCAGATCCTTATATTCTTTTTCTGAACGTTCCTTGGTCCGACAGCAAGCAGGGCAGGTATCGGTTTCGTGATGCGTGTCTGTCTCGTGAACAGTTTCGGTTCTTTTAACGCTTTCTGCCTTTTTTGTTACAGATGTTTGTCTTTTCTTTTCCATTTCAAGCCTTCCTTGTTGCATTTATGTCTTCGTTGTTGCTTTTATGTCTTCGTTGTTGCATTTATGTTACAAGCTAATTACTTTTTTTGTAAGGTTGTTCCTAGGTAACTATATACCCCTTGGGGGTATCTGTCAAGGCAGGTTCTAAAAAAGGGAAAGCCTGAAGCTTTCCCTTTCACAACTCTGTAATATCTTGCTAGAATTTACGAATGTATGATCATTCGTTTTTACGATTGTCTTACAATCTGTTTGCAGATTTTACGATTCAATTACAATTCCCAACTTACATGCAGGTGTATCCGCCGTCGACCGGAAGGATCACGCCATTAACATATGTGCTGCATGGAGATGCCAGGAAGATAGCGGCGGTATCAAGTTCGCCTTCTTTTCCGTAGCGGCTCATCGGAATGACGGTCTTTGCATACTGCTGGAAGAAATCAGTCCGAAGAGTGTCAACTGTCAGCGGTGTCTCAAAGTATCCCGGGCAGATTGCGTTAACATTAACGCCTCTCTCACTCCACTCTGCTGCCAACGCACGTGTCAGGTTGACAACGCCGCCTTTTGCAGCATGATATGCGGATGACGGAGCGATCTTATTTCCAACCAGACCGTACATGGATGCGATGTTGATGATACGTCCATAGCCTGCTGGAAGCATTGCCTTTGCTGCAACCGCTCTTGCCATCTTAAAGGTACCGGTCAGGTCGATGTTGACTTCATTTAAGAAGACTTCGTCAGACATCTGTTCTGCAGGCTCCACGCCGCCGGTTCCTGCATTGTTGATCAGAATGTCGATACGACCGAATTCTTTCAGGATCGTATCAACAGCTGCGTCAATTGCTTCTGTATTTGTTACATCGCAGACAACGCCGATAGCCTTAACGCCGTATTTTTCTTTCAGCATTTCTGCGTTTTCATCTACTTTTTCTTTTCGTCTTGCCAGACAAACAATATTACAGCCCTGGTTTGCAAGAGCTTCTGCCATCTGCACACCAAGCCCTGTTGAGCATCCGGTGATTACTGCTACTTGATCTGTTAAATCAAAATAGTTTTTCATACATATCCTCCTCGTTTGGTTATCTTGCCGACGGTTTGTCGCTAGATAGGTGTTGTAATATGACAGTTATTTTGTTACATGTACTTTCGTGATTGTAATAAAATTTTCGAATATGGTCAAATCCTTTCTGTTTCCGTTATCATTTTAACGGCATTGTTAAAATATTGTTAAAAGGATGTTAAGTGTCTTAACTTTCGCTTCACGTTCCTATCCATTAAGCATACTGTCTTTTATCAGGATTCGTATCTGCCCAGAAAGGCTTTTGTTCGCGCATTCTTTGGATTGGTAAAGATTTCTTCTGGCGATCCTTTTTCTGCAATGATGCCCTCATCCATAAACAGGACATGGTCCGCAACCTCGCGGGCAAACTGCATCTCATGTGTGACGATCACCATCGTCATCTCTTCTTCCGCCAGCTGCTTAATGACCTTGAGTACTTCACCCGTCAATTCCGGATCCAGCGCGGATGTCGGCTCATCAAAAAACAAAACGGACGGCGACAAGACTAAGGCACGCGCGATGGCGACTCGCTGCTGCTGCCCGCCGGAAAGCTGATGCGGATAAAAATCTTTTTTATCTGAAAGTCCGACTCTGTTAAGAATCTCTAAACTCTTTTTATCAATTTCGTCATAAATGGCTTTTTTCTTGCCTGCAAACTCAGGCTTTTCTTTGGCCAGAAGTTTCGGTGCCAGCGCAATATTCTGAAAAGCGGTGTATTGTGGAAACAGATTAAAGTTCTGGAAGACCAGGCCGAAATTCAAACGGTTCTGCCGGATCTCCTTTTCGGTCAGTGTCCGCTCATCATCGGCATCAAATATGAGCTTTCCATTTACAAAAATCTGCCCTTTTGTCGGAATCTCCAAAAAATTCAGGCAGCGAAGCAGCGTCGTCTTGCCGCCGCCCGAAGCGCCGATCACGGCCAGGGTCTGGCCTTTCTCCAGTGAGAAATCTACCCCTTTTAATACCGTGAGGTCCCCGAATTTTTTTTGCAGATTTTTTACTTCCAGTATCGCCATGTTAAAATCTTCTTACTAGCTTCTTACAATCTTCTTGCTATTTCTTACCAGTCTCTTACAACTGCCTTGCTATATCTTTACATTCCCATAACAAAAGAATGTCACACTTTAAAGTAATCTAACTTCTTTTCTATCTTTCCTAATACAACGGTTAATATTCCGCTGAATACCAAATAATAAACGCCGGTAAAGAACAGCGGCCAGATAATACCGGCGCTCTTCATGAATGCCTGTCCGGCCCAGATCAGCTCCTGCAGAGCGATGATCCTGGAAAGGGAGGTATCCTTGACCAGTGTGATGATCTCGTTTGACATCGGCGGCACGATCCGCTTAATGACCTGCATCAGCGTGATCTTAAAGAAGATCTGCGATTTGGTCATGCCCAGCACAGCACCAGCTTCCTGCTGCCCCACCGGGATCGCCTGAATGCCGCCGCGGAAGATCTCCGAGAAATAGCAGGCATAGTTAATAATAAAAGCAACGATCGTAGCGATAAAACGGCCATGCTCGCCGCTTCCCCACCAGTTGCTTCCAAGGATCAAGCCCGGTCCGTAATAAATAATTAACAACTGCAACATAAGAGGGGTTCCTCTTATGACCCAGATGATAAACCGGAGCACGGCCTTGAGCGGTTTTATTTTACTCATGGAACCCAGACAGATTAAGAGACCGCACGGGATCGCTCCGACCAGAGTGATCCCGAACAGTTCTAAAGTGACAAGGAATCCTTTTGATAATGCAGCTAATACTTCCGCAAACATTTATTCAAGCTTCTGCAAACAATTCTTCACAAAGTTCTTCACAAAGTAATAAATAATGTGCTTCGTTTTCCACACAAATTATTACGAATCCAGCAATAATTACTCCACAATTGAAACAGCATTGTCATATTTCTCTGACATTGCTTTCAGTGTTCCGTCAGCTTTCCACTGAGCAAACAGATCGTTCAGTTTCTGTGTCAGGTCAGAGCCCTTACGGAATCCAACAACATACTCTTCGCTGGACAGTGATACTTTGTATCCCAGATTGGTATAGCTGGTGCCTTCGCCTGTCATAGCATCTGCCATTGTCTTATCAATGATGCATGCATCGGATGTGCCGGCAGCCACTTCCATTAATGCTGCTGCCTGATTCTGCACAGAGTTGACATTGAACCCTGCATCCAGTCCAACTTCTTCACCTGCAGAGCCTGCTTCTGCTGCGAAGGAAAGGGATGCCATACTTGCTGCATCCGGATACTGATCCAGTTTATCTGCTGCCATGACAACCACCTGCGCATTCAGCGCGTAGGTATCTGTGCAGGACATTGCATTGCCAACTTCAGGTGTCAGTGTCATGCCGTTCCAGATGCAGTCGACGGAGCCGCCGTTCAGTTCCAGGATCTTATTATCCCAGTCGATCTCAACAAATTCGGCTTTTACGCCAAGAGACTCGGCAAAGAGTTCGGAAAGTTCTGCATCGAAGCCGACCCATGCGCCGTTTTCTTTATAATCCATCGGTGCGAAATCGGTAACACCTATAACAATTTTGCCGGCGCCCTGGACCTTTGCCAGATCGCCCACAGCAGCTTCCTGATTCCCGGAAGCCGCACCGCTCCCCGACGGTGTCGGTGTGTAAGGTGTCTTCGACCCGCATGCGCTCAGGCAGAACAGCAGTGCTGCCACGAGCAATGTACTGATAATGATACTGATACTTTTCTTTTTCATACGCTCCTCCCAGGCCAGCCTTTTTTCCGGTCACGCAATTCCTACTCCGATAACCGTTCTATATTCCATACTCCCCTCTGGTCTTTGCATTTGTTGCGGATGGCCTTTTAATATGGTAGTATGCTACTATTCTAACGTACTAAAGTCAACCCCGTGTACGACATTTCTGCATTTTATGTCTTACAAATGTTAACGTATGACATTTCTACGCATCATATTTCTTGACGGGTATGTTAAACTGATAAAAACGGCAGATGTTTTATAGAAAGCAGGTATAAAAATGAAACGTCGATCCATTCAGAAAATCATTATTAATATTATTGTGGTGATCATACTCATCGCGCTGATCATCATGGCTTTCCGCGGACGCGACACGG
Organism: Lachnospiraceae bacterium; assembly: GCA_017536965.1. Classification (GTDB taxonomy): domain Bacteria; phylum Bacillota; class Clostridia; order Lachnospirales; family Lachnospiraceae; genus RGIG5612. The sequence continues at coordinate 1,286 of JAFWCK010000061.1, read as the reverse complement.
ACATGACCAACTATTCCCCGACACTGTACGGCACCTTTCTGTCTCTTTTGCCGCCGATCGTGGCCATTGTTCTGGCTCTGATCACAAAAGAAGTTTACAGTTCGCTGTTTACCGGCATTGTTGTGGGCGGTCTGCTGTATGCGGGCGGCAATGCAGAGCACGCTTTCAACACGATCCTTTATCATGAAGAAGCAGGCCTCATCCCGAACCTGACGGATTTATCGCACGTCAGCGTTTTGGTTTTCGTTGTTCTGCTCGGCACACTGGTCGTTTTGATGAACCGCTCCGGCAGTGCACAGGCTTTTGGCAAATGGGCCGAAAAACACATTAAGAGCCGCGTTGGTGCGCAGCTTGCCACCATCCTGATGGGCATCTTGATCTTTGTTGACGATGGCTTCAACTGTATGACAGTCGGGTCTGTCATGCGCCCAATGACCGACAGCCACAAAGTTTCCCGCGCGAAACTTGCATACCTCTTAGATTCCACCGCCGCACCGATCTGCATCATCGCACCGATCTCCTGCTGGGCAGCCGCCGTCAGCTACGCGGTCCCGGAGCAATACAACATCAACGGCTTCCGGATGTTTCTGGAAACCATTCCTTATAATCTATACGCGCTGACCACGCTGTTCATGCTGTTTCTGCTGGTGCTGCGCAAAACCGATTACGGCCCGATGCGCCTGCACGAGCGCAACGCGATCAAGGGCGACCTCTTCACGACCGGCGAAAACTCTTACGCGGAAGAAGAGACCGTCACGCAGGTGCCTAACGCAAAACTGTCCAACCTGATCATTCCGGTTGTCGTCCTGATTGTCTGCTGCATCGCCGGCATGGCTTATACGGGCGGCCTGTTCGATGGCGAAAGCCTGATCGATTCCTTCGCCAACGCGGACTCTGCGCGCGGCCTGGTCATGGGCAGCCTCCTGGGCGTACTCATCACGTTCTGGCTGTATATGAACCGCGGTGTCATGAAATTCAAAGAGTTCATGAATGCGTTCCCGGCCGGCTTCCGCAGCATGTGTGCGCCGATGATCATCCTGATCCTTTCCTGGAACCTCTCCGGCGTTACCCGCCTGCTTGGCGCCGCCGATTTTGTGCACACGGTGGTGGAATCTTCCGCCGCCAGCCTGCAGATGTTTGTGCCAGCTGCGATCTTTGTGATCTCGGTTTTCCTGGCGTTCTCCACCGGCACCAGCTGGGGCACGTTCACGATCCTGATTCCGATCGTGTGCGCGGTCTTCCCGGCCACTTCGGAGATGCTGGTCATTTCAATTTCCGCGTGCCTG
>JAFWCK010000060.1 GCA_017536965.1 Lachnospiraceae bacterium | reverse complement strand
TGCTACAATCTCGTTGATCAGCTTCATGGCCTCAATGAGGCAAAGGGTATCGCCCTTCTTAACTGGCATTCCTACGCTTACAACTGGTTCTGCATTTTCTTCTGGTGCGGAATAAAAGACACCAACCATTGGAGACTTCACTTCCCTCCGATTGCTGCTGGATGCTGGTGCTACGCTCTCTGTGTCATCCGGTCCTAAACGAAGGGTATGTCTAGGTTCTGCTGCCGGTGCAGCTGCACTGCGTTCCATGCGGATCACCTCATTGTCACTCGTGATCTCCAACGCAGTAAGGTCCAGTTCTTTCATGAGCTGTGCGTATTTTCTGATATTGTTCTCATCCATTGACTGTTACCAATTCTTTCCTAAAATAGTTTGCAACAAGCCGGCGCATTCAATGCGCCGGACCATTTTTAATTACATTGCGATTCCGCCATCCACGCGAATGACCTCGCCGGTGATGTAATCTGCTTTTACCAAAAAGACAACTGCATCCGCAACGTCTTCCGGTGTTCCCATCCGTCCCAGCGGGATTGCTCTCGCAATCTCTTCCGGATCAACAGACAGATTTTTTGTCATGTCGGTATTAATGAATCCAGGAGCAACCGCATTACAGGTAATTCCCCTTGGTGCCAGCTCCTTTGCAACTGATTTTGTGATGCCGACCACGCCTGCCTTGGAGGCGGAATAGTTGACCTGTCCAGCGTTGCCCATAAGTCCGGAAACGGAGCTCATGTTTACGATCTTTCCGCCCTTATTGCGGATAAAGATGCTGCAGCAGCTGCGGATCATATTGAATACGCCCTTCAAGTTTGTGGCGATGACATCGTCAAAATCTTTCTCTTTCATCATAGCGATCAGACCATCTCTGGTGATTCCCGCATTGTTGATCAGAATATTGACGGTTCCAAAGTCTTCTTTCACCTTTGCTGTCAATTCCTTAGCTGCATTGAAGTCGGAAACATCACAGTTGTATTTCTCCGCTTTCACGCCAAATGCACGGCATTCTTCACAAACGCTTTCCGCAAGATCTGCATTGCCGGCAAAAACAACTGCAACATTCACTCCTTCTTGGGCCAGCCGTTTTGCAACAGCTGCACCAATGCCTCTGGATCCACCAGTGACAATTGCTGTCTGACCTTTTATCATTTCCGAATCTCCTCTATAGCCGCCTGCATGTTCTCAAATTCTGCAATACTGATTGCCTTAACAGACGGATCGATCTTTTTCATAAAACCAGTCAGTGTCGTTCCCGGTCCAATCTCCACAAAGGTATCCACACCTGCACGGATCATTGCACGTATGATCATTTCCCATTTGACCGGGTGATCGATCTGCTGTGACAGGATCTCACAGATGTTTTCCGGATATTCTTCACCGGTAAAGTTGGAATAGATTGGAACGACCGGTTCCTGAAAACTGACTGCTGCCAGTTCTTTTGCGAATTCGGCCGCTGCCTCAGCCATAAACGGACTGTGGAACGCACCGGAAACTTTCAAAGGAAGGGCTCTTCCACCAGCTTCTTTGACAGCTGCATAGAAATCATTCATTTCTTTTGCTGCACCAGATACAGAAACCTGTCCCGGGCAATTGTAGTTAACCGGATAAATCTGCGAAAACTGCGAACAGACTTTTTCTACATCCTCATTGGAAAGCTTAAGGACTGCTGCCATGGAAGTATCCTGTTTTTCAGATGCTTCCTGCATCAACGCACCTCTCTTCATAACCAGCCGGATCCCGGTTTCCAGATCAAATGCTTTCGCATATGTCAATGCAGATAATTCGCCAAGCGAAAAACCTGCTGTCACATCAGCATGTATGCCTGCCTCCGTCAGAGCCTGTGCAATAGCAAGCTCAACAGTCAGCAGGCATGGCTGTGTATTCTTCGTTTCTTTTAATTCTTCTGCCGTTCCTTCAAAGCACTGCTTAGATGTGCCCGGACGCAGCAGATCTGCGGTCTCAAACACTTTGCGGGAGGCTTCACAATTGTCATAAAAAGACTTGCCCATTCCCGGCACTTGTGCTCCCTGACCGGCAAATAAAAATGCTACTCTACCCATTTTGGTGCTCCCTTTAAAATCGGTTCAGCTTCTTCCATGACTTCACGGACAATTTCTGCTGCTGGCTGCTCTTTTTTAACCATAGCTGCAACTTGTCCGGAAAGGAAACATCCTTTGTCCAGATCACCTTCCTGCACTGCCAGACGCAGTGCGCCTTCTCCCATTTTTTCCAAAACGTCATCCGGTGTGTCACTGTATTCTGCCTTGGAATAATCACGTGAGAAATTTGTGCGCAGGCTTCTGACCGGATGGCCAAGACGTTTGCCGGTGACCATCGTTGCCAGATCATGTGCTTTAATGATCTTTTCTTTGTAAGTCGGATGAATGGAGCATTCCTCTGCGCTTAAAAAGCGGGTGCCCATCTGCACACCGCATGCGCCAAGCATGAATGCAGCTGCTACACCTCTGCCGTCAGCGATTCCGCCTGCTGCAAGAACCGGAAGATCCGTGGCATCACAAACCAGTGGAACTAAAACCATGGTAGTCAGTTCTCCAACATGTCCGCCACTTTCACCGCCCTCTGCAATCAATGCAGATGCACCGGCTCTTGTCATCAATTTGGCCATTGCAACAGATGCAACGACCGGTATCACCTTGATGCCTGCTTCCGTCCAGATCGGCATATATTTAGCCGGGTTGCCGGCACCGGTTGTGACTACAGCAACTTTCTCATCTGCAACAAGCTGTGCAATATCATCTGCAAAAGGACTCATCAGCATAATGTTGACGCCGAACGGTTTGTCTGTCAGATCTTTTGCGATATGGATCTGTTCGCGGATCACGTCAGCAGGTGCGTTACCTGCAGCTATAATGCCAAGGCCGCCGCCTTCTGATACAGCTGCTGCAAGACGGCCGTCAGCGATCCATGCCATGCCGCCCTGAAAAAGCGGATAGCGGATTCCCAGCATATCGCATATAGGTGATTTGATCATAATTATTTCTCCAGTCTTGCTTCAATATAAGCAACCAGGTCGCCTACTGTTTCGACTTTTTCTTCAAGTTCAATTTCCTGACCGATCTTGTCTTCCAGGTTCATCAGCATCTCTACTGTATCCAGAGAATCGATGCCCAGATCTGAGAATTTCATATCCGGTGTAATTGTGGAAGGGTCGCAATCATTTCTTTCTGCAATTAATTCAGCAATAGCTTCAAAAACCATAATGTTCCTCCTGTAATCAAATACTATTTTTCATTTGCTGTTTCAGATAAGACACAAAGGTAAAAATACAATATTTCTTCCTTTTATCTAATCCGTCGGATTATTATAAGTTGTAGTGCAGATTAAGTCAATAGCTACCATATACAAGATGAACTTGAAATATGGATTATTTATGTGTATATTGTGAGAACGAGGTGATTTTATGGATTTTAATAAAGATCTGATTGCCGGCAAGCTTCGCCGGTGGGAAAAATATATTGATAATTACAGACTTCCACGCTGGGAAGATATCCCTGACATGGGATTGTATATGGAACAGGTGATCATGCTCCTGAAGCAGTATCTGGACTACCTGCCGCCAGAATTAAAAGAGGAACAGTTTATAACAGCTGCTACCATTAATAACTATGTGCGGAAAAAGATCATGCCGGAACCGGTGAACCGGAAATACTATCGTAAGCAGATTGCCTACCTGCTGATGATCTGCTCACTAAAGCAGAGTCTGAGCATTCCGATCCTCCAGCATATGATTCCTGTCGACCTGACAGAAGAAGAGTTAAAGAAAACCTATACGACCTATGTAGATCGTCAGAAACTGGCTGCCAGCTATTTCTCCAAACAAGTCCGCTTAGCCGCAGCCGGTATTCTTGGACATGAATATGAATCAGAAATTGCAACAGACAGCACGGAAGAGATCATCTATCTTTCCGCCATTATCAGCGGCTTCGCCCGTCTGTTTGCAGAAAAGCTTCTGATGCTGGAAGGAAAAGATTTAGATAACGGAGGCGATATAACCATCCGTTCCTGATCCCCTTCTATTGCGGCGGGTAAATATAGATTTTAGTCCGTCCGGAATAAACAACGTTGATTGAGACCTGCGCACCTTCATATGGTATATTGACCCTGCGGTTCCACAAACGATGACCAATGGAAAAGCCAATGATATGCGTTCCCGGTCTCAGTGTAAATTCTTTTCTCGCCCCATTCGGGAAGATCCATTTCTGGCCATAAATCAAAACCGTCAGCGAATACATCTGATTGGTTGTCGAATAATCAATCACAAGATTGTTTGTGACTGCTGCCTGCATACTTCTTTGCGGTGTTAAAGCAGCGTTGTTCTGAGGCATCAAACTGGTGCCCATCGCCTTCACAGGAAAACTAATGATCTTTGCTCCACAGTAACTGCAGAACATAAACTCCCTGCTGTCATCAAACATCGTCTCTGCTCCGCACTGCGGGCAATATCTTGTAATCATCATTTGTCCGATCCTCCTGTTGTTAGTTTTATATTATTCTCTTCATGCATCTCCGTCAATTCGAAACAAATAAAAAGATTATCGTTTTTTTCTTTCATTATTGTTATAATTAATTGGTTACATGTAGTAATTTCTTTTGGAGGAGAAGGTATGAAAAAGAAATTCTTAGCCATTGCGGCAATTGCCATCATGATCCCACTGGTACTATGTGCCTGCAAGAAAGAAAAACCTGTTGAGCCTACACAGCCTGCTACGCAGGAAGCATCTGTTGAACCGGAAACAAAGAGTACTCCAACAGAGGATCCAAAAGCTGCTGTTGTCCGGCTGATCGATAACGTAAACGTTTTGAAATATGTGCACGGTGTTGCTCTTGACTGCGACTATGACTATGTCTGGTATGATGAAAACGGATATGCCTATACCATGGTAACAGATCCGGACTTCCAGAGTATCGGAGATATCATGGAATACCTGTTTGATACATTTACATCAAGAGGAGCTGCTGAATATTTTCCTGATCTGGCGCTGATGGGACAGGATGATGCTTATTATCCTTATTCTTATGTAATGGTTCAGGGGGATGACGATGTGCCGTACGGACTCTACGAGCTACAGGGCTGGCTTGGTTTCTCTATTTATGAGAATGTACGTGATATTACGATCTCGAATCAGACAGATAATAGTTTTACTGCTGATTTTACTGTGGACTACTTTGGTGACTGGGTGACTCTGACAATGGGTGTTGTAGGAGAAGAATCGAACGGAAGCTTTGTTTGGAAGATTGATTCTATCGTAGAAAACTGGGAATATTAATTATCCTGCGGAAGGATAATCCCATATTTCAGCAGATCTACTTTTCCGTCGATAACTTCAATCCCATCCGCTTCTAAAAGTGCCTGCTGTCTGCCCTTTCCGCCGAATGCAAATTCTCCGGAGAGTTCTCCTTTTGCATTGACAACTCGAAAACACGGAATCTGTGATGGATCCGGATTCTTATGCAGCGCATTTCCGACTGCCCGGCTCATCTTAGGATTCCCAGCCATAGCGGCGACCTGTCCATAGGTCGCCACTTTACCTTTTGGTATTTTTTTGACGGCTTCGTAAATTCGTTTACTTGGGCTGTCGGAGATCAGGTCATAGCTTTCTGCGATCATCCGCTTAATCTCTTTATCCGGTATGGATCCGTCCAGGATGATCGTGTTCCAGTGCTCTTTATTCTGATGATATGCCGGAAGCACGGATGCATAAGTCTTTCTCCACAGATCCCGCCATGCGGGATCTGTTTTGACATTCAGGCAAATGTAACCATCTTTTTCATATGTCCAGAGAAATGCTTTTCTATTCGGTTTATAGCGGACCAGCTGCCAGTTCGGATCATGAAAAGGCGCTTCCTGATAAGTGTCTGCAAAGGACAGTCCGTATTTCAGTGCTTCTTTTCTTGTTTTCATTTTTTCCTGTTCCTACTTGTTCAGAGGCGGCAGTTCATGGATATCATATTCTTCATAATAAATATCAAACGCCGTATCAATATCGCCGGAAAGCTCGATCAGGCCGCCTGCCTGAAACATCGTTGAAAGCGTTCCCTTTGGTGCCTTATATGCTGCGTTAGAAACAACAGATGCATTCAGGTGACCCGGTTCATCTGCCTGCAGGATATTCCAGGCTTCAAAGAACAATGATCCCGTCGCGATATGGTAGTCGCTCGAAATGATGGCAATCTGTGATACTTCCGGACAATGCTCTGCCAGAAGCTCATAGGTAAACATGGCATTCTGCGCAGTGGTGATCGATTTATCTTCCACAATGATCCGGTCTTTTGCAATGCCCTGTTCCTGAAGCCATTTGGCCATTTCTCCTGCTTCTGTTGCTTCTTTATTGTTCTTAGCTGTTCCTCCGCCTGTGCATACGATGTGCGCCTGCGGATATTTCTGCGCACTGGCAAGAACGACCTTCAACCGCTCAATCAGTTCTTCTTTCATAGAACCGTCTTCATTGAGTTGAAATCCAAGAGCGACCATACATAACTCGCCTGTTTGCGGAAGCCCATCCGGAAGAACATCATAATGAACTTCTATATCCTGATTTGCATATTTCCAGTAATCCAGGACCTTTTCCCATTTTTCTTCAGCACTTTTATCTGCTTTTTCCAGTTCCTTTAATAATTCCTTTTCCTTGTCTGCTGCTTCTTCTCCGTAGGTGCCGTGATAGACAACCAGTTCTTCAATAATGATTCCTGGAGATCGTTTTTCTCCGCCACAGGCACAGAGGCCTGCCGCGATCAAACAAACCAAACTCAGGATCCCGATTCTTTTCATACATGTTTTGACTTTCATTAGATTCCCCTTCATCTGCGGATCATATTGTTTCACTCACGCTGTAGACTTCCACTTCGCCTGTTGCGACCAGTACAGATTCCTGGTGGAAAAAGGCACACAGGTCTTTCGCGATATTATCAATATCCTCTCGTTTGATATCAAACAGTGTCAGAACCAGCGTTGTTTCCTGGGTATACTCCCCGGATTCGTGCACATAGCCTCCTTCGATCACGTTGACGGAAAACGGAACTTGATAATTGATGCATACCTTCTTTAATAAAGACAGATATATGGATGTTTCAAACTTCTGCTCTTTGGTATCCAGATCGTTTAACCCGACATATATTTCTGTTTTCTTCATTTCCGCTCCTTGATCATATTACATCTTCCCCATGCTTCGTCTTTAAACTGGAAGGCGCCCTCCGTGGTATTTTGCTCTGTAAAGCCAGCGCTCAGGTAACAATGTTTCGCCGCTTCGTTTACTGAAAAAACGACGAGCCTTACAGCCTCTGCTCCTGTTTCTTCAAAACCGTACTGTGCTGCCAGGGATACCATTTCTCTGCCATATCCCTTTCCCCGAAGCGCCGGGTCAAGGATCACAAAACGCAGCATACCCGTTCTGGTTTCCTGATTCAGGGAATAGCAAATGAGCCCTGCTGCTTTTTTATCTTCTGTCTCTGCGATAAGCGGGATCTCTCCAAGTCTTTCTTTCCCCTTCTGAAGGACTTCTTCAAAGTTATTTTTCTCCAGTGGGTATTGAATCAGATTTGCGCACCACATCGCATGAACCCGTTCATCATTTACCCAGGTCAATACTGCTTCAAAATCCTTCTCCGGGGTATACGGTCTTAGTCTCATTCTGATGTCACCTTCCAAATTATAGAATAAACAGACGCACCCGCTCCCTGCAGGATACGTCTG
>JAFWCK010000059.1 GCA_017536965.1 Lachnospiraceae bacterium | reverse complement strand
ATAGTTTCTTGGCACAATAGTGATCTCTTCGTGATAAGAAAATTCCAGATCCAGATTGCGTCCGAAATAATGATCCTTTGCATAATAAGTTGCTGCTGTACACATCTTCATCTTCTCCTGTTTCTATTTTATGTGTCTCAAATCATTTTGATGTCACTGACTTATCTTCGAGCTTTTCGACATCCAGATCTATGTTGATATGTCCGTCAATCTTTTTGTCACTTAAAAGAACTACCGTTTCCACATGCTCTGTTTCCGGGAACATGTCCACGCAGCATGCTTTTTCCAATTGATAGCCCGCAGCAAAGAATCCTCGCAGATCACGTCCCAGGGATGTCGGTTTGCAGCTGACATAAACTACATTATCTACGCCATAACGCAGGATTTTTCCTAAAGCTTTCGGATTGATTCCTTCTCTTGGCGGGTCCAGGATCAGGCTGTCCGGTTTAGGCAGATCATCCAGCGCGGCCAGCACATCCGCCGCGATAAAGCGTACATTCGAAATGCCGTTCAGCGCCGCATTTTCCTTTGCCGCCTCAACAGCCTCTTTCACGATCTCCACTCCGACGGCCTCCTCCACTGCGTCTGCCATCAGCTGTGTGATGGTGCCGGTGCCGCTGTACAGATCATACAGCATACCATGTGCGAACGATGCATATTCGCGTGCCTTTGCGTACAGCACTTCTGCCCCCCTTGTATTGGTCTGGAAGAAAGAGAAAACAGAAATCCGGAACTTCAGACCCAGGACTTCCTCCATAATATAATCGCGGCCAAACAGAATATCCGTTTTATCGCTCTGTATAATATCTGCCAGCGAATCATTTGTGATATGCAAAATGCCTGTAATGGTGCCTTCCACATCCAGCATTTTCAGGCGCTCCGTCAGTTCGTCCAGCATCTTCTGCGATGTCTCCGGATCCATCTGCGATGTCGTAACCAGCGCAGCCAGAATCTCCCCTGTAGCTGCCGCCCGCCTGAGCAAAAGATGTCTCAGCCATCCCTGATGGGAACGATGATTGTAGAAGGAAACTTGTCCTGCCTCATAAAACGGCTGGAAGTAATCCCTGATGGTATTGCGCACCAGGTTCATGTCCGAATGGATCAAGTGGCAGTCTGTCACATTTACAATATTCATAAAGCTGCCCTTCTGATGCAGCCCCAGCGCAAACGGACCATCCTTGCACTCATCCCCGAACGTGAATTCCATTTTATTGCGGTAGCCCTCCTCCATCGGAGATGGAAGGATGCCCTCAAACCGATAATCCGGCTCTTTTCCCAGAGCCACACAGGCCTCATCCAGCAGCCCCTTAACCAGAGATGCTTTCATCTCCAGCTGCCGGTCATAGGAAATCTTCTGATAGGTGCAGCCGCCGCACTTCCCAAAGTGCGGACACAGCGCCTTACGGTTTTCATATGGAGTCAGATCGATCTGCTTTTTCTTTTTGCTCATTTTTATCTCGTGGCGTATAGCCATCAACTCACAAAACCTTTATCACTTTTTGACCCTGTTTTAGGGTCATTTCTTCCGTTTGATGTATTATAGCATATAGTTCACAAAACCTTCATCTCAAAACAGCCTTTTTTGTGATGAAGAAACTGTGACCTTACCTCTATACTCCATCAAATGCAAAAAAGGCTGCCGCGCTTTCCTCTGCACGACAGCCTTCAAAACAATCTAATATAAACTTTATTCTGCAAAATCTGCTTCGCTGATTCCGTCACTCAGATCTTCTGTCAGCTGATCTTTATCGAAGTCATCATCTACATAATAGTTGTCCAGATCATCATAAAGATCATAATCATCTGTCTTGTTTGCAAAAAGTTTGTAGACAAGGAATCCGATGCCGCCGAGAGCAACTACAACAGCTGCGCAGATACCGATAATCTTCCAGACTTTGCCGCACTTTTCTTCCTTTTCGTCTTTCTTGATCAGTTCGTTCAGTTTAGAAAGTTCCACTAATTCTGCGAATTTTCTTTCCATGCCTTTCGCCTTTCTTTTGAAGATATATTTAATTCCGGTTCTAATAATTTTTCCCATCGTATTCACCCTCATCTATCATAAATTATTGAGCCGATTTTTGCAACAAAAGTCCGCCATAATTCACACTTTTTTAATCTTTTCAGACCTTCTTCAGCTTGGCAAATCCGGCAAACAGTTTCTTGGTTCCGTACTCCTCAAAATCTACGGTAACTTCCCAGTCACGGCCCCCGTCCCGGATGCCGGTGACGATGCCTTCACCAAATTTCATATGGGAAACACGGTCGCCTTCCCCGTAATCCAGCAAAGCCTTGCCGCCGCCGGAGCTGCTGCCGCCTGAAGATTTACCGGAGCCTCCGCTCAGAGCAAACGGTTTCCGTTTGAACTCCTCTTTACTCTCTTTCCGGCTGGCAGCATTGCCTCCAAACGAGCCATCGGTATAGCCGCCATATGAACCAGTACCGCCGTACGATCCGCCGGAACCGCCACGGCTGCCATATGATCCGGAACCGCCATACGACTCGCGTCCGCCCTGCTTCGATATCACATATTGATTCTCATCATCCGGCTCGATCAGCTCGCCCGGTATTTCCCTGACAAACCGCGAGATAATAGAGACCATCGTCTCGCCGCGGACCATCCGCATGCGCGATGCCGTAAGGATCAGCTTCTCCTTGGCCCTGGTGATAGCCACATAAGCCAGCCGGCGTTCCTCCTCCAGGTCCTCTTCGTCCATGGAGTTGATGGCTGCGCTCATCGGGAAGAGGCCGTCCTCCATGCCGCAGAGGAACACGATCGGAAACTCCAGTCCCTTAGCAGAATGAATGGTGATCAGAGACACGTAATCTGAGTCCGCAGACCAGGAATCGATATCCGCTACCAGCGAGACCTCCTCCAGGAAGCCGCTCAAAGTAGGCTCCTCGGCCGTATCTTCATACAGCGCCAGTTTATTGATCAACTCGTCTATATTTTCGAGCCGCGTCTGCGCCTCTACCGTATTTTCCAGCTCCAGTTCCCGCCGATAACCAGTCTTCTCCAGAACCTCTTCCATCAGCTCCTTCAGGGACATCTGCCGGCCGTGCTCATTGGAGATTCCGGCACTCTCTTTCAGCGACTCGATCAGATTGCGAAACTCCCGCAGTTTCTCACCGCCTTTGCCAAAGAGGCCTTCGTTGATCCCGTCATCCAAAGCCGTATAGAAGTTCACACCTCTGTCATCGGCCAGATTTTGCACTGTATTCACCGCCACAGCACCGATGCCGCGCTTTGGCACATTGATGATCCGCCGCACGGCTACATCATCCCTGGCATTATCGATGGTCTTCAAATATGCCAGGACATCCTTAATTTCCTTGCGCTGATAGAAGTTCACGCCGCCTACGATCTTATATGGCAGGTTGGCACGCACAAACGCCTCCTCCAGCGTACGGGACTGCGCGTTGGTCCTGTAAAGGCTGGCACAGTCGTTCAACTTATAGCCCTCGCGCATATAGCGCTTGATCTGATCCACCACACGGTCGGCTTCCTCATACGGATTGTTCACATGGAACAGCTTGATCAGCTCGCCTTCCTCGTGCTCCGTCCAGAGGCTTTTGGCCTTCCGGTTCCGGTTGTTCTTGATCACGGCATTGGCCGCATTCAGGATATTCTGCGTGGAGCGGTAGTTCTGCTCCAGACGGATCACCTTGGCATCCGGAAAGACCTTCTCGAACTGCAGAATGTTTTCGATATTTGCGCCGCGGAACTTGTAGATCGACTGGTCGTCATCGCCCACAACACAGATGTTGTGATACTTGGCTGCCAGGAGACTCACAAACACAAACTGCGCGGTGTTGGTATCCTGATACTCATCCACGGAGATATAGCGGAACCGCTCCTGAAAGCGCTCCAGGATCTCCGGATCATGGCGGAACAGCTCCACCGTCTTGACGATCAGATCGTCAAAATCAAACGCATTGTTCCGCTTCAGCTCACGCTGGTATTCCTCGTAGACCCGGGCCACCTTCTCCAGGTAGAAATCGCCGCCCGCGTCCAGAGCAAACTGCTCCGTCCCCTTCAGCTCATCCTTTGCCGATGAGATCTGGGACAGGAACCACTTTTCTTTGTAATGTTTGGTATCGATGTCTAACTTCTTGCAGATGTTCTTGATGACCGTTTTCTGGTCATCCGCATCGTAGATGGTAAAGTTGTTGTCATAGCCGATCAGATGGCTGTACATGCGCAGGATCTTTACGCATGCAGAATGGAACGTGCTGATCCAGGCACCGCCGGCATCGATCCCAACGCTCGCCTCCACACGCTCACGCATCTCACTGGCTGCTTTATTTGTAAAAGTAATGGCAAGGATATTGCGCGGGCTGACCCCCTTTTCGCGGATCAGATACGCGATCCGGTTCGTGATGACCCTGGTCTTGCCCGAACCGGCCCCTGCCAGTATAAGAAGCGGTCCCTCTGTTGTAAGGACCGCTTCTTTCTGCTTATCATTTAAACCTTGAAGCAATCTATTCACCCAATCTCTTGAAAATCATCTCGTAGCCGCCGTTGCCGTCATCGATCGACCGTTTGACACGGCTGATCGTGGCAGTGCTCGCACCACTCTTTTCAGCGATTTCCTGATACGTCAATCCCTGATACAAAAGCTTAGCCACCTGATATCTCTGTGCAAATGAAAGGATCTCATTTGTCGTGCAGACATCCTCAAAGAATGTGAAGCACTCATCCTCATTCTCCAGAGCAAGGATCGCTGCGAATAATTCTTTAACGCCCGGCGTTTTGATTTTTTTGCTCATATCGTGTCCTCTACTTAAAATTTAAAACCGCCGCCCCCATGCGTGGTTCCGCTATGGGAAACATGTGTCGGTGATCCGCCGCCCGGACGGCCGCCCATACTGCCAGGACCCGGCCTGTTATCCTGCCTTTGAATCGGGACTACCGTGACCGTATGATAAAGGAACCGGTCACGGCTGCCTGTAATATGGCACTGGTTCGGATCTACGTACTGGTCTGCATCACTTGCGGAAATAACGGATTTCATCTGGTTCTTCATGACTGCCGTAATGATCAGAGAGATCAGAAAGGCGATCACAAAAGCGATGAAGATCGTCAGCAGGATATTGCCAAACGTTGCCGGCGTCTTCTCTCTCGGCTGATAATACGGATCATATGGATCGACCTCTTCATAGCCCTGGTTTCCATTGCCGTCAATATCTACCACCTCGCCGTTCGCTGCAGAATTGAAATATTCTTTCGCTTTGTTTGCAAAGGCCTTGACCGCACCAGCATAATCCCTGGACTGCAAATAGATGCTCATTGCATCCACACAATCCTGCATATTGTAGGTCGAGAAAGCGTTGATGCCTTTGCCTGCAGTCGAAAACCATCCATTTCCGTTTTCCACATTCAGCAGAAGAATAACACCATCCACCGAGTAAAGATGACTGTCATAATAATCATCTGCATACTCTTCTTCTGTCTTTCCTGCCAGAATGGAATTGTTCACGGTCACAAAGACCAGATCCGCATCCAGCTCCGCGCTGACTTCATCCAGTACTGCAGCCGCTTCTGCCTGATCATTCTCGGACATTGCATTTGCCTGATCATCCAGTCTGTCGTAAGAAGCTGCAAAAGCAGTCATACTCAGACCGAGCACGATGGCCAGAACCGTAAGAATAGAAATAATCTTTTTCATACTCTGACCACCTCCTTAAACAAAGAATCGGAAGATGACAGCCGCAATGGAAAAGATGACGCCTAAGATGCCGGTCCACAGCAGGCGGTATTTCCATACCTTCCCGTTATCGATCGGCAGATCGCCAACCATCTTTCCCGTCTGTCCGTTCATCGCGAACAGATAGTGCTCTTTTCCGAATGTTGTATTTAAGATCCATACCGGATACATAGCGTATTTGATCTGACCCTGCTCCGTGCGTACATCACCGCCCTGATAGGAAACAGTCTGATATCCCTGCACGGTAGCTGCAATGGTATCAAATGTCGTCTGTTTTACACGCTCATTCACGCGCGGGATGCATTCTTCCGCGGTCACATCATAGCGGTCTGTCAGATAACCGGACAGATATGCCGTCTGGAAATCCACCGCCTCGGAAAGATCATACGGCTCCAAAGATTCCATCAGATTGTTCGGCATCTTGGAGGAGCCATCCACCGGAAGTCCCTTGAATTCCATATGGCCTTCACGGTAAACATCAAAATACTGCGTCTCCGTATACTGGTTTCTGCCGTCCGCCCAGACACGCATCCGCGTGCCCATGAACTGCATACGTCCATCAGCACCCGTATCAAAGAGCCAGCACGGCACATACATGCCTTTGATCTCATCAATATGGTTCTTATTGCGGAACAGGCTCGGAAGCAGTTTCCGGTTTCCGATATGATTCAGATACGCCTTCTTAGCCGCTTCTTTGTCCAGCTTGAACGGGATCACCAGATCCGGTTTTAGATCGCCGGAAAATTGTCCCATCATCACGACCGGGTTGCCGCAGAACGGGCACGCCGTCGATCCCATGTTCTCATCCCCTACGATCTGGCCGCCGCAGGATTTGCACACGTAGATGCGCATGCCTTCCGTTTCGCCTTCGTGCCAGACATTGCCAGGGGTCTCCCAGCGCATTTCATCTTTTTCCGAGAAATTATTCAGACCGTTGTCATAGTCCGCCAGCGCCTGCACATCGATCTCGGAATCGCAGTACGGACATTTCATCTTCTGCGTTCCAGGCTCGAAGGTCAGGATGCCGCCGCAATTAGGGCATTTATATTCCTGAATATCTGCCATAATTTTCTCCTAATATAAAGATAGTTGCAGCAACCCACGGAAGGGTTGCTGCAGCCTTTCTATGTACTTAAGTCTTACTGTAACTGATGTCCGCAGTTTGCGCAGAATTTAGAACCCGGTGCTACCGGCTGTCCGCAGTTCGGGCAGAATCCGCCTGCTGCCTGCTCCGGTTTCTTGGTTCCGCAGTTTGCGCAGAAGTTGCCGGTAGCCTGCTGGCCGCATTCCGGACAGGTCCATGCGCCTGCTGCCGGAGCTGCTGCAGCATTCTGAGCCTGTCCCTGCTGGAACAGACTTGCAACAGTATTGCCGCCGGTGTTCATAGCCATGCCAACACCAACTAAGCCGTTCATTGCGCCGCCTTCGTTCTTTGCTGCATTCTCCATAGCGTTTGCCGTAGCACCAGCCATAACGCCTGCTGCCAGGTTCGGATTGGAGAGAGCTGCACCACGCTGGGTCTGTTTGATGAGTTCCTGATCCTCTTCCGGAAGCGTCACGCTGCCAAGAGCAACATTGACGACCTGAAGACCACGAAGCTCGCCCCACTTCTCAGACAGCTGCGCGTTCATAGCATCTTCTAATTCTTTGTTATGCGTTACGATCTCGTTCGGACGAAGCTGCAGTGCAGAGAGTTGTCCGAATGCCGGCTGCAAAGCGCTGATGAACTCAGTCTTTAACTGCTCATCGATCTCGCTTCTCTTGTAAACATCAGATACGTTGCCGGCAATATTGGTGTAGAAACGGATCGGGTCAACGATCTTGTAGGAGTAAACGCCCGAGCAGCGGACGGATACATCCAGATCCAGACCGATTTTGGAATCTACAACACGGAACGGGATCGGGTTCGGTGTGCCGAATTTGTTGTCGATCAGTTCCTTGGTGTTGAAGTAGTACACTCTCTGATCATGTCCGGTATCTCCGCCGTAGCCGATACGTTTTCCTAATAATGCGAATGTTTCTTTGATGGCCTCACCAAGGCTTCCTGTGAAAAGGCTTGGCTCTGTGGATGTGTCATATGTAAATTCACCAGGCTCTGCGCAGATCTCAACGACCTTGCCCTGATCCACGATGATCATGCACTGTCCGTCTGCTACTACGATACCTGATCCGTTCGAGATAATATTATCATTGCCCTTTCTATTGGAAGAACGGTTGCCGATCATTTTCTCGCCCTTGACCATAAGGGTGTCTTTGTCTAATGCCTCACAGTAAAACCAGTCTTTCCATGTGTCGGCCAGGGTTCCCCCTAACGCACCTAAAGCTGCACTTAAAAGTCCCATAATTGTTCTCCTTTCGATAACTAATAAACTTCGCACTTTAACGAAGTAGTGTATGATTATCATATACTTTTTGTATTGTTTTTTCAACATATTTAAGCTATTATATTTTTTGTGAAAGTTAAAAATTTCACGTCTTTTTTTGTTGATTTTTTGGAGGTTTCACAGCCATCCAAAAAGATCTTCGCACTTCAGATTATCACAGGAAGGAGGTCGATCTCATGGAGAACATCATCAGTACCATACCGACAGAAGAAGAAATCTTAGGACTCCTGAAAGACAAAAAAATCGCACAGATCAGGGAAATATTTTCGGAAATGAACCCCGCAGATATTGCGGCCCTGTTAAATGACCTCCCCAAAGACCGCCTGCCGATTCTTTTCCGCCTGCTGCCAAAAGAGCTGGCGGCTGACACCTTTGTCGAAATGGACACTGACATTCAGACCCATCTGATCCAGGGCTTCTCTGATTCCGAGATCCGAAGCATCATGGATGAGATGTATCTGGATGATGCTGCCGACCTCGTTGATGAGATGCCGGCTAATGTCGTCAAGCGTATTCTGGCAAATACCGACGCGGATACCCGCGCCATGATCAATAAGATCCTGCAGTATCCGGATGATTCTGCCGGCAGTCTGATGACCGTTGAGTATGTCAGCCTGCGTAAAAATATGACCGTATCCGAAGCGCTGACCCGCATCCGCAGGACCGGCGTCGACAAGGAGACGATCTACACTTGTTATGTCACCGATTATAACCGTACTCTGCTCGGCATCGTGACCGCCAAAGACCTGCTTTTGGCAGAAGAGGGCGATCTTATCGGCGATATCATGGAAACCAACATCATCTCCGTCCAGACTCATACAGATAAGGAAGATGTGGCCCAGATGTTCAGCAAGTATGACCTTTTAGCCATGCCCGTCGTTGACGATGAAAACCGCCTGGTCGGTATCGTCACCATCGACGACGCTATGGATGTCATGGAAGAAGAGGCAACCGAGGATATCGAAAAGATGGCTGCTATCCGTCCGGGTGACCGGCCGTATTTCCAGACCAGCGTCTGGCAGACCTTCCTTGCGCGTATCCCGTGGCTCCTTTTCCTCATGATCTCAGCAACATTCACCTCGCTGATCATCACAAAATTTGAGGATGCCCTGAGCGTGTCAATCATTCTGTCCGCATCGATTCCGATGCTGATGGACACTGGCGGCAACTGTGGCGGACAGGCCTCTGTCACGATCATCCGTTCTCTGTCCCTGGAGGATGTGGAATTCCGCGATATCTTTAAGGTTATCTGGAAAGAGCTTCGCGTCGGCCTGATGTGCGGTGTTGCTTTGGCCGTTGTAAATTTTGCCAAGATGATGATCCTTCATCAGGGAACTGTCCTGATGGTCGCTGTCATCTCTCTGGCACTGTTCTGCGCCGTTGTTGTGGCAAAACTGATCGGATGCGTGCTGCCGATGGTCGCAAACAAGATCGGATTTGACCCGGCTGTCATGTCCAGCCCGTTCATTACAACGATCGTAGACGCGCTGACGCTTTTGATCTACTTCAACCTTGCAGTTGCTATTTTGCATATCGCGTAAGACAGCGCGCCATGGCGCGTTTTGGGATTAGGCGCAAGAACACTCTGCTGACAAAGGCGTAAATGCCATGACATGGCGCGCCAAAATAAAAACGAATGGAAAGACGACCACATAGACAAAACAATAATGATTTAGGACACAGGAGTGCCCGCCGCGTGGGCACTTCCCGTGCTGCCCGTATGGACGCTGCAGACACTACAAGGTCCGCAAACCACGCGCGCCGGGCAGATGCGATAGAGGGCGCTTCTCCAAAGATTCAGAAAATATATTTAGAGGAAAACGGCAGCGAGATCCCGCTGGATCACACGATGCGCCGTTCCAGAAAAGAAGACACCTCCGACCTGACCTGGCCGGAACGCGCAACCGATGTCACCCCGACATTTGATAACCGCCGCTCATCAGCATCAGGCACCAGCCGCGCTTCATCATTTGATGGCAGCCGCACATCAGTATCTGGCGGCCGCTCTTCATCATTCGATGGCGGCCGCGAGGAATATGACCTGACCTCAGCAGGCAATGTTCAGAGTCTGCGGGCTTCCACCAAGCGCATCACTTACGATTCCGATAACTGGGATTCTTACGACCCGTATGGGGAAGATTTATCAGAAGAACCTTCTTATCATGAGGAGCGCATGGCCCGCAAAGCGCAGCGTGCCGCACAGGAAGGACAAGCATCTCGTTCCGCACAGAGCGACCGTTCATCACGCGTCGCCCGCTCGGTACGCTCCGGACAGACCTCACGCTCCCGCCGTGGCTCTACAGTTGAAGAACAGCAGGCTGTCGCAAGACAGCGCCGCGCCGCAGCCACAAAGGAAGCGGAACGCAGCTCCGGCCGCCAGGCAAACCGCCGCCCTTCCGGAAAAGCATCCGCGCAGCGAAGCTCTACCTTGGGAAAAGTATTCGCACAGCGCAGCCGCACCTCCGGAAAAACAGCCGTACAGCGCAGCCGCACCGGCCGTAAGACAAATAAGAAAAAACTTCTCCCGTTCATTGCAGCCGCAGCGTTAGTTGTTGTCGCCGCAGTGATCGTGATCATCATTTTTGCATCCAAGATAAAAGAAGCTGCCAATCTGACGCTCTCCACCACCGATACCACACAGACCATCTCCTGGACACGCAAAGGCAAAGACATCGGTTACGAAGTCCTGCAGAAAGCCCCGGACGGAACTTTCCAGGTCGTCAAAACCGTGAGCCCGGAAGGCGCCACAGCCGTCACCGTGGAGGGACTGAACAGCGCCACCCTTTATGAATATAAGGTGCGCGCGCTCAAAGGCACCGACAAACCAAGAAAATCCGCCGGCGTAACCATCAAAGGCTACACTGCCCCATCGGTCCTCACGGATATCACCGCCAGCACCCAGGTCAAGGAATCCCTGACCTTTGTCTGGTCGGATCCGCAGCCGATTGCCGGATTTGAACTCCGCTACGGTCCATCCGAAGATTTCCACGATGCCACCACCGTCACACTGACGGCGGAAAACATCGTCGTCGACGAGGGCAACGGCAAATACACCTACACCATTGAAAATCAGCCGGAAGGCACAAAATACTATTATGCAATGCGGAGTTACTGCGATCAGAACTCCTATTCCGATTGGACGCCGACCGCCACCGCGCGCGTCACGCGCCCGGTCGATATGCACGGCATCGATGTCAACGCGCCGATGGTCGCCCTCACATTTGACGACGGCCCGGATGTCTCCAACATCACCTCGCGCATTCTGGATGCGTTCGCAGGAGTCGGCGGCCACGCCACCTTCTTCCAGCTTGGCCAGCGCGCGGAAATGTATCCGGAAAAGATCCAGCGCATCGTCAACGAAGGCCACGAGATAGGCAACCACACCTACGATCACTCGCACATGGGCGATGCCGTCACCAGCGACGACATCATCCACGCCAACGACGCCATCGAGGCCGCCGGCGGCGTGCGCCCGGTCAGCTTCCGCTCCCCGGGCGGCAACACCACAGAGCTGATCCGCCAGACCTGCATCCAGGAGAACATGACGCTCTACTACTGGAGCATGGACACGCGCGACTGGTACACCAAAGATGCGGCCGAGACCGTCTCTTACATCAAGAGCCACGTGGAAGACGGCGATATCATATTAATGCACAACATCTACGATTCCTCCGCGGAGGCCGTCGAGGAGATCGTCCCTTGGCTGGTGGAACAGGGCTATCAGCTGGTCACTGTTTCGCAGCTTCTTGTCGCCAAGACCGGCAACCTGCCGGAGCCTGGCCTGGAGTACTACACTGCCACCAAGACCCTGGACCGGTAATTCTGTCACAACAGATAAAAAACTGTCATTACAGATAAAAACTGTCATTACAGATAAAAAACTGTCATTACAGATAAATAAAAAAGCTGTCATATTTCTATGACAGCTTCCAGGTCAACGATTAGTACCTATCCTTTTTACAGTTTCGTGACATTCACAGCCTGCGGGCCTTTCGCGCCTTCTACAACATCAAATTCTACATCTTCACCTTCAGCCAGTGTCTTATAGCCTTCCATGTTTAATCCTGAAAAATGAACGAAAATATCTTTGCCTTCTTCGTCGCAGATGAATCCATAACCTTTCTGGTTGTTGAACCACTTTACTGTTCCCTTTGCCATTTTTAACGCTCCTCCGTATGAATAAATTGCTACTGGGTATTAAGAAGCGGTTGCCTCTGTATAACCCTCTAATAAGGCAATATATCACCACAAAAAAAGTGTGTCAACAGATGTGATTCAATGTATTTATAAAAGCCAAAAGGCAAAGCCGCTCTGCTCAAAAAAGCCCGTAAATTCAATATTTTCCTTTCATCGCGTTTAGGAATAAGTCGCCGACCACGGCCATATCTTCGGCCGTAAACGCCAGAGGAAAATTATCGGAAAAGAGGATCTGTGCCGATGCAGGAAATTCCTCATCCGCCTCCCAGATCAGCGCCCGGATCGTCAGCTTCGGAAGGAACGGGATGTCGTAGGCGCAGTCAGCGCCGCTGGCAAATCGCCCGCTCGCCTCACGCGCTTCCTTCGCGCCGATTTTCTCCATGCCTTCCTGAAATCCCTTGAGGTTATGACCATATGTGCCCGCCATGCGGCTGATGCATCTACCGCGGAACTGCACCTCATAAACTTGCCCCCACGGCATCTCCGGGTAGGAATACATCTTCCCGCTGCTCTCCGCCTGCACGCCCTCCATGACGTAGCGCGCCAGCAGGATGCGCACGTTGTCCGCGGTTTTTGACCCATCTTCGTAAAATGTCTCCATCTCTGGGAATGTCAGCTTGACACGCCGGTTCATCAACTGGATCTCAAACGCGCCGTCGCGAAACTCGCAGCCGCTGCGCTTTGCCATCTGCTGCGGATCCATCTCGCGGAATTTCTCCTGATAAATGCGGATCGGATTTTCAGTTTTATTGTTTACTACTTCCATGTATTTGTTGTTCCTTTATGTCGTTTAGCAGCGCCGCCTGGCTGCATGCTGCGCCTATTTGGCTGCACGCCGCTTCACTGCAGCTTTCGCTTAATCAAACAGCGTCGCGTCCGTGTGCGGGATGAAGCACGCTGCCAGCAGCTCATCCATATAGCCCGGATACGTCGACAGCTCAATATAGGTCATGTTATCAGCAATCTCAAAAACTTTCTGCGCTGCCTCATCGGAGAGCAGCATCGCGCATGCGCCGGTCAGTGACGAGTTGCCGATATAGCTGTATTTGTCCAGATCGATCTTCGGCAGCATACCGATGGAGATGGCTTTCTCAATATCGATGCCCGAGCCGATGCCGCCTGCAATAATAACTCTCTCGATGCAGTCGACATCCATATCCAGCGACTTCAGCATTGTCTGGATGGCCGAGAAGATGGCGCCCTTCGCACGGATAAAGTTATCCAGGTCGGACTCGGTCAGCGTCAGCTCCAAGCCGCTTGCGCTCTCCTCTTCAAAGGCCACGATATA
The DNA here is from genome assembly GCA_017536965.1 of Lachnospiraceae bacterium. GTDB lineage: Bacteria > Bacillota > Clostridia > Lachnospirales > Lachnospiraceae > RGIG5612. Next base: position 40,726 of record JAFWCK010000059.1, on the reverse strand, counting down.
TTCGCCGCTGCCGATCTCTTCGTCGTAGCGGATCCGCCGTCCATGGCCGATGAACTTGCCTTTCGCATTCACCGCACCGGTGCGGAACAATTCGCTGATGATAGAGATCAGGCCGCTGCCGCACAGACCGCGCGCCTTGATGGAAGACCCTCCGAGTGCCGGAGACAGGCCGCTGCCTTCGCCACCATTTGCCCCGTCGCCAGCTGCGCCATTAGTTCCATCGCCTGAAGACCCGTCAACTGATGCAGTGCGTCCGCCCATGCCGTCGGAGTTGCCCCCGATAATCGAATAATGCGGCTCAAAGTCTGCATCCATCTCTACGCTATCGATAGCGCCGGTCGTCGCCCGCATGCCGCAGGAGATATCGCCGCCCTCAAATGCCGGCCCGGCACTGCATGCGCAGGTCAGCAGATAATCGCTGTTGCCAAACACCAGCTCGCCGTTCGTACCCAGATCGATGAAGAGGCTTTGCATCTCCGAGTTCCAGATCATGGCATCCAGCGCGCCGGCTGTGATATCGCCGCCCACGTAGCTGCCCACGTTCGGCGCGAAAATGACTTTGCCGTCCGCCTTGCCCGGCAGACCGCAGCTCTCTATGGTATCGCCCTCGCGGCGCAGGAACTCCGGCACATATGGCTCCAGACGGATCGACTGCCCGTCCGCGCCGAGGAACAAATGCTCCATCGTCGTATTCCCCGCGATCACGTAGCGAATGATTTCTTCTTCCTGTTTACCGCTCTCTTCCAGCAGACGCTCGATCATCGGCAGGATGGTCTCCTCGCGGACGGCCCTCTGCAGCTTCTCCACGCCGCCTTCTTTCGATTGCTGGATGATGCGGTTGATGACATCGGCGCCGTAACGGATCTGCCCGTTACCCATGCTGCTCTTTCCCAGCACCTTGCCGGTCGTCAGGTCCAACATTGCCGCCGTGCACGTAGTTGTACCGATATCGATAGCAACACCAACCGGCCCCGCTTCGCCAGCCTCTGAAGCACCTGTGCCTCCCGCTTCACCAGCGCCAGCCTCTGCATCTGCGTCGCCTGCACCCGCACCAGCCTCTGCATCTGCGTTGCCTGCACCCGCACCAACCTCTGCGACTCCGCGCGCGATCCCCGTATCAAAGATCTGCTGGATAGCTGCCTCATAGCGCGCCAGCTCTTCCGGACTGCTGATGTCCGCCGTCTTGATATCTTCCTTGAATGCCATGGCTTCCGCAGGCACCCAGATCGTCGCATCCGCGATCACCTTCGATTGACACGCCAGCCGCCACTGATCATTATAGTCCTCGTCCGGAAGACTATGGATTCGGTCCATCTCCACACTGCCCGCGATCACACGCACGCGGCACTTGCCGCACGTGCCGTTGCCCGAGCACGGCGCATCGATATGAATATTGTTGTCCTTCATCAGATCCAGAATGTTCGCGCCGGCCTCCGCCAGCACCTTCACATCCGATCCATTTTCAATCTTAAAAATAATGGTAAACATAGCAATCCTCTGCTGCCGCCGGGCCGCGCCGAAACTATCATCGGCCGTTAAACGCCCTCCGCGGCCTAATCCTCCGTAAAGCTGAAGCGCTGCTTGAGGCCCGCGATATCAACATCAAACTCAATCGTTCCGTCTGGCAGAACATCCTTGTCGATCACGACCTCCTTACCCTTCAGCAAATTCCTCACGTAGCCCTCCGGATCGTCCGTCTCCACCGTGGACACGAACACATCCCTCATTTGGTTACCGGAGCATTTATTAAAGATTTCCCGAATCACTTCATATCTCATTATCTATCCTTTTCCGCGCCGCTAGTGCTTCGCATTTTCACGCATCTATCCGCGCCGTTTTGTTTCCAAGCCGCCGCAGCGCGTTCACCTATTATCTGAATTGCCCGAAATCGCGGTCCGGGTTCGTTTTATCAATCCCTTTTTTCTCGGAATCACGTTCCGGGTTCGTTTTTGAAAACCGGTTTTTTCATTGTTTAAAAATAATCAACAATCCGTATGAATAAAGCACCAAAAAAACGAACACAAGACGCAATTACGGGCAAGCTGTTTTTTTGACCTTCTCATAAGCAGGAAAAAAACGAACACAGAACGCAATCTCGGGAACTGACCTGTTCATTTTTCGAACCCAGAACGCGATTTCGAGAACTCCACTAAATAATACGAACCCAAAACGCGGTCTCAGGCAAATTTGCAAGCCCAGCACTCGGTAAAAATAAGAAAAGGGGTCCTGGAACCAGGACCCCTCCCTGTCAAATAATTACATGATTGGTTCCATGGTCAGAGCAGGATGTCCTTTGCTCTCCAGGAATGCATACAGCTCGTCCGGCTCGGTTGCGATCGTCTCATCACCGATCATATCGGTGAAGTTGTCGATGCCCAGAACCTCTTTAGCTGTCTTGTTCAGACGTGTTGCGACATCGTCCTTCAGTTCCTTCGGCATCCAGACGATTCTTGCGATACCGCCCTCAGCGCTGATGAACTTCTTGGAAGCGATGAACTGACGTCCATGGCCCATGAATCCAGGGGTCTGCACGCCGCCGCCAGTCATGGAAGCAAGCTCGCCGAAAGTCATACCTGTTGGGGTCATGCCGGCATACTCACGGTTAACAATGACAACACCGTTGCTCATCGGCTCGATACCACAGATGCACTCGAAGCAGCCGCAGCTTGTCATCGGGTCTTCGATCAGTGAGTACAGCGTTACGTTCTCGATAGCGCCATGGGTAGCCTCAGCAACCACCTCGTTGACCTTGGTGTATTTGCCCAGTCTCTCATCCAGAAGGCCTTCCTTCGGGATCGGCTGTGACGGGCCAGTCGGTGAGAGCTCGAAAGTAGCTTTCGCATCCAGCCATGAAACAGCACCGCAAAGACCAAGTCTCTCCGGAGTAACCACGCAGCAGTGTGCCGGTGAGAAGCTCTGGCAAAGGATGCAGGTGTAGAACTCGTCTACGCTCTCGTCTGTCAGGTTAGCCAGACGGTCATCTCTCTTGCGGTAACGCGGCATAGCCACATCATCCAGGAATGCCTTAGCCTTGTCAGCATCGGTGATGAAGGTCACCTGGCATTTATCGACGACCTGACCAAACTCATCTTTGATCATTCCGTAAAGCACTTCGCCGAAATCTTTCAGGCGCAGGCCGGCAGCAAACGCTTCTTTGCTGATACGGATACGGAACAGGTTTCTCTGTCCGGTGTGCATTACACCTTCAATATAGTTGAACCATGCATGGATCTTACGCTCGATAACGGACTCGAAGTCTGGCTGCATTTTTGCACCGGCGACATCGACCACCGTACACAGCGGCAGACGAATAAGTTCCTCTGCGTTCTCCGGAATGTCCGGACCATCGATCGTGATCTTGTGGTCCTCGACCTCGTCAGCAGCCTTCATTGTTACCAGCTCGGCTGTGACATTGTGATCGGAATCAAACTCAACATAGGTATCATTCTTACGAATGATCTCGCCTTCGAAAGCAGCTGCGAAGCTGACCGGCAGCTTAACAGCTTTCGCTTTAACCTTGATGTTGCGAAGCTCTAAGGACTTCGGTGATGTCTGGGTATGGTCAACAACAGACTCCAGAGCACCCGGTACCTGATTCTCGCCCAGGTCAACATCAACAACAACTGGGAAGCCCAGTGCGATAGCGCCGGCACCAGCGGAAACCACAACAGCGTCGATGTCGCCGAATGTGTTAACGAATGCCGGAACTCTGTCCTTCGTGTACTGAAGCAGTCCAGCCAGATCGCCCGGTTTCACATCGCCGAAAATCAGAGCTGCACGGACAGCAACGGTCACAACGTGGATGACAGAAGTAACATCATGTCCCAGCGGAACAACACGATACTCCAGGCCAGCCTTAACGCCTGCGCCCAGAACCTGCTCGATGATGTCGCCGACCAGGAATGTCATGATACCTTTGTCCTGATAATCTTTTACAACTGCTGCTGCCTCTTCCGGTTTGTCGGTTGAGCCAAGAACAACAGCAACGCCAGGGATGTCGCCGGTAACCAGCGGCACACCAAGGCTACGAATGATTGGGTCCGGCACGAAGCCGATGCCGCTCTCATTCTCATATGGCTGTGCGCCATCTAAATACTTCAAGCCTTCAATGATCTCTGCGCCGACTGCAGTTGCAAGACCTGCATTCAGAGCTGCGCCAAGATCTTCCTCGTGTGTGACCAGTGATTTCATCACGTCAACACATGCCGGAAGCGTACCCAGCGTCTCAACCTTTACGCCGGTTGCAGCATAGATCGTTGGGAAGAAGTAAGCGGTATCCGGAAAAGCAATTTCTTTGTCCGGGCCGTATTTTGCGATCGCGTCATTGACAGCCCCTTCTGTCAAACCGATGACCGCATCACTACCACCATAAATCAGATCTGTTAAAACGCTCATGTTTAATACCTCCATTATCTACACAGGCGCTCGCGCGATGCGCCCGTATGGTTACTAAGAAATGTCTCGCCGATGATGTCCTTCACCGCGGATGATGCTCATTCAAGCACATACCCGTCCGCTTCGATCAGATCTCCAGGAACGAATCTGCGTAAAGCGCATTGTTCTTGATGATGTCAGCGGATTTGATCGTCTCGACCAGACGGCGGTCACATGGATTGACGATAGCACTGGTCAGTCCACAGTACATAGCCATTGCAACAGTCGTGGAGTCAAGGATCGGACGGATATCCTTCGGGGTCATGTTGGAAACATTGGAAAGACCACCGGTGGATTTGAATCCCATATCGGAAAGCTGCTGAATAAATGCCAGCACGTCCATCTGCTTGTCCTGCATACCTTTGATGACAAGGAACAGCGGGTCAAACCACATATCCTCAGTCGGATCCATGCCAAGCTCCATGCCTCTCTCCAGCATCTCCTGGCAGTACATCATACGCTCGTCATTGTCAGAAGGCACACCAGCTTTGGAGCACAGTGCGATGACAATAGCATCGTTAGCTGCTGCCAGATCGATGTTCTCGATTCTGTCTCCAGCGTCCGCAGAGTTGACGATCGGTTTTCCTTTTGCACGGTTGTAAACAGAAATACCAGCCTCGATAGCTTTGCGGTTTGCGGTGTCAAGGCAAAGCGGGACGTTGTCGAATTCTGCCTGGATCGTCTGGACCGCCCATTTCATCAGCTCTTCTCCGTTCTTTTCAGCCGGACCGATGTTCACGTCCAGATAGGTTGCGCCTGCATCCAGCTGCTCTTTTGCGCGCTGCAGGATCGGACCCGGATCCATCTCCTCCATCGCCTTCTTAATTACCGGTGAAATACAATGGATTCTTTCACCAATGATTACGAATTTGCCCATAAGAACCTCCTAAGTGTAATTATTTGTTAAAGATTGTTTAAATCATTTTGAATTAAATGTTACAACCCATTAAGTGCGTTACAAATCTATGAACGACTGCTTAAAAGTATTTTAAGCCAGTAAACTTAAAACTACTTAAAATCCTTCATAAACTTAACAAGTCCGGTTGCGTCGTTCGGTGCGACAACGATCGTCCAGCCCGGAAGTTTCTCTTCCAGCTCACCCTTCAGGACTGCTGCCTTGCCAGGGATGATCAGGGTACGGCTCTTGATCTTGTTCTCAATATCGTACTCTTTCATGAACTTGGAGATCGTGCCTGCAGAGAACTTACCTGCAGCCCATGCGGTCAGCACGGAGTAGCCGCCAGCATCGGAGATCAGGAAGTTGACCGGAACACCGCTCCGCTCCAGCTCGCCGGAAACGACAAAGTATGTCAGAGCAAAGTCAACGGTGGTTGCGCAGACGCTGTTCTCATCAGCACCATTCAGCGGGTAGATACCCGGCTCAACCTTCATCGGCTTCTGTGGGTCGGTGTAGATGTTCTGGCGCAGTCCGTACAGCGGCAGAGCCTGTGCGTAGGTCATGCTGTCCATAACGATGACGGAACCGTATTTGATCACGAACATAGATGCTAAAGCAGTCTGCATTGCGGTATCATCCGGAGCGACCTTAGCAACGTTCACGATAGACGGATAACCGAAAGTACGATCCTGTCCCTTCAGCGCGGCACGTCTTACCTGAATTGCATTTGCGTATGCGTCTTTGATACTTCCGCCGGTGACATCCAGGATCAGCTCTTTGTAGCCAAGGCCTTCGATAGCTGCAACAGTGTCATACAGAGCATCCAGATCTGGTGCGGAAACGCCAAGAACGACGCCGGCTGCTTTTGCAACATCGACCATCTCTTTGAAGTTCTCCGGAGTTGCGCCATTTAAGATCGGCTTCTCGTCTTTGCAAAGATCCAGAGCAGCTTTAGCAGCGTCAACATCCTTGCAGTCCAGGATCAGAAGGCGGCCTTTGCCTTTGGTCTTCTCGACCAGACCCAGATAAGATTCTTTATCCGTGAATTCCAGGTTCAGCGCCTCGACATACATTCTCTCGCCGATACGCTCGTAATCGATTTTCTCGATTTCCGGAAGTTTGTCATCTACACAGCCCTGGCAGACATTGACTGCGAACAGGTTGCGGGAAACAAAAGTTTTGTCATGACGGAACAGAACGGTCTCGCCGCCCAGTGAATGCTCGCACTCGCCAGCGCCGACCTTGACAGCCTTCATTGGAGGAGCCGTTGCCTCGCTCAGCTGAGCCTTAGCCTCATCGGACATATGCGGGCATGCATCGATCTGTACAGCGCCCTGTGCGACCTTCATAGCGAACGCCATACAGGTCGGGTTTCCGCATTCCTTGCAGTTTGTTTTCGGTGTCAGTTTGAAAATATCAATACCTTTTAATGCCATGATTCATCTCCCCCTTTCTTACATCAACGCAGCGATGAGACGTGCAATGGTATCCACGCTCTTCGGGTGTCTTAAGATGACTGCGTCAGCTCCGCCTGCGATAACAGAGGCTGCGGTGGAGACTTCCATTTCCACGCCGCGCTCTTCTCTCGGGCCCCATTCCGGGAAGTCTTCTTCGGAAACGACAGCTTCCTTTACTGCCCATGCTTCCGATGCGACCGGGGTGATGATCGGCATCTGCAGCATTGCGTCGTTCTGCTCTAAAGCAGCGGCACGGACACGGTCCAGTGTCGACGCAACGTACTCATAACCATAACCAGCGGCAGCACTGCCGACGTTCATGACATAGTTCTCCGGGGAGATGCCCATCTGAGAGATCAGAACGTTCAGCTGTTTTGCCAGGTTGATATCAACGGCGCTCTCTGCGGAAATCTTCTGTTTGTAAGCCATAACAGCTGCAGCAACGATTCCCTTGTAGTCCTCTTCTCTTGCGGAAACGAACAGCACGTTCTTTCCAGCCAGAGCCTCAGCGACTTTTTCAAAGAGCTGGGTGTCTTTTTCAACATTCTTGCAGCCGACAACTGCCAGCGGGCAGTCGATAGCGTCAGCTACTTCTTTTGCGATAGCAACGCAGTCCTCAACGGATTTGTTAGCACCGTTCGGATCTGCACCTTCTAACGATAAAACGACGAAATCAGCGCCCGGCATCTCGCTTGCCTTTTTTGCGATAGCGCCGATTCCTTCGCATCCAGCATAATACTCGGCGATGCCCGGAACGGATGCATCAAATCCCTCGTCCGTGATCTCCACGCCGATTGCTACTTTGTTTTTTGCTTCTCCGTCAAACGTGTACAGCGGGAATGTGTTCGCGCCGCCCAGTGTGACTGCCTTGTCCCCGGTGCCGATCACCACTTCGTTAATGGAAGCGGAAAACTTCTGGGGCGTTCTCTTAAAAGCCATAGGTTTGTCCTCCTAATTTGATAAAAATATTTAATAATTTTATGTGAACTGCCAAAGCAGTTACTGACAATTTGGTTACATGTTTGTTACGTATGTGTTGCTGTTTTCGGCATCTGCGTGTCTCGCTCGGATTTCAGCGGGCGATGTCGCCGCCGTTTATCTGCGCGGGCGATGTCGCCGCCGCGCAGCGTCCATTTATCCAAACAGTTTCTCTGCAATCTCGTTCACGGCCTTGCGCGCCGGATTGTCATCTCCCAGCGTTGCCGTTGGTGTGCCGTCGCAGTCATATTCATAGACGTCACCGTCCTGCGGCACCACGCCGATCAGGTCCAGTCCGTATTTTGCAATTTCTTCTTTAATGCCTTCGTTCAGCTCGCCGTTCGGTGCACGGTTTACGATCAGCACGATCCGATCCTGGCCCAGCTTCATCTCGCCGCACAGTTCTGCGATGCGGCCGACTGCCTGGATACCTCTTCTGGAGCAGTCAGACACCAGAACGATCAGATTGACCGATGGCAGGATGCCGCGGGAGATGTGCTCCATGCCGGCCTCGTTGTCTACCAGCATATACTTGTAGTTGCCTTCCAGCTTGCGCAGCTGTGCAGAAAGCAGATCGTTAACAAAGCAATAGCAGCCCTTGCCCTGGGTCCGGCCCATGACGATCAGATCAAAGTCATCATCCTCGACCAGTGCAGAGTTGAACTTATAATCCAGATATTCTTTTTTGCTCATGCTTGGAGGGATCGGAGTGTTGTCATCCATATCGGACTCTGCGATGATCTCGCGGATATCCCCCAGGGTGGTTTCCACTTCCACACCCAGGACCTCGTTCAGATTGGAGTTTGCATCTGCGTCGACCGCCAGAACCGGGGTTTTGCCGGCTTTGCACAGCCAGTCGATCATCATTCCGGTGATCGTGGTCTTTCCTGTTCCGCCTTTTCCTGCAAACGCTACTGTATACGCCATATCGTTCTACCTCGTTATTTATTTAACAAATCTTTTAAAAAAAAATATTTCTTTAATATTTAGTCTTCTCTTTTGTTACGGTTCTTTAACATAAAAATCTACAATAATTTTAATGGTAATTGTATACAAAATCAAGAAGAACCCCCCTCCCGGGAAGTTCTTTTTTAAAAACAATTTAAAATATGTTACATGATTCTTGAGATATTACTAGAAAGCTACGAAGATCGACTGTGTATGCGCTGCAAGGCGCGCCTCCAACTCCAGATTTACGCCTCGACCACGTAATAATTTATGCCTCGACCACGATCAGATTCTTAATAAAGTCCATGGATTTCAGAGTGCCTTCTACAAAGGTCTCGTTCCCCATCACGTCTACTAATGTAATCTTTTTGCCATCAGTTTTAACATTGCTGACATATTCGCAGACTTTTTCCTGCGTACCGTTTTTCTCAAGCATTACAGTTGATAAACACATAATTCCTCCTTATGTGGCATACCGCCACTTTCACAAGCAGGCGCGCAGCACTGACAAGCGGCTTCCGTCTATTTCACGTACCTCTCAATAGCGGCTTTCAGCCCCTCAATAGCGTCCGTGTTGCCTTCCTTCACTGCGTCCACAACGACATGGTCAATATGGTCCTTCAATAATTCCACCCCAGTGGAATTGATCGCGGACTCCACAGCAGAAAGCTGGATCAGGATCTCCGAACAGTCCCGTCCCTCTTCAACCATGCGTTTGACATATTCCAAGTGCCCGATCGCCCGCGCCAGGCGGTTCACGATCGGCTTTAATTCTTCCTGATGATTTGCCATTTACTCTCCCTTTTTCAGGTTTTTGAGAGCCAGCTCCAGGCATGCATTGCCTTCACGGAAATGATCGACTGCATCATCTACCAGAAAAGCAGCTTCATTCTGTCCGGAAGCCTCTAATTTGTGGCAGATCTCGTGCAGTTCTTCAGCGTGGCTCTTATTGTGCTCATACATATAAGTGATGAGCGCGATTGCCTGGTCCAGGCTGTCAAAAGCGGTAATGTGATCATGAAAATGCTCATGGGAATGAGAACTTAAGTCATGCATTTTTCAAATCTCCTTTCAATCAGCGGGCGCCTCATGTAGTTTTAGTTCAATATCTTTGTTACAGTCACCCGACTTCTTTGTTACAGTTTAATGAATTTTTAATATTTTACAAGCGACCCCGGGGGATATGTCAAACCTTGTCGGATTCTGAAACTGCTCAACGCAGCTTCGCATCCAGGCCTTCGGTCATAAACTCCTACAACAGTTCTTCCATCTGCTCCCTGATCTCGTCGCTGTAGCCCACCGTAATATGCGTGAAGCTGCTGTCCAAAAACTGCAGGATCTTATCCGTGTGCGGTTTCTTGTTACCGCGGATCGTGATCTTCTCTTTCGGGCTTGTCACGATAACCAGCGAATACGTCAGCTTCTTTTTCTTTACAAACGGATTCCACTCCGAATATTTATAAGCCCAAACGATATTGAACAGCGGCACCATCCACAGATTTCGCTTGCCAATAACGATCAGGTAGTTTTCCGTCACATAGATCTGTCCTGCACTGATCAGCAGATCTTCCGCCAGCTCGTGGTCGATCTCCGTAAAGTCCTCGCCGTCCAGACCAAAGTGTTTCAGCCTTCGGCAGGCCGGATGCAGATGCGGTTTCCAGATGTAGATGAGGTTGGCGATCATATAAACCGCGCAGGCCGCGATCAACAGGATGATCAGCGCCACCAGGATCATGCTCAGCCCCGGCCGATAGTCGAACTGGCTCACCACAAATCCATGGCTGACTTCCTTCAGTGCGTCCGCATCCCAACCAATGTCTTTCGCAAATCCCTCCAGGAACGTCTCGAAATGCGCATCCTTAGTCATGAACCGAGCTTTCGCGTCAAAGTGCTCGATCGTCGTCAGCTGCTCGCCCCGCTCCCCGGTGATCAGGAAGAACACACACGACGGCCCCTGATCCTCTTCCAGAATGTAATAATAGGACGCGAACCGGTTCTTATTGCTGGTGTAATAATCGTAGTTGCTGTACTGCAGGTCATCCGCGATGACATGCACGTACCCTTCCCCGCGCTCATACAGCGCGACGATCTCATCCGGCGTCGATGCCACCTCCGGCTGGAAAATATCCGCACTCAGAATGACAAGCAAAAGGATGATCATGACCGCCAGCACGATTCCCGGGAAGATCAGATTCTTCTTCGATATCGATTTGATTGTCTTTCGGATGGTCCGTTTCATAACTGAAAAAGTATACGTCAATTTGCCTATTTTCGCAACTTTCGCTATAATGAATCACAAGCAGGGAACACGCGCGCCGCGCCCTTTTGCGGCGCAAATCTTGCGTTTCCATATATAACTTGGAGGAAACATGGATTACATCTTACGAGCTACTGCAGCTGGAGAAAAAATAAGGGCGTTCGCGATCCGCTCCACCGAAATGGTGGAATACGCCCGGTCGCGCCACAATACCAGCCCGGTCGCAACTGCGGCCCTCGGCCGCCTGCTGAGCGGCGGCGCGATGATGGGTGTGATGATGAAGGGCGACGATATCCTCACCCTCATCATGAAGGGCGACGGCCCGATCGGCGCCGTCACTGTAACCGCCGATGCCAACGGCAATGTAAAGGGCTACGTCAACAATCCCCTGGTCCTGATCCCGACCAACTATGCGGGCAAACTGGATGTCGGCGCCGCCATCGGCTATGGCACTTTGACCGTCATCAAGGACCTCGGACTGAAGGAGCCTTACGTCAGCCAGACCCCTCTGGGCACCAGTGAGGTCGCCGAAGACCTGACCTACTACTTCGCCAAATCTGAACAGACACCTAGTGCTGTTGCACTGGGTGTGCTGATGAACAAGGACAACACGGTCGCACAGGCCGGCGGCTTTATCGTACAGCTGATGCCTGGCGCAGGCGACGATCTGATCGAAAAGCTGGAAGCAAAACTTGCCACCATCAAACCGGTCACGGAGATGATGGAAGACGGCATGGGGCCGGAAGAGATTCTGGACTACATCCTCGGCGACATGGACCTGGAGATCCTGGACAAGACCCCGACGCAATTCCTGTGTGGCTGCTCCAAGGAGCACATCGCCCGCGGCCTGATCGCGTTGGGCAAGCAGGAGCTGCAGTCGATGATCGACGACGGCGAATCTATCACCGTCAAATGCCACTTCTGCAACACCGACTACACCTACTCTGTCGATGAGCTGAAGGAACTCCTGCAGTTCGCCCGGATCAAGAGCGCCTCAAAGAAGGTCGGCATCCTCGGCGACGATGACGCAGTGAATGACTTCCTGGGTCAGGCGGATGACTCCAGCTCCGACGATGCGGACGATGCACCTGACAATACCGGCGATACCCCGCAATAACATTCGTACTCACAAATGCATTTGACATAAATCGAAGAAAGACTCACGATTTAAAGGAGGAAAGAACAAATGGCAAAAGAAACCATCAAAGATCTCATTGAGAGAAGAAGTATCCGCAAGTATAAAGCTGAGCAGATCAAAGACGAAGAGCTCGAGCAGATCCTGAAAGCAGGCATCTACGCAGCCAGCGGCATGAACAAGCAGCCATGCAAGATCATCGTTGTCCAGGATAAAGAAACCCGCGACCTGCTGATGGCTCTGAACCGCAAAGCTGGCAACATGCCGGAAGACATGGACCCATTCTACGGCGCACCGACAGTCCTGGTCGTTCTTTACGATCCGGAAGTCAGCCCAATCGCTCTGTATGACGGCGTTCTTGTTATGGGCAACCTGCTGAATGCTGCACATGCCATCGATGTAGACTCATGCTGGATCCACCGTGCAAAAGAAACCTTCGAGTTCCCGGAAGGCAAAGAACTGCTGAAGAAATGGGGACTGCCGGAGACAATGGTCGGCGTCGGCAACTGCATCCTCGGCTACCGCGACTGCGATTACCCGCCAGTACCGGAGAAAAAATCCGACATGGTCGTTTACGTGAAGTAACACCTTTTTCATAGTCGTTTACGTGAAATAACACCTTTTTCATGGTCGTTTACGTGAAATAACTCACCTGCTTTTCGCACGACTTTCAAATCAAGATCCAAAAGGAGCTGCACTGCCGTGCAGCTCCTTTTCATTTCAAAGGCACCAACTATCCTGATGTTCATTTCAAAGGCACCAACTATCCTGTTGTTCATTTCAAGGGTATCAAATATCCTGATGTTCATTTCAGGAGTATTGAAGTCCCCTCTCCCCCATACACTCGATTTTGCGTTCCGGATTCAAAAAAACGACCAAATGACCGGAATCGCGATCCGGGTTCAAAAAAACAACGCTCAAATGACCAACATCCCGTTCTGGGTTCAAAAATACAAAGCCCAAATGACCGACTTCCCGTTCAGGGTTCGTTTTTGTTTTGACCTTAAATTTGCAATTGCGAGTTTCGTGCAATCCTGAATAACCAAGTCCCTCTCAAAGCCTATTTTGAAGCCAAAAAGTGCCACTTAGTCACACGAGGTGTTGATTATCTAAGGCCTTTTTTCAAGCTGGATCTCGAAAAATGCACGAAACTCGCAATCACATAAAAACCGTTCGCTCAAAAACGAACCCGAAACGCGATCACGAGAAAATCCAATCCGAAAAAGCGAACCCAGAACGCAATCACGAGAAAATACAATCCGAAAAAGCGAACCCGGAACGCGATTCCGCTCCACACACCTACAAACGACATAAAAAGCCCCGCGCGATCAGCGCGGGGCAGGTTCATCATCAAATCAATACTCCGTCTTATGGCGGATCTTCTTGTAAACATCACGGACTGGCGTAAACAGCCATGTGAACAGCAGCACGATAGGGAAAATCTCCAGCCGCCCAAGCAGCATGTCCACGATAAACACGATCCTCGACCACCAGTGGAAATTGAAATAGCCGCCAAAGTCGACCGTCTTGATCTCGATTCCGTTGTTGTTGAACGTCGTTGCCACACAGGAGAACGTCGTCGTGAAATCCATGTTCTTCTCCGTCGATACAATAAACATCGAAATGATATAAATCAAAATAAAAATAGCAAAGTAAATCAGGATGCCGCCAACGACCTCGTCCTCGATCTCTTTCTTGTTGAACTTCACCACATTCACGCTGCGCGGGTGGATCCGCTCGCGCAGATACCGCCGCACCGCCTTGATCATGATCTGCCAGCGCGATACTTTGATACCACCAGCCGTACTTCCCGCACACCCGCCAATGAACATCACCATAAGCAGCAGTGCCTTGGAGAACCACGGGAACAGATTGTAATTATACGCCGCGAATCCCGTCGACGTCAGCGACGAGACCGCCGCAAAGCACGATTGATGGAAGGCCTCCCCAAAGGTATCGAACTGTTCACGGACCATGTACACATTCAAAGAGATCAGAATGACTACGACCGCGGTCGTGACCAGATATCCGATCAACTCGGAATCCGTGATCGCCTTGCGGAACTTCCCGGTCACCACCAGGAAGAACAAGGCAAAATTGCAGCCGGCCAGCACCATGAATACGATGACGACCACCTGCTGCGCATACGTAAACGACGCCAGCGATGAATTCAACGGGCTGAATCCGCCGGTTGCCAGCGTGCCGAACGAGATCAGGAAAGATTTATAAACATCCAGCTTGCAGATAACCAGCGCCAGCACCTCCGCCAGCGTCAGCGCCAGATAAATAATGTAGAGCCATTTTGCAGTCTGGCTGATCTTCGGACTGATCTTCTCCGTGGTTGGTCCAGGAGCCTCCGCGCGCATAATGTGCATCGACGCACCGCCCGCGATCGGCGTCAGCGCCAGCATAAAGACCAGCACGCCCATGCCTCCGATCCAGTGCGTAAGACTCCTCCAGAACAGGATCGCGTGGCTGCCGACCTCGATATCCGCAATGATCGTAACTCCCGATGTCGTAAACCCGGAAACCGCCTCAAACACAGCGTTGAGGTAATTCGGGATCAGGCCGGAGAGCACATACGGGATTGCGCCGACAAGACTCATCACCAGCCAAGCCAGACCGACAATGATAAAGCCCTCCTTCGCATGCATCCGCCGCTTCGACGGCTTGATCAGATACAGCAGGCCGCCAACGATCGCCGCGCCCGCGATGATCAGCAGGAAGTACTTCCAGTCCGACTCCCCATAAATAAACGCAATGATCACAGGCAGCAGCATGAACGCCGCCTCGATCAGCAATATCAATCCAATTGTCTTCAGTACGATTTTACTCATCAGTTTCTATCAACAGCTTCGCGGGAAACCGTGTTAAGCTAATAGCTTCGCAGGGAAACCGTATAAAGCTAACAGCATCGCGCGGAAACTGCACACATCATCAGATCCCCGCAAGCCAACTCTTATTCAAAAATGTCGCGGATGCGGTAGAGGCCGGTCCTCGTCGTGACGACCAGGATCGAATCGCCCGCCTCAATGGTATCGTTGCCGCCCGGGATAAAGGACACGCCGCCACGCGTAATGTCCGTCACCAGCAGGTTGTCCTTCAGCTTCAAGTCCTTGATAGGCGTGCCGATAAACGGCGCATCCTTACCAATCAGAAACTCCAGCACCTCCACCTTGTTATCGATGACATGGCAGAGCGACTGCACCTCGTTCTCCAGCACGTTCTGCATTGCGCGTACGTAACGGAGCACGTGATCCGCCGCAATATACTTCGGATTGTAAACGCTGCCGACATCCAGGTTGTACAGCATCTCCTCAAAGTCCGAGCTCTTGATCTTGGTGATCAGCTTGGCCTCCGGCGACTTGCGCTTCAGATACATCGACAGCAGAACGTTGACCGAATCAGAGCCCGTCAGCGTTGCAATAGCGGACGACTCCAGAACGCCCTCTTCCTCCAGGACATCCATGTTCGTAGCGTCGCCGCAGATGATGTCAGCCGACGGCAGTGATACGTTCAGCAATTTGCAGGTATCCACTTTCTTCTCAATGACCTTCAGCGGGATGCCGTTTTCCACAGCCATCCGGCCCAGATAAAATCCCAGTCTGCCGCCGCCGATGATCGTCAGGTTGCGGACACGGCCCGTATCGCGGCCGATGCGTTTGAAAAACTTCTCCGCTTCTTTATGAGCAGCGACAAAGGACAGCGTGTCCCCTGCCTGCACTTTTGTTTCACCGTTTGGAATAAAGACTTCTTCGTCACGCTTGATGGCGCAGATAAAAACGCGTGCCTTGGTGACGGAATACAATTCCATGATTTTTGTATTACAGATTGGCATGTCCGACTCGATGTCGCATGTGAAGATCTGGCTCCGGCTTTTTGCGAAGGACTCCACCTGACCGGCCGCCTTGAAATACAGGGTATTGAACATTTCCCGTGCAGCCTCCAGATCCGGATTGACGACCATAGAAAGACCCAGCTCATCCTCGATGACCGGCATCGTGTCATGGAAAACCGGATTCCGCACACGTGCGATCGTCCGCGTCACACCAATCTTATTTGCCACAAGACAGATCACCAGGTTCACCTCATCGTCATCCGTCATCGCAAGCATAAGATCACAGTCCTCAACGCCCGCGCTCTTTAATACCGAAACAGAACGGGCATCGCCGACATAGGTCATGACATCCTGCGAGTCCGTCACATAGGCCATCCTCGATTCATCACGGTCGATGATGGTCACATCGTGGTTTTCTTTTGTCAGCTGTTCGATCAGAGCCGCTCCGACCTTTCCGCAACCGGCTATCGCGATCTTCATGCCAAGCCTCCTTCAACAAAAATTCCGAAATATTATAACACCAACGGTTTAAGGCTTCAACTGGTGCCGCAACATCCGTCACACGCCACGCACCCAGGTGCAGCAACATCTTTACCCCATTAGTTATCCAGCTTAATATCTTTCAGCAGTGCGGCGAACGGATTGTTCGGCACGTACTCACTCTTATACTCAGTAGCCTCTTCGTTCAGGGCTTCCTCTTCCGCTTCTTTCGCCGCCTTCATGGACAGGCTGATCTTGCCGTTCTCGATGCGGATGATCTTGACCTTTACTTTCTGTCCAAGCTTCAGCACAGCCTTCGGATGTGTAATACGATTCTCGCTGATTTGTGATACATGAAGCAAACCGGACAGATCGCCGCCAATGTTTACAAAAGCACCATAGTCCATGATCTTCTCTACGGTGCCTTCAAACACGCTGCCGACCGACAGCTTGCCGATGTCTTCCAGCCGCTTCTCTGCTGCCTGCTCCACCAGGATCTCCTTCGCAGAGAGGATCAGCTTCTTGCGGTTTCTATCAACTTCCGTGATGTTTACACGGATCTTTTTATTCAGATACGGATTGGTGTCTTCCACGTATTTCAGGTCCAGCTTGGATGCCGGGATGAATCCGCGGATGCCTTCCACATAAAGGATCGCACCGGAGTTCGTAACGCCGGAGATGGTGCCTTCGATGACGGCGTTATCTTCCATCATCTGCTCCAGCTTCTCCCAGGACAGCTCAGCATCCGCCTCTTTTTTGGAGAGGACGATATTGCCGGCGCCATCATCTGCGCTGGTAACAATAGCTTTGAATTGGTCGCCGATCTGCACATCTGTGAAAACGCTGAACAGCGGGTCAGCGCTCATATCCTCAACCGGGATCTTGCCCGGTGCGTAATAATCCAGGTCAACCGAGACCGCCGTCTCATCAACCGCTACGACTGTGCATTCCATGACATCGCCGGCGTAGATCCGTTTGAGAGATGCTTCGATCTCGTCTGTATAATCATCCATGGATTCCGTGACCGCCTCGCGGACGCGGACACGCTTGACTGACGCTTCCGCAGGAGCATCATCCGCAGACGCCGCATCAACAACAGTCTCCACAGGCGTTTCCTCAGCCGCCTCCACAGCAGCTCCCTCAACCACAGCGTCTACAGCTTCTTCTGGCTTCTCGGCCCTCTTAATTACTGGTTCCTCTTTAAATCTGAACTCTTCCATCCTCAACTCTCCCTATATACGTATTACACAAGAATCTTCGCTTTACAAATGAAGTATTTCACATTTTACAAAAACGTCCTGCCGATCCGCATCGGATCAATATCTCTTTCCTTCAGCGGCTCTTCGATGTGGCCGACCGCCAGCCCTAACAGTGGCTCAAAATCTTCCGGCAGCTGCAGCAGATCTGTATGATCCAGCTCCGGGATCCGTCGCATGGAATCCAGTGCAAACCACATATAGCAGCTCCCCAGTCCCATCTCAACTGTGGCCAGATGCATCGCCATGGTCACCGATGTCACATCGCACCACTGGATGTTCGGTTCCAGATCCTGCTTGCGATGCGAGACAAAGATCACGGCTGCCGCATCGTAGAACGGATCGTACGAGTTGGCCTGCTCCAGGATCTCGTCCGCGTTGCTCACGTTGTTGATGATGGCTGCCATTTCTTTGGTGTTCGACCGTCTGATCTGCGATGCCTCCGCCAGCTTCTTAAGCAGCGCCTTGTCCGTCACCACTGTCAGATGCACGTTGCCGTAACGGTTGCTGCCGACCGGCGCCAGTGCTCCCGCCTTTAATATTTGATTGATCTCCTCTTCCGTCAATGCCTCACCCGTAAACTTGCGGGATGATGTCCTTTTCTGCATGAGTTCGAAAAAATCCATAATTATCCTTTCCGGCATCTGTCATACAAATTACAGAAGTATGTCATACAATATGACGCTACAAATGCGTCCTACAAATAACTCTTATCTGTCATACGCGCCGCGCTGTAATACATTAATGTACCGTCAGATCCTCTAACGTCACATCTTTGCTCAGCACATTCATATCAATATATTTCTCGCCGCCGGAATAGCCGTCCAGCTGCGTGGTGTCCGAATACTGCCACATGGTCCAATCTTTCCAGCCTTCTACGCCCGCAGGCAGATAGATGCTGCGCACCCACATTGGATAGTCATCAATCTCTCCCGCCAGATAATCCTTATACACAGCGCGCGAGCAGTAGATCATCGGCTTCACATTGTAATACGCCTCCAGCGTATTCAGGCATGCGTGCAGCTCCCGGATCAGATCCTCCTTCGCAGGCGGCTCCAACTTCATGTTCTCGTAATACTCCACATCAACGACCGGAATCAGATTGCCTTCCAAGTCTCCGACAACTTCAATAAAGTGCTTCGCCTGCTCCGCGCCGCTGCTTTCAAACGAGAAGAAATGATAAGCCCCGCGCATAAGGTTGCTCTGACTGGCCTTGATCCAGTTCTCCCGGAACCGGCGGTCCGTGTGCGCGGCTCCCTCCGTGGCCTTGATGTAAATAAACGAAACACCCTGCTTTGAAAGCTGGTCCATATTCACATCGCCCTGATACCAGGAAATATCCACGCCAACAACATCTCTCGAGGAGATGCAAAGTTCATTCACGTGTATTAGTTTATTCTTCACCAATATATAAAGGCCGGCAAAAACGAGCGCAATGATCAAAATGATCAGTCCCGCCAGCAGACCTCTGCTTTTTCTTTTTAGATTTTTCATTTGTTCAATTATATCAGCCGCGGGCAATATTTTCATTCTTTTCTTTTGTATAACTGCCGGCGATGCAACATCCCGCAAATGCTCCGCATGCATCCTGCGCTGCGCCTGTTTGCGCCATCGCCCTGCTCTTGTATCCGCAACTGATTTTTGCTATATTGATTCGAGAAAATGATACTCAATTTTAATTGATTTGAGAAAATGACACTCAATTTTTTAATTGATTTGAGAAAACGACACCAACTTTTTTATACGAAAGGAAACCAACATGGGATTAAATCCAAGATGTCCGAAATGTGGAAGTGATCACGTGCAGCTGACCAGCCAGCGCTACGGCCACGGCTGTTTTATGACAGTCGTGTTCGGCGTGTTTTACCTCGCCTGGCGGTTATTCAAATATATCATCGGCATGATCCTCTTTGTCATCTATGATTGGTGGGCAGCCATCCTGCATGCCATCTTTGGCAAGGGCCACAAATGGATCTGCCGCCGTTGGTTCTCCAACCGCCGCCGCACCTACTACTGCCATGACTGCGGACATAACTTTTCTGAATAGAAAAAAGCCATCGCCTTGTGCGGTGGCTTTCTTTTTCTTACTTTCCAAACAACGCTGCAGCTTTCTCCATGCGCTCTGTCACCTTCACGCCGAACGGGCATCGCTCCTCGCATCCGCCGCAGGCAACACATTCCGATGCCGTATGCGCCAGCGACAGATAATGCTCGCGCACGCTCTCCGGCACCTTGTCCTGCACGGCGGCCAGATCGTAAAACTTATTCACCATCGCGATATCAATATCCGACGGGCACGGCTTGCAATGCCCGCAATACGTACACTGCCCGTGATAAGCATGCAGCGGCGCATTCGCAATCACCGATGCATAATCCTTTTCCTCATCCGTCGCCGTCTCGTAAGCCACGGCCGCATCGACCTGCTCGGTCGTATCGTATCCGCAGAGGATGGAACAAGCGCCCGGCCGCGTCAGCGCATAGTGGATGCACTGCACCGGCGTAAACGTCGTCTTAAATGGAGAAAGTTCCGCATCAAACAAACGCCCGCCGCCAAAACCTTTCATAACTGTAATCCCAACGCCAGCCTCCTCGCACTGCCGATACAAAGCTGCACGTTCCTCATCAATACCTGCAAGCCCAGCCTCGTAATCGCCGAATAAGGTGTCGATGTCTTCGCTGGCCGGTTTCATATCAAATGCCGGATTGATGCTGAACAGAATCATCTCCACAAAGCCCGATTCCACCGCCAGCTTGGCGATACGCGGGTTGTGCGTACTCAACCCGATGTGCCGGATGACGCCGGCCTTCTTCAACTCAAACACATAGTCCAAATACTCGCTCTGCTGAATGCGCTCCCACTCAGCCAGCTCATCTATATAGTGGATCATGCCCAGGTCGATATAGTCGGTCTGCAGCCGCGCGAGCAGATCTTCGAACGCCGGCTTCACAAACTTCATATCACGCGAGCGCACATACTGCCCATCCTGCCAGGTCGATCCAATATGCCCCTGCACGATCCATTTCTCTCGCTCCGTCACAATGGCCTTGCCGATGATATCGCGCGACTTCGGGTCTGCCATCCAGCAGTCGATGATGTTGATGCCCTGCTTGCCCGCGTAGTGGATCAGCGCCACCGACTCTGCTTCCTCGTGACGCTCCAGCCACTCGCCGCCAAAGCCGACCTCACTGACCATCAATCCTGTTTTCCCTAACTGTCTGTAATTCATGTGTGTCTCCTTCTCTTAAGCAATTCACTTCCGTCTATCTGTCCTGTCGCTTGCCAAACTTCCTTCCTGTACGGACGTTTCATCCATCAAACCAACTCCGCCAGCTGACATCCAACCATCTTGATCAGATCCGCCGGCGCAATTTCAATCTGATGTCCCAGCCGCCCGGCACTGACATAAATATGCTCCAACCCCTCTGCACTTTCATGCAGGAATGTCGGAAAGGCTTTCTTCATCCCAATCGGCGAGCAGCCGCCATGCACGTAGCCGGTCAGCGGCAACAGTTCCTTCTGCTTGATCATGCTGATGGCCTTCTCGCCGGCTGCTTTCGCGGCCTTCTTTAAATCCAGCTCTGCTTCCACCGGGATGACAAATACATAGTGCTGCTTGGAGGCGCCGACCGTCACCAGCGTCTTAAACACGCAGCTCGCCTCCTCCCCCAGGATGGATGCGATCTCCGCCCCCGTCATGGAAGGATCCTGCTCATATTCATGCCCGACATACGGAATCTTCTTTGCATCCAGAAGCCGCATCACATTAGTTTTCATTTTCAACCTCTCTGTCATGTGCACGTTCATTTATGTATCATGCACACGTTCATTTATCTGTCATATGCACGTTCATGTATGTGATATATACACGTTCATATATGTGATATATACACGTTCATACATGTGTCATGTACACGTTATACGTGCATCATAGCATATCAGTGAGCTTTATGTAATAAAAACGGCCTTTGGTAGCCCCTATTATTAACAAATTATTAACTTGAAACATTTTTGTCAAAAAGGGAGTAATTTTTACGTTCAAAATTACTCCTTTTTTTCGAAAACATCTCTATAGGAGTAAAACGGCCATTTTCAGGCCATTTTGGTGCAAAAAAATTACTCCTAAATGGAAAAAGTTTTCATATAGGAGTAATAGAACTCAAAAGCACAAAAAGGGAGTAATTTTCGCGATGAAAATTACTCCCAAATAAACTTTTTGATCATATAGGAGTAATCCCAAAAACAGACAAACATAATCCCAAAAACAGACAAACATAATCCCAAAACCGGGCAAGCATACTCCTGCAAAAAAGCCGGCACACGCCGGCTTGGTCATCCAGTCAAAACTTCCCAACCTCAAAACAAACAATCAAAACTTCCCAACCTCAAAACAAACAATCAAAACTTCCCAACCTCAAAACAAACAATCAAAACTTCCCAACCTCAAAACAGCTCCGACACCGAGGTAAACTCATCAATGGCATCCAGGAAATCCAGCAGACCCTTTTTGGTATTGGCTGCACTCCAGGAGGCTGTCACGCCGCTGTGGGTGTCTTTGATCTCGCGCCATTCAAAAAACGGATCCCCGTACGATGTATAGAAACGATCAGCCACAAACAGATCATGGTCCGTCCGCAGATTCAGAAGCTGCGAACTGGCGTTGTTCGTATAGGTGGTGATGTTCGGCTGAAAGCCCGCACGCGTGCAAAGGCTCTTCAGCATGTTATAGTACGCCGGCGTAAACCGCGCGGAAATGCTGACGAAGTTATATGGGATCAGATCCTCCAGCGTCACTACATCCTTCTTGGCCAGCGGGCACGTTTTCAGCATGCCGACCGCCAGCGGGCATCGCCGGATGACCTTAGACATAAAGTGCTGATTTCCCAGCTCCTCCATGTCATACAGAACATTGAAAGCAATATCGAACTCGCCGTTGATCATGCGCGAGCGCACGTCCTCCGACGGACAGTCCTCCACATGCACTGTGATATTCGGGTTGATGATCTTATAGATCTGCAGGATCGGATATAGATACGCCCCCGGCTTATGCGTGCTCAGAATTCCCACGCGAAGCTCCTGTGCGTAGCCGCCCTGCAGCGACTTTGCGATGTCGATCGACTGGTCAATATGCGAAAGAACATCCAGCCACTCCATATACAGATAGCGGCCGGTCTCCGTTAATATCAGGCGTTTTTTGTCACGGATAAAAAGCTGGAATCCCAGATAGTCCTCCAGTGAAGCGATGTTCTTGCTCACAGCGGATTGTGTCATGTTGAGAAGTCTGGATGCACGCGTAAATGAGTTAGCCTCAACGACCGCAATGAAAATACGCATCTGCGTGATATTGATATTGATAGCATCGAGATTAAACATTGACTCCTACCCCACGATCAATGCCAATCAAACATCAACTATACAATCCGCCATCATTATATCGGGAGCCCCCAAAAGTGTCAAACGATGGCACGCGGATGCCACCGCCCAGTGTCAAACGCTGCCGCCTTATGACGCAGAATAACAGGAACAGCAAGCCATATCGCTCAAGACAAACGAGAAGTTAAACACATCCCACAACTTATAACTCCAGACAAGAAGAATGGCGGCTTATGCCGCCATCCTTGCTAATACAGAAAGATAAGGAATCAATGAAAAAGAAAATGGGTATTTATCCTGCATTCCATTAGTTCTGTGGGAAGTAGATCGGATCAAACTCAGCGATGATCTCGGATACTCTCTCGTACAGTCCTTCATAAGTAGTCTCCGGGCCGCCCATGGTCAGAGCCGGGATGATGAACTTAGGACCGCATGCCTCGATATGAGCCTTCAGGCCGGCACGAACTTTCTCGTCCGTCCAATCCGGCATATCATATTTACCATTGTCCAGACCGCCCTGGATGGTGATGGCGCCCTTATACTCAGCAACCAGTTTCGGAATATTGTTCTCAAAAACAGCACCCTGCCATACGTCGATGCCCATCTCGATCATCTCCGGCACCAGATCAGCTGCATAAGAATCAGAGTGATGTACGATGTACTTGATGCCCAGATCTTTCCAGTGGCCATAAATCTTCTTGTATGCCGGCAGGAAGAACTCGTCAAACATTTCCTTGGAAATAAAGAGGCTTCTCTGGCTGCCCCAGTCATCGTGATGGAACAGGATCTCCGGCTTCACATATTTGAAATGCTCGTCGGCGATGGTGCACTCCCAGTCAGCCATGTAGTCGATCAGCTCGTGCATAGCTTCCGGCTCCTCGTAGAAGTTGATCATGGTATCTTCCATGCCCATCAGATAGTGGCATTTCTCAAACATACCGCAGAACACCTTTGCTGTCGGGAAGTACTCATTCTTATCGATTGCCTCAAAACCTTTGATGCAGTCAGCCCATGCTTCCGGACCAAGGTCCATGTTCGGTGCATGCACAGTCTCTCTCCAATTGGTGACATCCGGGCAGACCTTGTCATCGCCTTCACACAGCGGGAATGCTCCAGGAACTCCCTCCGGGAATTTCTGTTTTACGCCCCAGCCGTTTGTCCATTCGGTTCCGCGTGTCGGGATACCAAAGTAAATCGGGAACAGCGGATCATCCAGCCATGCCTGATACTCATACTGCTTCACGAAACGGTCCGGATTTCCGCCTTTTACAGTTTCAATAAAGTTCTGTTTTATTGTTAACATACACTACCTCCTTGATTGGTTTAATGTTTCATACTATAATTGTATAAAAGGGGTTTTCTTGCGGGAGCCATGGGCAATGCCCATATACGGCTCCCGCGGATTGTATAATCAATGCCTTGGCATTAACTATCTGTCAGCTGCGCAGCAATTCCCGTTGCACACCACGCGTCACTCAACGCTCACCGCTGCACATCGCGTCACACAGCGCTCACCGCCGCAAAAAACATCACTCTGCGCTCGCAGCGTCAATTCCGGCGAAATCAGAAATCTTCACTTTCCGCTTCACGCCAAACAGGTCGAAACCTGTTTTGTTATTGATCAGGCCCATGATTCCTTTTGGTGCCACCAGGATCATCACCACGGCGATGACGCCGAGGATCAGCATACTGAATCCGGAGAAGTTGTATAACAGCTGCCGCAGGATCACAAAGATGATGGATCCGATAATCGGGCCTTCAATGGTACCCATACCGCCGATAACCGTGATAAAGACCATGGACACGGTCCAGTCAATACCAAATCCGACCGTCGGTTTGATATAAGCCAGGTTCAGATACAGCGCTGCGCCAGCCACACCGGTGATCGCCGATGAGATCAAAAAGCAGATCAGCTTGGATTTATAAAGTTTCACACCGCGGATCTCGGAAGCTGCCTCGTTGTCGCGCATTGCCATCAGACCCAGACCAAACTTGGACCTTAAAATGAACACGACCGCCAGCAGGGCGATGAGCCCCACACCAAATGCAATGAAATAGACCGACGTGGAGCTGAGCCTTCTTGCTACGGTGATGTTGTATCCCACGTTGTAATTGACAAATCCCCAGGTCTGGAAGAAAACGCACAGAGCCTCCGCCACCAGCCAGGTGCCGATCGTAAAGTACACGTCCTTCATATTGAAGATCGGGAACGATATGATCAGTGCGAACACCACACTGACAACCGCCGCCAGCAAAAATCCTAATAAGAACGGCAGTTTGAAGACCTGCGATATCATCGCCAGCGAATAGCCGCCCAGTCCGATAAATGCCTGCGCGCCCAGCGAGACCAGTCCCGCATAACCGGCCAGCAGGTTCCACATCTCACCGATCGCCATATACATCAGGATCAGTGTGAAAATGTTTACAATGTAATCTCCGCCCCAGAAAGGAAGAGATACCAGAACTACCACAGCAACGACCAGAGAGATCCAGCGGACCTTCGGCATTGCTTCTTTCTTCGGCTGCATTTTCTGCATCGTTTTGTTAGACATAGCCATTTCCCTCCTTTCCGATTATTTCCGCATCTTCTTCGACAGAAGGCCCTGCGGCCGCACCGTCAGAAGGATCAGCAGAATGACATAGCCTGCGAGTGTCTGATAAGCAGTTCCAAGGAAATAAGCCGCGATCATCTGAGCCATTCCTAGGATCGCGCCGCCGATCAGCGTTCCGAAAATACTTCCCATGCCGCCGATGACGACGACACCAAACGCGATGATCAGGAACTGCGTTCCCGTATACGGGAAGAATGAGTAGGTCTGGCCGACCAGCATGCCGGCTACCGCAGTAGCGCCCATGGTAATGGCCATTGCCCAGACGTACATCGATTTCGTGTTGATGCCCATCAGCTCG
This sequence comes from Lachnospiraceae bacterium, assembly GCA_017536965.1. Taxonomy (GTDB): domain Bacteria; phylum Bacillota; class Clostridia; order Lachnospirales; family Lachnospiraceae; genus RGIG5612. The sequence goes on along the minus strand of JAFWCK010000059.1, from coordinate 14,764 downwards.
GCCGCCATCGTATCGGATGATGCTGCCCGGATGGAACGCCCCAGCGGCGTCTTGTCCATCAGCAGCGCAAGACCTACGATCAGTACGACCGCCACTATAAAGTTGACGGCGTACTGACCCGAAATGGACACCAATTCACTTTTTATAAAGTTGATCCCCTTTACCGGGGAAGGAAGTGCGTTGTTGCCTGCACCAAAGATCAGAGTCAGCGCATTTTTGATAGCGATCGACAATCCGAACATGACCAGCATGGCCGTCTCAGCGCCCTGGTCGATGACGGTGTTGATCAGGAACTTCTGGATCAGGAATCCGAGGATCGCCATGATGACGATCGTGATTGCCAGTGCCAGATAGATGTTGCCGACAATGTGCTGAATGATCACCATGATAAAGAACGTCGCCACGATCATCAGATCGCCATGCGCGATATTTGTCACCTTGACGATACCGAAGATCAAAGAAAGGCCGACGCCAATTAATGCGTAAAGGCCGCCAAGCAAAAGGCCTGTGATCACTGCCTGTAACATTAGACGATACCTCCTTCCTCTCTCGGCTGCTGTTCTACACCGAAGTAAACCTTTGCGATCTCCTCCTCTGTCAGAGAACTGCTTCTGCCCTCCAGCACCACGCTGCCATGCACGATCACATAAGCGTAATCAGAATGTTTCAGCGCGCGCTTTGTCTCCTGCTCAACCAGAAGGAAACTCACTCCGTTCTTGTTGATCTCATGCAGAGATGCATAAATATCTTTGATAATGACCGGCGCCAGACCAAGGGAGATCTCATCACAGATGATCAGCTCCGGACTTGCCATCATCGCCCTGGCGATGGCCAGCATCTGCCGCTGCCCGCCCGAAAGGAAGGTCGCAGTCTGTTTTTCTTTTTCTTTTAAAACCGGAAAGGTCTTATAGACCAGCGCAAGGCTCTCTGCCCTTCTGGCTTTGGCGTGCTTTGGATAAGCGCCAAGCAGAAGGTTTTCATACACGGACATGTCCTCAAAAATATGGCTGCCTTCCGGTGTCATCGCCAGCCCCATCTGCGCGATCTTGTTGGTCGCTTTGCCGGTGATGACTTCGCCCTTCCATGTCACGGTGCCTGCCTTCGGTTTGATCAGACCCATGATGGCCTGCAGAATGGTGGATTTTCCCACACCGTTCGCGCCGATCAGCGATACCATATCGCCCTTCTTCACTTCCAGGTTTACATCTTTGACTGCCTGCAGGTCGCCGTAGAAGACGTCGAGCCCGCTAACTTCAAGCAATTTTTCTTTCTCAATCATCTTCATCTGCTCCCATATAAACTTCATTCACGATACTGGATTTCATGACTTCCTGCGGCGTATCTGTAATCAGGTCCTTGCCGCCAGCCATCAGCATGATGCGGTCGGTGCCTTCCATCAGCGTCTTGATGATGTGCTCGATCCAGATGATGCTCACGCCCTTCGCTTTGATCGTCTTGACGATATCCAGTATTTCTGCTACTTCTGCGCTGGTCAGACCGCCGGCTACCTCATCAAGCAGAAGCAGCTTCGGATCCGATGCCAGTGCCGCACCGATCTCAAGACGCTTCCGGTTGATCAGTCTCAATTTTCCTGCCGGTTCGTTCGCCCGGTCATCCAGCTTCACAAGTTCTAAGATCTCAAGCGCCTTTTTACGCGCCTCTTTCTCTGAAACACGCTGGCCGTAGACCACGCTTGCTAATATATTTTCATAAACGGACATATGCTCAAAAGCGCGCGGCACCTGAAAGGTCCGCCCTATTCCTTTGGCCGTCCGTTCTGTAATCTTCTCTTTTAAAATGTTTTCACCTTGAAAGATGATCTCTCCGTGGTCCGCTTTCAAGATGCCGGAAATAATATTCAGCAGCACCGTTTTTCCGGCGCCGTTCGGTCCCATGATACCGAGCACTTCGCCCTCTCCCACCGTAAAGTTGATGGAATCCAGGACCTTATTTCCGCCGAAAGCGATCCCCAGATCTTTTACTGATAAAATAGTATTCAATGGATCCTCCCTCAGCGGGTACGCCGGCTAAAAAGCCGGCATACCCATTTTGGCAATTATGTTATTTCCACTGCATTTCAACCTGTGGCTGCAGGATTGCTTCTGCTTCCGGAACGGAGCTGCAGCTGGTAACCACTTTGTGAAGTCCCCACTTCTCATCCGGTACCCACTGACCGAAGGTGATAGGGGTTTCAAATACGTGCTCATCATCACAGCTTAAAGTACCGTAGATGCAGTCAAATCCCTGGATAGCCTCCAGTGCTGCAACAATGTCTTCGCTGCTCAGAGACTTGGTTGTCTTAAGAGCCTGGTCGATCAGATCAAAGAAGACATAGTCCCATCCGATCGTTACGTCCGGAGCTTCTTTTACATTCTCTTCAAAGTCTGCGGAAAGTTCTTCAGCGGTCTTTCCGAGCAGTGAGGATGTAAACGGATACTCACGGGTCCACTGTGTCTCAATACATGTGTAAGCGCCTGTGCACTCGCCTGCTGCGTTCGTCAGTGTCAGAACGTCAGATGAGAAGTGCATACCTTTGGAAAGGATGACGAATTTTGGATGATATCCAAGGGAGTCAACGTTTGCCCAAAGGCCGGAAAGCTGGAAGCCAAGAAGGGATGCCAGCATAATGTCAGCGCCTTCTGCCTGGATCTTCTGAACGATTGCGGTGAAGTCGGTTGCGCCTTCCTGTGCAAGTTCATTTGCATCCGGGTTAACAATGGTGTAGCCATACTCAGCTGCCATCTGTTTCACCAGCTCAAGCATGCCGACACCGTCCATAGAAGAATCAAGTACAAGACCGATCTTCTTGTTGGTGTTCATTTTCTCGAACGCCTCAAAGTATTCTCTGACCTGCTTCTCATATCTCATAGCGCAAGCGAAAGAATAGTCGTATGGGCCTGCTGCCGTCCAGCTGATGTCCGGACCGCCGTCAACGATACATGGAACCTTCAACTGCTCAGCTGCCTCGGATACCGGGTTCATCGTATCCGGTGTCCACTCACCAAGCAGGATCTGGCAACCATCGCTCTGGACCAGTTTCTTTGCAACTTCTGCTGCCTTGACTGGATCAGACTCGGAATCGCCTTTGATGATCTTGACCGAATAATGAACGCCGCCGATGTCATAGCCTTTTTCATTCATCTTTGCTTCTACGTTCTTGATGGTGTTGTCCATACCAACGCTGAAGTGAGATAAAGGACCTGTGACCGGGCTGACATAACCGATCTTGATCACAGCTTCGCCGCCAGCGCTGGATGAAGAACCGCTGCCAGCCGGTGCTGGAGTATCTCCCCCTTTGTTACCGCAGGCTGCAAGCAGTCCGATCGCGAAAACAGCAGCGAGCACAAGTGCTGCAACTTTTTTCAGTTTCTTCATTTCTTTCTCCTCCTGTTTGTATGATGTTCATACATTACTAACCAAGTTATCTCCCGTCAGGTTCATCCCGGCGGATGCCGACTGGCTCATGATGATTCCGCCTTGCGGAGCGTTCCATGTTTTCCAGCTTTCCGCATTACATTTCCGCTTTTGAAAAGCTCATGCCTTCCAGCTTGCGGAACGTTCCATGTTTTGACTTTCGGATTAATCATGGATTCCAGCTTGCGGAAAAGCTTTTGAAATAAATAACCAGTCTCTGCAGGAATGTATCTTTAGATGCGGTTACCGTGAATATTACAAATAATCTAAAGATTCTCCCTATGTGCTTTCATTTTATGGGAAGTTGAAAGAATAAAAAAACGATAAATCATTATGAGTTCATTCCTTGGGGGAATGGATGGTTTTGCCAATGATCTTACCCTTTTTGGCGCAGGGAGGGCCGCTCCAAAAAGTTCTGCACATACTCATTACAGGCCTGAACAGCCCTAATTGTTAACAAATTATTAACTTGAAACATATTTGTCAAAAAGGGAGTAATTTTTGTGCTCAAAATTACTCCCTTTTTTCAAAAAAATCTCTATGGGAGTAAAATGGCCATTTTTAGCCTGTTTTTGGGCAAAAAAATTACTCCTAAATTGAAAAAGTTTTCATATAGGAGTAATAGAAAACAAATGAGCAAAAAGGGAGTAATTTTCGCGATGAAAATTACTCCCAAATAAACTTTTTGATCATATAGGAGTAATCCTATAAAAATGATAGGATTATTCCCACAAAAAGCAAAAAGATTCCCCTAAAAATAATCCCAAAGGAATACTCCCACAAAAAAAGGCCCGGCAATCGCCGGGCCCAGTCAATATATTCAATTCTTGTCAGCACAAACACATCGATCTGCCGTCATTCAACCAAAAACGAGCTTCAGGCGGAATACATCCTTCTCATTCAAGCTGACTACATCCTCCTTCAGGCTGACTACATCCTTCTCCTACCATGCTCTGCCCGCTTCACGCTAACCACAAGGGTTACAGCAAGCAGCACCAGGAGTGATGCAGCGATCAGCGCCAGATACAGATGCAGCTGCGATGAATCGCCCGTCTGCGGCGACCCGCCATTAGCCCAGCCACCGTTGCCAGACCCGCCACCGCCGTCAGAACCATCACCACCAGCTGTCTCTTTAATCGTCAGCTTGGTCTCGGCCACGCCATCCTCAAAGAAGATCTTGACATCATGCGCGCCGGCCGACAGCGTCTCCAGGAAAGAAGACTTCAGCGTCGCATCCAGGCTGCCTGAAACTGCCGTAAAGTCAGAAGCGGCAAGCGCCGTGCCATCTACCTCAATATGGTCAAACAGGCCGAATGTCTTATCATCATTGAGATTCCGCTTCACCACATACTGAACAGCAGTGCCGCCTTTCTCCCAGGATGCATTCGCACCCTTCTCAAAGGTGTAAACGATCTCAGCCGGCTTGTAGGAAAAGACCACCGTCGCATATTTGCCGCCCGGGCTTCTGGTCAGACTCACATACTCCACTTCCGCCTCTTCTGCAGAAGCATCATTGCCCGTCTTCATCTTATCGGTGTAGTAAACATCCGGATGGCCCTCCTGGCCGTAATCATCCAGAGTGACCGCAAAGTAGTAGGTCTCACCGCCCACAGGCGCGGTCGTAAGCGGAGTCGTAATTTCCTTATCCGTATACAGACCCGATGCGCCAACCAGCAATGGAGCCGTATCCTTCTCAAAGATCGCCTCGCGCACATCCATCTTCAGATGATATCCGCTGCCGATATGCTCAATCTCGTATCCATGCAGCTTCACGCCGATGACATTCGCCATCCAGCGCGCGTAGAGAACAGTATCTTTCGTGATCGGCGTGCTGAAATCGAACTTGCTGGTGCATGCTTCATCCGTATACCACCGGTCAAACGTATATCCTTCCTTCGTCGGTGCGGCAGGATAATGTGCCGTATTGCCGGATGGCACGGTCTGCGCCTCAACAGGCGATCCGCCATTGCTTTCAAACGTCACCTGATAAGCAACCGCAGGCTCCATCTTAAGATCAATACTGCCATCAGTTGTGTTAAGCTCCAGATCTTTAATCACCAAATTAACTCCCGAAGGCAGTTCAATATTCTCTTTTTTCAGCGCGTTAAAATTCTTTCCATCTGCCGGGAAGATGTTGATCGTATAAGAACCATCCGCATTTTTAATAAAGTTCTCAGCCTTCAGCGTTACATCATCGCCAATTGCAAGCGCGCTCTTGGTCGATGCCGCAAACTCTGAAGGAATCCCTCCGGTAAAGATCTTCAGATCCAATGAAGGGATATCCATCTTGGCACTTATATATTCCGGCGAAACGATCGGTGCTTCTCCATCGACATATTTCGCCATCACAAAACCAAGCTGGTGGGTGCCTCCCCCACTGTAATCCACGACCATCCAATCCTCATGATCAGGTCCAGTCACTTTACCCGTCACAAGGATCTCCTTGTCCTTCGTGTAGCTGCCGATGCGGTTATCCGGCTCGCTACCTGTCGGCTTATGATAATGGCTCCGCACATTCAGCGCACCCGCCGTCACCGTGTATTTCACTGGGGCTATGGCCGTATCCATGGAGTAAGTCAGTGCCACATAATCGCGGTTTACCCAGCCTATCTCTCCTTTATATTTAAACATGACCCAGTTGCCGGATTCCGCGATGCCTTCAAACACATCTGCGTAATTCAGGCCCCCGATACGGTCCGAATTAATGGATGCACTGTTCCGCACATTTAAGGCACCTGCCGTAACAATGTACCAGCTCGCAGTCGGCTCTGCAAACGGGATATAGCAGCTGACAAAAACGAAATCGTCCGCGATCCGTTCCACCGTCGCGCCAGTCAGACCGTTCACCGTTGCTTTCAATGACGCCTCCTCTGAAAAAGCGTATCCTTCTTCCGCTGCCACAGCGATCATGATCTTATACTCTCTGGAAGGATCGGTGCCGTCAAACGTCTCATCTATATCCACATAGTTGCCATCATAATCCATCCAGAATATGTCACTGATGTGCAAACCGCTTTCTTTCAGGGTGGCGCCGGAAGTCATCACACCAATGCCATCCACCGGAACAGGCACGCCGTTGATCGTAATATCGGAAACCAGCTCTCCGATCACAAATTCTTCCGAATAAAACGCCGCTTCGGAATCTGTATAACTTTCCAGTTCCCACAGCATTAACATATCCGGCTGCGGCTCCGTCCACATCTGCGGGTCGACAAAAAGGATCACCGACGGATCCTCAATGGTCACCCCTGCGTGATACCTGTATCGGCCTCCCTCAAACGTGCCGGAACTGACAGTATCCCAGCTGTCTGTCCCTGCATTATATTTCTGCCAGTATGCTTTGGATGGATCCAGTTGCACGCCTGTCGTCGATATATTAAACGTGACTGCCGGGATCGGGTTGCCCGGTGATACCTGCGCGCCCAGATCCGCCGGATTGGTTACCGCATTAACATCATAAACAGCTGCACGATCATCTGGTTTGGTTCCGCCGACCCAGATAACTGCCAGTCCTTCATCGCTGTTTTTATCGGTAATTTTTATCTCCAGTAAACTCGAATTGCCTTTTGCAGTCGGGGTTCCCTGGATGATGCCATCCGTCGATACAGTCAGCCAGTCCGGTCCGGATTCTTTTACAAAAGTGTATGGAGCCTCGCCGCCGCTAATGCGGTCTTTGATGTCGATTGGTGTAATCGGCACACCGACTTTACTTTCCGGAACGGAGAAACTTTCGTCATTAAAATGGATGACCGGTTCCGGATCAACAGTGAAATAACAATAGAAGTAGGCGGTCTGATTGCCCTCCTCTTCCCAGACATTGGCAAAATCCCACGACACTCCGTTCACCTCAAGGACCGGGAATGCCGAGAAAGTATCAGAAGCAGGATCACTCAGTGTCACAGACGCATACAACGCGTATGTGCCTGCTTCAAAGTAGCTCCCTCCCGGGACGATGACATCGTCATGGTACCATGCATAAGCCTGCACCATGGCCGGACTGCCTGGTTCCGCAACAATCGTCGGCAAAGTCGTCTCAACACCTACAGCCGGCGCGTAAAGATCATCGCATTTTGCTTTGATCAAAGAGACCTCTGCTGCCTGCGTTTTCAACCCCGTGAGTGGAAGCATGACGAGCATCATGCTAAGGGCGACCAGAACGGTCAGCCATGATTTCCAAATCGCTTTTCCTTTCATCTCAAACTCCTTTTTCCTTCCCCCGACGGAATGTCGAAGGAGCCCCGCGGCTTTGAGCAAATCCGGGAAACCCGTTCGGGTTTCCTCATTATCAAAGTCGGCCAAAAAGTTACAATACAAAGTGCGGACTGTGAAGGGTTATCTTCAAAAGTACTTGTAAATGAATGGATATCAATAGATTAGGTAAATATTTTAGCAGATATAAATAGAAGAGACAAGATGGAATGCAGGCAGCGGGTTGTCAACGGTGCCAGCAAGCTTGCTTCTTGGCCTTGCCTCTGTTCTCGATGACACAGGCGGTGCTTGTACTTGCCTGCTTTCGATGACGCTGGCTCTTGGGTCAATCCTTGCCCAAACGGTCATTTGGCATCCCTAAAAATCTCTTTTTAGGGATGCCTTTTTCTCTTTCTGCCCTGATTGGACCCAAAATGCCTCAAAACCCCTTAATTTATAGCATTTCAAAGGATGCCAATCTCGTATTATCAGCTCATTTGACCCAACAGTTTTTCGCAAAACACGCTCCGCGCACCGCGGCACCCTCCAAAGCACAAAAAAACCCGCCAAACTTCGTAAGCCACCCCACTCTCCATCCTCCAACGACACGGAAAATAAGCTTGATTCCCTGCTTAATATCATTACAATAGAAATATCTTCATCCGTTCCTGGATGATATCTCCCCAATCTGCGTTTCTTCGTCTAATCACCTTTTTTTCAGATCTAACCACCTATCTATCAAACCATCTATCAGAAAGGATTCTCTATGAACATTTACGACAAAATGAAGGCAGAGGCTGCACGTCTCTCCACTAAAGCAATGGCACTCGAAGCGGAAATTAGCACGCTTCCGCCCGAGGCGTTTAAGTTCCAGCAAAACGGAAACAGTTTTAAACATTACCATTATTTAAACAAAAAATGGAAATATCTTCCATCCTCGGAGATGGACCAGATCGTTGCGCTGAACAAGCGGATGATTTTAGAAATGATGCTAAAGGATACAAAGAATGAACTGGACGCCATTACAGCTTATTTGAATAAGCATCACGAAAGCGACACCGCGATGGAGTATATGATCAAAAAGCCCCATGCAGAAGAGCTACTTCGCCCCTTTATTCAGATCAGGGACGAGCGGCTTTGGAAATGGGCGGAGGAAGATTATCCTTCTACCGCCGGGCATCCGGAAAGCCTTATCCATAAAGGGCCGCAGGGAAAAATGTACCGTTCTAAATCCGAAGCCCAGATAGCGACCTCCCTGTTTAAACACGAAATCCCAAACCGATATGAATGGGACAGAGAAATAAATGGCATCGTCTATCATATCGATTTTACGATCCGCCACCCGAAAACTGGTGAGTATTATTATTGGGAACATTTTGGGCTAATGAGCGATGAGAAATACAACCTTCGGAATGCTCGAAAACTTACAGATTATGAAAGTGTCGGCATTTTCCCTGATGTCAATCTGATCCTGACCTATGAAAGCCGGCGTTTTCCGCTAAGTATCAGCCGGATTGATGAGATCGTAGAGGAATGGTTTTTAGGATAGCAGTAGGATCAAGATCGTGGAGGAATGGGTTTTTAGAATAACAGTGGGACTAAACCGGGTCAATCCTTTCCAAAATGCTCATTTGGCATCCCTGAAAAGATGATTTCAGGGATGCCATTTTTGTTTTTATACTCATATTGACCCAAATCAGAACAAAAGCAACGGTTTTCACTCCTTTAAAAGGATGCCAAATACAGGATATTGATGATATTGACCCGATTGGTGATCATCCATAATATTATCCAACAAACGAATGACCTATTCTTCCTCCTCCATCAAAAACGCAAATATCCGAAAGGCTGTATCTAATGCTTTATGCCTGATGCGGCCGTCTTCAATACAGAAGATATCATCCTCTATGATCTTTGCGCCCTGGACAGAGACATTATTCCGGTCCAGATCCACCATCGTTTTATTCTCGGTCACCAGATACTTCTCTACGACCTGCGGATCGATGTGCCCATTATTTGCCACCACCACATCGACTTTGCGGCTGCCCAGGTGCTTATTCAGCACGTTAATGTGGTCGCTCACGCTGTAGCCGTCCGTTTCACCCGGCTGCGTCACCAGATTGGAAACATACATGATCGGCGCCTTGGACCGTTCAATCTCCTTGACGATGTCATCCACGATCAGATGCGGGAGGATGGACGTATAAAGACTGCCCGGGCTGAAGATGATCAGATCGGCATCCGCGATGCCCTTCTTCACCTCGTTCCCGACCGTGATGTCATGATCATAGGAAAGCGTGGAGATGTTTTTGATGTTCTGGCTGACAACGACCTGCCCGTAATAATCCTCACCTCCGGTCTCGCTATGCCCCACAAGATCCGCCCGTTCCTCGGTCAAAGGAAGAACCGAACCCTTGATGTTTAAAAGGGCGCACATGTACCTGGTCGCCTCTGTCAGATTCCCTTTCAGATCGATCAGCGCCGTCATCAGAATGTTGCGGACCGGATGATTATAAAGCGTGGAACCTTCATTCTGAAAGCGATAGCTCAGCAGCTTCACAAAATCCTCATCCACATTGGCCATGGAAAGAAGCACCTTGCCGACATCGCCGACGGCAGGGATACCAAATTCTTCTTTCAGAACTCCTGTGCTGCTGCCATTATCACTGACCGCGATAACAGTCGTGACCTCAAGCGGAAATAATTTAAGACCGGAGAGGAGGCAGGAAATCCCTGCGCCTCCACCGAATACGATTACTTTTTTCATAACAACCGTCTGCTTTCCTGATTAATAAAGCATCTAAGCATTAATAATAGGTTTTTAAAAGAAAACTATTCATACCTAATGCCCCAAAATAGAATGAATGCGGTCAGAAGCGGCCTCCAGATCATAGATCCAGGCCCAATCGTTCAGTTCGTCATCCTGTCCGCCGTAAACATCTTTATCAATGGCTCTGTCCGGAATGACATTGGACGTGATCTCGTAATGGACAACATCTTTCTGCATCCATTCCATCACGTCAGAAACAGACAGGTTGGTTTCAACCGTATTTTCTAATAATATCTGCGCCAGCCACGGATACTCGTCTGCGGACATAGTCAGTACTTTCTGCTGAATTGCACGCAGCGTACGCTGCTGCCGCAAAGCCCGGTAATAATCTGAATCGATCTTACGGATACGGGAAAAATGCGTAGCCTGTGTACCGTCAAGATGCATCAGGCCTTCCCAGACATCTTCACTCCATGTATTGCGCCCTTCCTGAGAAATATCAAGGCCGGCAACCATTCGGTTGACCTGCTCTGCTTCATCCGCCGTAATCTCTACATCGACCCCACCAATATCATCGATCAGGAATACGATATCCTGCCAGTTAAAGGTGATGAATTTATCGATGTTAAGATGATATGTGTTATTAACGGTCTGAATCGCCAGCGGTGCGCGGCCTGCCGCATAGGCCACATTGATTTTTTTATTACCCACTCCTTCAATCGGTACTTTGGTATCCCGAAGGATAGAAATCAGATTGATCTGTTTGGTATCCTCATTCACGGAGACCAGCATGATCATATCTGATTTATCAATGTCCCAAGGGGTATAGCCTTCATCATCAATTCCGAACATCAGAAAGTCAAAATAATGCTGTTCCGGAATCTGCGGAGCTTCTGTTGTTTCCGGTTCGGAAGCGGCTTCTTTTTTTTCACGCTTTCCTGCACCAATCAAGGCAAGCGTTAAAATAACACCTGCTAATAAAATCACACAAATCAGAAGACAGATACCGATTGTAAATCTCTTTTTCTTTTCTTTATTCATTCTTTATTCCCACGCAAGAATATCGTTAATATAATCAGCCGTTTTTTCTATATCAAACTCCCATACCCAGGAATTGTTTTCATCCCAGCCGCCCCAGCGATTCGGATCCACTTCTGCATTTGGCACAGTATAGCGGGATAAAGTCACAGAAGAAAGATCCAAAGGCGAAAGAATGTCATACAGATCTGAATAGAAGAATGATGTTTCTACCGTCTCCATAAACGGATCCAGCATTGCCAAACCCTTTTCCGTACCCTGCATACGGAATTGATGCAGAACGGCATTCATCACATTCTGCTGCCGCTCAACACGTACCTGATCCGAATCAAGTGAACGGATCCTGGAATAAGAAAGTGCCTGTGCCCCATCCAGATGATTCATACCTTCTTCCACATACTCTGAATCCGGATTCTGGCTGTTCACAATCTCTGCCTCTTCCCAGGTCAGTTCCACATCCACACCGCCGATCATATCGATCAGACTTTCCATTTTCGCAAAGTTGACCGTGATATAATTACGCAGCTTCAGATGGAAATTATCATTCAGTGTATCTATGGCCAGTGGGGCTCCTCCCAGTTGATAGGCTCCATTGATCTTTTGTGGTTCATACCCTTTGATCGGGACCTTGGAATCTCGTAAAACGGAAATCAGAGCTATCGCATTCTGATCCTGGTTGATGGAAACGATCATAATGGTATCGGAACGGTTAATATCCCATGAGGTATAACCCACATCATCAATGCCAAAAATCACAAAGTTTGTGATCTTCTCTTCTTTTTCTTTGGTTGTTGGTTCAACCACTGATGACTCCTGTGGCTGCGGAGCGCTTTTTTTCTTGTTTTCCGCTACAAGAACGCCTACCACTACAGCAATTGCAAGAAGTACAACGATTAGTAGTATCAGAAACCCTTTTTTATTTTGACTTTTTTCCTTTTTTTTCATATTACTCTATGACCGAAACATCACTTCGGTAGTACTGTTAGTTTATTATAGGTAAAAAATGGAACTGGGTAAAGTCTTTTCAACTTAGAAATAATTATTGTGTCAACAGTTTCGAGTTCCAGACAAAGATACATTGCGAAAATGTAAAGACAATATAAAAAAGCGCTCCCTGAGCTCTCCTGCAGATCGCTATTCTGTTATCCACTCCGCCTTTGCAGCCACACCACCATATCGCGGATGCTTGCCTCCAACGGTCTTGAGGAAAAGCCAAGTTCACGTTCGGCCGCTGCTCTGCTGAAGTGGTCTTTGGATGCAAGGACCGCAACTGCTTCTGGCGTAAAGAAAAGCGGCCGCTGTTTCATCATGCACCATTTCTCATAAAGCGGAGCGATCCACTTGGCGATCCGGATTGGTAAATAGAATACCGTGCGTTTTAAATGCAGCGTCTCCTTCACTATATTTAAGATATCCCGGATTGAAGCGTACCGGCCGGAAAGGATATATCCGTGTCCCGGCAGTCCCCTTTTTGCGCACGCAATGATGCCGGCTGCCACATCTTTTACATCTACGAAATCATATCCGCCTTTTACTGCCAGAGGCAGCTTGTTGTCCATAAAGGATCGCAGCATCGTAGAGATGCTGCCGTTTGCGATGTCGTTTGGGCCGATGATCCCGGATGGAAAAACCACATTGACATGCAGGCCGCCTTTAGCTGCATCAAATACCATTGCGGTTGCGATTGCTTTGCTTTTTGCATAATCACCCGAAACAAGATCCGGAGAAAACAAAGTTTCTTTTGTAATTCCCGTTTGCATAGCGTTTTTCGGAATCGCATGAACGGAGCTGACGTAGATCAGCTTTCCGACATTGTAGTTTGTACAATAGCGCAAGACATTCGCGGTACCGCCTGCATTCACCCGGTAGATCCTCTCGCCCGGATGAGATGCCACAGAGACGAACCCTGCACAATGGATCACACAGGTTTGCTGGTCTGCGGCAGAAAAAAAATGCTCCAGTGAGTCCGGTTCGCATATATCACCGAAAGAGACATGAACATGATCCGGGAGTTCTTTTACGAGCGGATCACCTCTCATAACCAAAGCATGGATCTCTGAGTTCCCTGCGGCATCAAGGGCGGCGATAACAGCCCGTCCCAGGAATCCTGCTGCGCCTGTCACCAGATATTTTCGGAACATGAATACCCCTCCTATTCATAGACATGTGTTGATTATCTTTCACAAGTTCAGTATATTAAGCATAAGGAAAGACATCAACCAACAATGATTCTTCCAATGAAAGAAAACCGACACACTCTCCATTTGTGTCGGGACGATCATTATATTTTCTTATTTCATGAGATGATCACGATGAAAAAAAACGATGCCAGAGTCCGCTATACCCGACATGCTATAAAGGAAGCCTTCTTATCCATTCTGAAGGAAAAGCCGGTCAATAAGATCACGGTGAAGGAGGTCTGCGAACTTGCGGAGCTAAACCGCGCCACCTTCTATGCCCATTACAGCGACTGCTACGACTTGTTGAAAAGCATTGAGCAGGAGCTTCTTCAGGAATTTGAATCTTCCTTAAAACTGGTTCAGTCTTTTGATGTTACCGCCCTGATCGAAGCCATTTATGCGATGATCGAAAAGCCCGATGAGGTCTGCCAGATCCTTGTCTTTCACGGAAGGAGTCCTTCTCTTTTGAGCCAAATGATAGACCTTGCCCGGGAAAGCAGTATTCAATCCTGGAAAAAGGAGCTTTCTCATGCCACGGGCGACGATCTGGAAATGCTTTACACACATCTTTCCACTGGTCTGATGAATGTTGTCGTAAACGGCTATGGCAAATATAAGCGAAAAGATATCATCCGCTTTGTCAACAGCATGGTTAGCAGCAGCCTTTCGGTGTTTCAGTGATGTGCGGAAAGCGGTACCGGTCTCAGGTCTCTTATGGATACCTATGTGTATACGAAAAATGTTCCTTTGGATTTTTCCTATATTTCAGGTGAAATGAAAAAGATTGGACTTGCGGAGTTTGAGCAGTCAAACCGCCAGCTTTCTAAAAAGCTTTTTGAAGGCGGGAATCTGACTGAAGAGGAACGGGAACAACTAGACTATATCCTCTCTTCCGGTACATATGGGACGATGCATCATAGAGTCGATAATACGCTCAAAAAAAACAACTGGTCAAAGTTGGATTATATGACCAGTCGTTTCTTTGTTCCGATCAGGAAAAGTGATAAAAGCTATGATGCGTTTGCTAATCAGTATCCTTTATTCTATAAGCATAAGATCCTGCTGCCAATTCTTCCGTTTTACCGGACGATAAGGGCGATGAAAGCAGGGCGGTTTAAGACAGAGGTAAATGCGTTGAAGAAGGTGGAAAGACAGTAAATCCTTCTTAAGGTAT